>NZ_JAQUWN010000010.1 GCF_028692895.1 Pseudodesulfovibrio sp.
GCCTGCACGCCAAGGAACAAGACGAGGCGCGACGCATCGCCGCCATGAGGTCCGTTCCTGGCGTCGGCGAGGTGGTCGCGACCGCATTTGCCGCTGAAATATACCGCCCGGAGCGTTTCAACCGCAGCGAGGAGGTGACGGCCTATCTCGGCCTGGCCCCGGTGATCCGGCAAAGCGGTGGCGGAAAGGGAAAGTCGTTTATCCGACCGGTGGGGCAACGTCGCTTGCGAAGCCTGCTCGTGGAAGCGGCCTGGGGCTGGAAGCAAAGAGACGAATGGGCGCGGGAGTTCTACAATCGGATTTTGAGCCGACACGGCGTGCCGCAAAAGGCGATCACCGCGCTGGCTCGAAAGCTGGCCGCATTGCTGTGGAAGCCCAGCTTGCCACCGGCAACGGCCTGAACGGATCGCGGGGGGCCTTAGGTAGCATCGACTACGAACAAAAATGGCGATCCAAAACAACTACCGTACCGAATCGGTACTTGGTGCCGCAGAGCACGAATAAGAAAAGGAATACACTCTATTAGCCGCAATGGTGAGGGTAGAGTCTGGCCTGTGAACAGTCGAAGACAGGGCAAATGGGAGGGATTGACATGGGGCCGCATAAGGAAAGCCCCCGACCGGCGCTCCGGGCGGGGGCTTTGCATCGGCGCGCTGCCGGAAAGCTACAGGATGTCCTCGTGCCCTTCCAAGGCCGCGTCCACGCTCATGTTCTCGTGAACCACGCGGTTGAGGACCTGGACCAGCCGGGTCCGGTTGTGGTGCTGGAAGACGTTGCGGCCCACGGAAAGGCCCGCCCCGCCCGCGTCCAGGGAGGCGCGGACCATGTTCAGGAAGTCGCGCGTGGAGTCCATCTTGGCCCCGCCCGCGATGACCACGGGCACGCAGGCGCACTCCACGACCTTGGCGAAGGACTCCGGGTCGCCGGTGTAGTTGACCTTGACCACGTCCGCGCCGAGCTCCGCGCCCACGCGGGCGCAGTGGGCCACCACGTCCGGGGCGAACTCGTCCGGGATCTTGGCCCCGCGCGCATAGATCATGGCGAGCAGGGGCATGCCCCACTCGCCCGCCGACGCGGCCACGGCTCCCAGGTCGGCCAGCATCTGGCCCTCGGTCTCGTCGCCCAGGTTGATGTGCACGCTCACGGCGTCCGCGCCCAGGCGGATGGCCTCCTCCACCGTGGTCACCAGCCGCTTGACGTTGGGGTACGGCGAAAGGCAGGTCCCGGCCGAAAGATGGACGATGCAGCCGAAGTCCCGGCCCTGCATGCGGTGGCCGAGCTTGACCTGGCCCTTGTGCACCAACCCCGCGTTGGCCCCGCCCGCCACCAGGTCGGTGACGGTGTCGCGCATCTTCTCCAGCCCTGCGATGGGCCCCACGGTCACGCCGTGGTCCATGGGCACGATGATGGTGCGCCCGGTGTTGCGGTTGAAGATTCTCTCCAGGCGAATGGCTTTTCCTATGTGCATCGTGTCACCCCTGTGCTGGTTCCGCGCCGTTTCGGCTTGTTGTCGCTCCATTGCGCCATGACATAATACACTCGCGCCCAAGAGAAAAGGGGAATCCGCCCCGCCCGGCGGGTGCAACCGAAGCTTGACGCGCCGCAACCGTTCCTTTTATTGACTTGCGCGCCAGAACATGGAAACAGGAAACAAGCGGGCGGACGCCCGGAGCGAGCACCCATGAGCGAAGACATAGCATACGAAAACATATTCATCGCCCGGCAGCCCGTGTTCGACCGGAACAACGGCACCTGGGGGTACATGCTCCTGTTCCGCGACAGCCAGAACGCGGATCACGCCGTCATCGCCGACAACTCCGAAGCGACCATGACCCTGGTGGCCAACCTGCCCCTGTGCGGCGGCATCGCCGGGGCCAAGGGCCGCCTGATGATCCACTTCACCCCCGACGACATCAAGCGCGACACCCCCCTGGCCGTGCCCTGGCCCAACGTGGTCATCATCGTGGAGGAGACGGCCGAGGCCGACACCGCCACCCTCACCGCCCTGGCCGAATTCCGCAACCAGGGCTACGAAGTGGCCGTCAACAACTTCGAGGGCCGCGAAGGCGGCGAACACCTGGCCGAACTGGCCGACTACTTCGTCGTGGACATGGACGGCAAGGCCCCCGACGACCTCTCCCGCATCGTCTCCCGGGGCAAGAAAAGCGGCTCGGCCCGCTTCATCGCCAAACGGGTGGAAACCGCCGACATCCTGGCCATGGCCCGCGACGCCGGGTTCCACCTCTTCCACGGCTTCTTCTTCCAGCGCCCGCAGGTCCAGTCCGGACGCAAGATTTCCTCCTCCGAAGTGACGCGGCTCAAGCTCTTCGAAATCATCGAAAAGGACGAGCCCGACTTCGACGCCCTGGCCCCGGCCATCGAGGCGGACGTGACCATCAGCTACCGGCTGCTCAATTTCCTCAACTCCGCCAACTTCAGCTTCGCCTCCACCATCACCTCCATCCGGCAGGCCGTGGTCCTGGCGGGCTGGAAACCCATCCGCAACTGGCTCAGGCTCATCATCCTCACGGACATGACCCCGTCGGAAAAGACCATGGAGCTCGCCTACCTCTCGGCCCACCGGGCCAAGCTCTTCGAAACCGCCGCCCTGGGCGGGGGCTACGAGGAGGAGTCGGACAAGCTCTTCATGCTCGGCCTCTTCTCCCTGCTCGACGCCCTGTTCGACATGGAGATGAAGGACGTGGTCAAACAACTGCCCGTGGATGACGCCATCAAGGCCGCCCTGTGCGGACAGAACAACCGCTACACCTCCTGGATCGCCCTGGCCAAGGCCATCGAGAGCTCGGACTGGGACGCCGTGGGCACACTGGCCAAGGAACTGAACCTCCTGCCCGGCACCGTGGCCGTCAGCTACCAGCACGCCTTCTCCTGGGCCGACTCCTTCTTCTCCATGCACGGGGAAACGGACCGGGAAACCGTCCAGTAGCCCAGGGACGACTGCGCCCGGCCTTGCCCGGCCCGTCCATATCCCGTACCGTCGGCTTCATGGCCGAAACCCTGTCCCGCCGCGCCTTTCTGGCCGCCTGCGCCGCCCTGGCCCTGCCGCGCCCCGCGCTGGCGGCGTCCTCGCCCCGCGCCCTGGTCGGCACCGTCCTCGCGGGCCCCGGCCTCACCCCCCTGCCCGACCACGCCGTGCTCGTCTCCGGCGCCCGCATCCAGGCCGTGCTTCCGGCCGCCGCCCTGCCCCCGGACACCCCGGTCCTCTTCCGCACCGGCCACATCCTGCCCGGCGTCATCAACTGCCACGTCCACCGCGTCCACGCCGACGACGACCGCCGCGCCCGCCACCTCGTCCACGGCGTCACCTCCATCGGCGACGCGGCTTCGCCCCTCGCCGCCCTGCGCGAACTCGCCCGGTCCCCCACCGGCCAGACCGCCACCGCCGCCTGCGCCGGGCCCATGCTCTGCCCGCCCGGCGGCTACCCCCTGCCCGTCCACAGCCCGGAACACGGTCTGCCCACCACCTCGCCCCGGCAGGCCCGCCGACACGTCCGCTTCCTCGCCGACCACGGCGCAACCATGATAAAGCTCGCCTTCGAACCCGGCCCCTACCCCACCCCCTGGCCCCTGCTCGACACCGCCACCGCCGCTGCCGCCGCCGACCAGGCCCGCAAACTCGGCCTCACCGTCCGCTGCCACGTCGAAGACCTCGGCGGACTCGCCCCCGCCCTCGACGCGGGCGTCGACGTCGTGGACCACGTCCCCCACCGCCACATCACCCCGTCCGGCCCCCAGCCCGTCCTCATCCCGGACGAAACCGCCCCCGCACCCCACTACCTCGCCCTGCTCGAACGCATGGCCCGCAACCGCGTCACCCTCGCCCCCACCCTTGACGTCCTCTCCCGCTCCCTCTGGCGCGGCCCCTGCCAGACCATCCCCACCGCCGCCTTCCATGCCCTCGGCGGCCAGATCGCCGTGGGCAACGACTTTCCCTACCGACGCACCGACGCGGGCATGCCCCTCGCCGAACTCCACCTGCTCCACGACGCCGGACTCCCCACCCGCGCCGTCCTCCAGGCCGCCACCTCCGGCAGCGCCCACGCCTGCGGACTGGCTAACCGGGGCGTCATCGAACCCGGCGCCCAGGCCGACCTCCTCGTCACCCGCGCCAACCCCTTGGAAGCCCTCGACACCCTGGCCGACCCGGTGCTCGTGATGAAGGACGGGGTGGTCGTCCGGGGATAAGAAGCGGGGAATGCCTCCGGCCTACAGCCGCCGCATCCCTTCCGGCCTCAGCGGCGTGAGCCCGGCGATGGCCTGGTCGAGCTGTTCGAGGGCGCTGGCCTTGCCGGAGGGCAGGCGGACCTTGAGAGGCAGGTAGTTGGAGGCGTGGTTGGCGAGGAAGAGGGCGCGCGGCAGGTCGAGATGGGCGATCATTTCGCGCAGTTCGCGAAGGATGCCGAGGCTGTCGGGAAGCGTGAAGCCGCCTTGTCGGTGGCGGGCGTGGAGGGGGGTGCCGGGAATGAGCATGAGGGAGAGTGCGGCGATCTGGTCGGGCTGCATGGCGCTCAGGGCGTCGGCGGTGGCGCGGGCGTGGGCGAGGGAGCCGGCGACGCCGCCCAGGCCGTTGAGGATGGTGACGTTGAGCTTGATTCCGGCGGCTCGGGCGCGGCGGCCCTGCTCGACGATGAGGGCGGCGGTCTCGCCCTTGTTCATGGAGGAGAGGACGGCGTCGTCGCCGGATTCGAGGCCCATGTAGACGATGCCGAGGCCTGCGTCGCGCAGGGCGGCCAGGTCGGCGTCGGATTTGCGGGCCAGGCCGGCGGCGCGGGCGTAGGAGCCGACGCGGGTGACCCAGGGGAGTCGGGCGCGGATGTCGGCGAGGAGGGCGAGAAGCCGGGATTGGGGCAGGACCAGGGCGTCGCCGTCGCAGAGGAAGAGGCGGCGCTGGCGGGCGCAGTGCGCGGAGGCGAAGTCGAGGTCCCGGCGGACGGCGGCCGGGTCCTTGATGGCGAAGGGCTTGTCCAGGTACGCGCCGCAGAAGGCGCAGCGGTTGTGGGAGCAGCCCAGGGTGACCTGGAGCAGGATGCTGTCGGCCTCGCTGGGCGGGCGGATGATGGTTCCCCGGTGGTCCATGTCCCTTGGTAGCAGGAGCGGGCCGTCCTGGGAACCGCCAAGGGAGCGGTCCGGCGCGATTCTAATTGACCGGATGGCGGCGGCTTCCTAACAGGAGAGTATCCACCGGCCCCTGTTCCGCCGGTCCGGGGCCGCCTTTGAAGCCGTTGCCGAGGAGACGCGCACGGCCCTGAATTCCGTGCAAAGCCGTTTCATCGCCTTTCTCGTGGCCGCCCGGCCTCTGGCCCTGAACGCGGCCATCGGGGCGGCCAGGGCGGACGGCGCGGGCAGGGGGTTCGCCGTGGCGGAGAACGAGGTCCGCAAGCTGGCGGAAAAAACCATGGACGCCACGCGCGAGGTGGGCGAGAACATTCAGGCGATCCAGGGCGCCACCCGGGGCAACGTCGTCCCGGCCGTGGCCTCGGGGGAGCAATCCGCCGCCAAGGAAACACGGCAGGCCATCCGGAGCCCGAAGAACCGAGGATCGGGAAGCGAACATGAAGAACAACGGAAAACCCGCCGCGCCGACGTCCTACGTCTCCCTGGACGGGACGGCCGCCGCGCTGATCGAGGCTTCGGCCTCATCGGCCCTGGTGGTGGACGTCGGGGGCCACATCCTGGCCGCCAACGACGTCGCGGCCAGGCGGTTCGGCCGCAAGCGGGGCAAGGAGCTGGAGCAGGTCAACCTCTTCGACCTGCTGCCCGAGGAATCGGCAGCCGAGCATCGGGAAAAGCTCGCCCAGGCCATCATGCGCTCCCGGCTCGTGCGCTTCGAGGAGGAGGTGAACGAGCGCATCCTGGCCCACGCCATCGTGCCCGTGCCCGATCCCTGGGGCGGGGTGGCCCGGCTCGCGGTCTCCACGGCCGACCTCACGGACCTGCGCCGCACGGACCAGTGGCTGCGCCGCGAGCAGCAGCGCCAGATCTTCTTCATGGAGTCCCTGCCGGGCATCGTCTACCACCTCTACCCGGACCACACCATCCGGTACGCCAACCGCTATTTCCGCCGCTATTTCGGCCGCCCCGGCGACCTGCCCTGCAAGGATGTCCTGCACTGCCGTGACGAGGACTGCGCCGGCTGCCCGCCCATGGCCGCCATGCAGGAGGACCGGGCCATGGAGTGGGACTGGACCGACGCCCAGGGCCGGACCTTCCACCTGCAATGCAGCCCCATGACCGACGCGGCCGGGGAGCGGATGATCATGGTGCTCGGCATCGACATCACGGCCCGCAAGAAGGCCGAGGACGCCCTGCAAAAGGCCCACGACAAGATGGAGGACCGCGTCCGCCAGCGCACCCGCGAACTGGAGCGGGCCAACAACGAGCTGACCAGCAAGTCCATGCGCCTGGTCTCGGCCATGAAGAAGGCCGACGCCGCCACCCGGGCCAAGTCCAACTTCCTGGCCAACATGAGCCACGAGATCCGCACCCCGCTCAATGCGGTGCTCGGCATGGCCGAGCTCGCCCTCCTGGAAAAGGACGAGCCCAAGCGCGAGCGCTACCTGCACCGGATCATGGAAGCGGGCGAGTCCCTGCTCACGGTCATCAACGACATCCTCGACTTCTCCAAGATCGAGGCGCGCAAGCTCTCCCTGGAATCCCTCCACTTCGACCTGCGCCAGGTCCTCGAATCGGTCATGGACATCCACCGGCTCCAGACCTCGGCCAAGAGCCTGGCCTTCGACCTGGCCGTGGACGACGCGGTCCCGGACGTGCTGCTGGGCGACCCCTCCCGGCTCAAGCAGGTGCTCATCAACCTCATCTCCAACGCGGTCAAGTTCACGGAGCGGGGCGGCATCACCGTGTCGGTGACCAACGCCGGGGAACCGGGGACCGGGGAAGGCGAGGCCGCCCTGGATTTCGCCGTGGCCGACACCGGCATCGGCATCCCGGCCGACAAGCAGCACGCCGTGTTCGAATCCTTCCTCCAGGCCGACGAGACCATCACCCGCAAGCACGGCGGCACCGGCCTGGGCCTGGCCATCTGCAAGCTGCTGGTGGAGCTGATGCACGGCCACATGCGCCTCGCCTCCATCGAGGGCGAGGGCTCCACCTTTTCCTTCACCGCCCGCTTCGCCCTCGGCGACCCGGCCGCCCTGCCCAAGCCCGCTGCCTATGCCCCGCCCCCGGCCCTGGGCCGCCTGCAGGTCCTGCTGGCGGACGACAACGCCCTCAACCGCTTCCTGGCCAAGACCCTGCTCGAACAGCACGGGCACGACGTCACCACCGTGGAGAACGGCGCGCAGGCCCTGGAGGCGGTCCGGGAACAGCGCTTCGACCTGGCGCTCATGGACGTGCAGATGCCCGTCATGGACGGCATCACCGCCACCCGCGCCATCCGCGACCCCAACTCGGGCGCCCTGAACCCGAGCCTGCCCATCGTGGCCATCACCGCCCACGCCCTCAAGGGCGACCGGGAGCGTTTCCTGGACGCGGGCATGAACGACTACATCGCCAAGCCCATGAGCATGGACGCCTTCTACGCCGCCATTTCCCGCGTCATGGAGGGCCGCTCCGCGCCCGAGGCCGAGGAGCGGGTCCCCAAGGTGAACGGCGCGGCCTTCGACCGCGAAGGCGCGCTGGACCGCCTCGGCGGCCGGAGCGACCTGCTGGGCCGCATGGACGAGTTCTTCGTGCGCGACGCGCCCGTGGACCTGGAGGGCGTCCGCCAAGGCCTGGCCGGGAAGGATTTCGCCGAGGCCAAACGCCTGGCCCACGCCATCAAGGGCGCGGCCCGGACCATCGGCGCGAACCGCGTCGGCTCCCGCGCCGAGCAGTTGGAGTTCTTCTGCGGCCAGAAGGACGGGCCGTCATGTGATAATAAATTGAAAATCCTTGAACTCGAATTGCGTGAAGCGCTAGAGTTCCTCAGGAAGAAACCGCAAGCCTGACGTCGAAGCAAGCCGACAAAGGAGCTTACCCATGAAGACCATACTCGTGGTGGACGACGCGCCCATCATCCGGGAGCTGATCAAATCCGTGCTGGAGGCGGAAGGCTACAACGTGGTCGAGGCGGCGGACGGCGAGGAAGCCATCCGAATCTGCCGCGAAAAACCCGTCGACCTGTCCATAGTGGACATCTTCCTGCCCAAGAAGGGCGGCCTCCAGGTCATGGGCGAACTGATCAAGTCCGAACGCAACCACAAGTTCATCGCCATCTCCGGCGGCGAGGCCTTCAACCCCGAAGCCATCGTCGAACTGGCCAAGGTCTTCGACGTGGTCGAAACCTTCACCAAGCCCATCGACACCCGAAAACTCGTCGAAACCGTCAAGGACGCCCTGGCGGATTAGACGGACTTCCGGCGGCCGGGAGAGAAGGGGAGAGGGGAACCTTTTTGAAAAAGGCTCCCCTCTCCCCTTTTCCTCCGCCTCCCAAGGCTTTCGTGGCGCGCACTCCCTCCGCCCGGCGGGGATCGCCCTTCCGCGTCTTTTCGCCCGTGCGGCGCAGGCGGGTCGGCGAGCCCCCCCCCTAGTGCCAGACCGAACTGCTCATGAACAGGGCCGTCCCGATGAGGGTGATGGCCAAGCCGCCGCACAGGGCGAGGGCGCCGTACAGCCAGTTGAAGACCCGACGATTGGCCGAGGAGAGCCGCAGGGTGGCGGACCGGGCGGCCACCGCGCCCCAGGCGAAGAGAGTCGTGGTGACGCCCATGCCCGCGGCCATGGCCACCACGGCCAGGAGCCCGGCCCAAAGGATCTGCTGGCCCACGGCGAAGGCGAGGATCACGGCCGCGCCGGGGCAGGGCGCCAAGCCGGTGACCAGGGAGACGAGCAGAATCTGGCGGAGGCTTTCGGGCGCGGCCGCCCCGGCGGGAGCGGAACAGCCGGGTTCGGCCAGCAGGCCGCCCCGCCACAGCCCGCGCGCGGTGTTGAGCAGGAGGAAGAGGCCGACCAGCGCGACCAGAGCGTAGCTGACGGGCTGGAGGGCGAGGGATGCCTCGGTGACCCCGCCCATTCCCGTGGAGAACAGGGCGTAGGCCAGGGCCACGGCCACGGCCGCCGAGCTCATGTGCACGAAGGTGATGGCGTTGCCCATGAGCGCGCCCGAAAAAAACGAGCCGGGGCGGCTCAGGAAATAGGAGCAGACCACGGCCTTGCCGTGCCCCGGTCCCACGGCGTGGACGATGCCGTAGAGGAAGGAGAAGGCCAGGAACCACCACAGGGCCGGGCCGAGGGGCGCGGAGCGGATGCCCAGGCCGAAGCCGTTGAGCTTGAGGGTGAGCGCCTTCTGGGCCTGGCGCACCAGGTTCATGGCCCGTTCGAGGAGCGAAAGCGTCCCGGCCGGGACGGCCGGTTCTTCCCCGCCGGTCAGCAGGGGCGAGGTCCCGCCGCCGGGCCCCCTCACCGAGAGGTGCACGGCCTGGGGCACGATGAACTGCCAGTAGGTCCGGTCCTTGGCCGGGCGGATGGAGAAGCCGGCGCGCTCCGCCCCCGGTCCGGCGATGGCGATGCGGTCCTCCAGGAGCAGCATGTCGGTGTAGTATTCCCGGTCGAACACGGCGGCGCGGAAGCCGCGCATCTCCGCCGAGGACAGGTGGACGGGCACGGTGAAGGCGTAGGCCAGCCGCCCCTCCCTGAGGGACGCCCGGAAATCGCGCACTTGGCCGACCGGCAGCCGCCCTCCCCCGTTTTCGAGAAAGGTGAAATACCCGAAGTTGGCCAGGTTGTCGAAGGCCCCGGCCTTGATGGCGGCCTGGCCCTCCGGGGTGGCCAGAGCGGCCGGGTCCAGACCCAGCTCGGCCAGGATGGCGTTGGTGAAGAGGTCGTCGAAGAGCCAGTCCTCGCACAGGGCGGCCAGGCCGGTCCCGTCGAGCTCGAAGGTCAGGGAGACGTCCACGTAGACGTGGGGATGGGCGTGGGCCGGGGCCGCCCAGAGGAGCAGCGCCAGCAGGGCGGGGAGCAGGATTCGGATCGGCGCGCGCATCATCGACGCCTGTTAGATGACTCCGGCGCGCAAGGCAAGGGGCCGGGACCCCCGGCGTTGTCAATTCTCCGGTTTGGCCGTATCATGGCGGTTCAGAGAACCGCCAACAAAAGGGGAACCATGCTCCGATCGCGGACCGCCCTCCTCCTGTGCGCCCTCCTGGCCTTCCTGGCCTTCCCGGCTATCCCGGCCCCGGCCGGACAGTTCACCATCGCCGTGCCCTCCGACGCCTGCCCCTCCCCGGCCCTGCTGGCCGACCTGGCGCGCCTGCTGCTCCGCAAGGCGGGCCTGACCCCGCAGGTGATCCAGATGCCGACGGCGGGCATCGGCCAGGCCCTGGCCAATGGCGCGGCGGGCGCGGCCCTGGCCGACGCCTCGCTGGCGCGGGCCGCCGGGGCCTCCAACCTGGGCCCGGCCTTGCACCTGAAGCTGGTGGTGCTGCCGCGCGCCACCACGGTCCTGCGCTCCCCGCGCGACCTGGGGGCCAAGACCCTGTCCCTGGCCCGGACCGACGCCTCGCTCCTGCGCACGGCCCGACAACTGGGCGCAACGCCCCTGCCCGCGCAAAACACCGGCGACGCCATCCGCCTCGCCCTGGCCGGACGGGCCGACGCGGTCCTGGGCTGGGAGCGGGTGGTCCTGGCCCGGCTGCAAAAGAACCGCTATCCCGCGCGCGCCCTGGGCAAGCCCATCACCCTGGCCGCCTACTCCCCCTGCCTGCTGCTGGCCAAAAGCGGCGCGGCCCAGCGCAACCGGCTGAGCGACGCCCTGCTCCACCTCGTCCGCAGCGGAGCCCTCGACGCCGAAGCTTCCAGGCACCTTCAATAACTATGGTGACACCGGGAACCGACTTGTGTAATTAAATGAATCCAGGGATAGCCATGCGACAGTTTCGTCCCGATTTTCCGCACCCGGTAAAGGACAGATGAACACCGACAAGCCCAAACGCCCGTTTTTCACGACCCGGTCCATCTCGCGCGACCTGACCTCCAGTCTTGTGGTCATCGTCCTGATCGTGGCCACGGCGATGGGCGCCTACATCTACTGGCAGCAGTCCGAGGAGATGTGGGCCACAGCCGAGGAAAAGGGCGAGGACACCATCGCCAGCGTGGCCGAAATCCTGGCCGTGCCCATCTGGAACCTGGACTACGACAACGCCCGGCTCATCGGCTCGGTCTACACCCACGACGACATGGTCCAGGGCATCCGCATCTACGGCTCGCGCAACGAGGTCGTCTTCGCCCACGAAAAATTCTCCGGCACCAAGGCGGACTTCAGCAAGGTGCGGCCCATCGTCTTCGAGGGGCGCACCATCGGCCGGGCCGAGATCGACTTCACCCTGGCGCGCGAAAAGAAACGGCTGGACGAACAGCTCCTGGTCTCCTCCCTGCTCATCGTCGTGGCCATCTCCGTCATCCTGGCCATCACCGGCCTGCTCCTGCGCGTCTTCCTGAACAAGCCGCTGCACGTCTTCCAGCAGGGCATCGCCCGCGTGGCCAAGGGCGACTTCTCCTACGACTTCGGCGAGGTGCACCACGCCGAACTCCTGGAGATCGCCAAACGGTTCCGGCGCATGTCCGCCGAGATCGAGGCGCGCGAAAAGAAACTCCAGGCCATGAACAAGACCCTTCAGGAAGCCGAGGAGAAATACCGGGGCATCTTCGAAAACGCCATCGAAGGCATCTTCCAGGCCACGCCCGACGGCGTGCTGCGCCGCGCCAACCCCGCCATGGCCCGCATCTTCGGCTACGAGTCCCTGGACGAGTTCCTGTCCAACGTCCGCTCCCTGGGCTCGCGCATCATGGTCAACCCCGACGCCATGCAGCGCTTCTACGACCACGTCCGCGAACGCGGCGAGGTCAAGGGGTTCGAGGCAGAATACTACCGCCGCGACGGCAAGACCATCTGGGGCTCCCTCAACGCCCGCGCCATCCACGGCGCGGAGTCCGGCAAGCTCATCTTCATCGAGGGCATCCTGGAGGACATCACCGAACGCAAACAGGCCGAACAGGACCTGGCCGACCTGAACAGGCACCTGGAGCAACTGGTGCGCGAACGGACCGAGGACCTCGTCAACAAGGCCCGCGAACTGGAAGAGGCAAACCAGCGCCTGCGCGAACTCGACGAGATGAAGTCCGCCTTCCTCTCCTCCGTGTCACACGAACTGCGCACCCCGCTCACCTCCATCCTCGGCTTCGCCAAGCTCATCAACAAGGAGTTCACCAAGAACTTCATGCCGCTCGGCAGCGACAAGCCCGTCCTGGTCAAGAAAGGCGAACGCATCCGCGAAAACCTGACCATCATCAGCCACGAGGGCGAACGCCTCACCCGGCTCATCAACGACGTCCTCGACCTGAACAAGATCGAGTCCGGCAGCATGGGCTGGCGCGACGAACGGCTCGACGTGGCCGACGCCGTGGACGTGGCCGTGCACTCCGTCACCGGCATGTTCGCCCAAAATCCCAAGGTGGACCTGGCCACCGAAATCGACGCCGACCTGCCCGCCATCATCGCCGACCCGGACCGCATCCAGCAGGTCCTCATCAACCTGCTGAACAACGCCGCCAAATTCACCGAGGAAGGACACGTCACCGTGCGCGCCTTCCCCCGCTTCGGACAGGTGCGCGTGGAAGTGGCCGACACCGGCCTCGGCATCCACGCCGACGACCAGTCCCAAATCTTCGAGAAATTCCACCAGACCCGCAGCGACACCATGGAAAACAAGCCCAAAGGCACCGGCCTGGGCCTGACCATCTGCCGCGAAATCATCGAGCACTACGGCGGCCGCATCTGGGTCGAATCCCAACTGGGCGAGGGCTCCACCTTCATCTTCACCCTGCCCGCCGCCAACTAGGCCGGTCCCGTCCGGCCACGGAAAACCGCCCCGCCGACGGGGCGCAACCGTAGCGGAGAAAAACACCCATGTTCGCCGACAAGGAAAAATGCAAACGGTGCGGCGCCTGCGCCGCCGAATGCCCCTACGACCTCATCGTGGACGACCCCGAAGGCTTCCCCAAGCTTCGGCCCGCCGCCAAAAAAACCTGCATCGCCTGCGGACACTGCGTGGCCGTCTGCCCCACCGGCGCCCTCGCCCTGCCCGACATGCCGCCCGTCACCGACGCCCTTTCGCCCGAACAGTGCCGGGCCATGATCCGCGACCAGCACGTCACACCCGAACAGGCCGACCAGTTCCTGCGCTCCAGGCGCTCCATCCGCACCTACCGCGACAAGACCATCCCCGAGCAAATCCTGCTCGAACTCCTCGGCGTCGCCGCCTTCGCACCCAGCGCCAAAAACGGCCAGCCCGCCCGCTGGATCGTCACCCGCTCGGCCGAAACCACCCAGGAACTCGTCAGCCACGTCGTCCACTACATGTCCATCAACAACGTCTTCCCCGGCGTCATCAAAAACTGGAAAAAAGGCGTCGACAAGGTCTGCCACAACGCCCCCCACGTCGCCGTGGCCTACGCCGCCGAAGACGGCTTCAACCCCGCCGAAGACTGCGCCCTCGCCGCCGCCTACCTCGAACTCGCCGCCCACGCGCGCGGCATCGGCGCCTGCTGGGCCGGATTCCTCATGGAAGCCGCCGAAGGCTGCCAGGCCCTGCGCGAACGACTCGGCATCCCCGAAGGTCACGGCGTCTACGCGGCACTCATGCTCGGCTACCCCAAATTCCGCTACGCCCGCATCCCCCGCCGCAGAGACGTCACCGTCCGCTGGCTGGATTAGCCGGGCCAGGGAATGCCGGCGGGGGCCGCCGGAGGCATTCACACGCACGCCCGGCCGCAGCTTCGCCGTCAAACGGCAACGGGCGCGGCTCCGAGGAGTCGCGCCCGCTGGGGTTGTTGTCGATTCGGGATCAGATGGCGAGGAGGGCGGCGCGGATGTTCTTTTTGCCGAACTCGCGGGCCTTGGCCTCATCCCACATGAAGATGTCGATGCGCTTGGTGAAGCGTTTGTTCATGAGGTCATTGATCTCGAAGATGCCGAGCCCTTCGATGCGGACTTTGCGGCCGAAGACCCAGCCCTGGTCGAAGAGGTCGCGGGACACGGCGATGGTGCCCTGGCGGACCCGGCGATTGGACGCCGCGATGAGCGGGTCGTCGTCGCACTGGTCGGTGGTGGGGTTGTATGCGGTGACCGTGACCGTCCGCACGGGCGAATTGGTCAGGGCCTTCTGGAGCAGCCGGACTTCCTCGATCATGCCCTTGCGGGCCTCGGCGGTCTGCTCGGTCAGTACCAGTTTGTGGTGCAGGGAGTCGATCTCCTGCTGCTTGACGATAACAACTACAGCCAGAATGACAAGAAGCGCGCTAAGCACAGGCGTCAGGGTGTAGCTGAGGACACTTTTCATGGTTCTCACATCTCCTGTGACGTTTGGTCGGTCGCATATAATGGGGTGAAATGATCTTGTCAACGCCTTGCACAGCCGCCGGAACCGGGGTCGAAAAGCGAGCACAACGAGTTGATTTGACATGATTATTGCGCTATGCTCGCAACGCGGATGTCAGGCTGGGCTATCCCCACCCCACCGATTTTCCGGTACATTTCCCATAGGCGATATTTATTCAAATTCGGTTCGCGGCGGCAAACGATCATTTGGTTGCGGCGGGTCGGTCAGGCCAGGCCTGGGGAGGCGCGGGCGGCAAGAATGATGACGGAATTCAGGGTGATGCCGGTTCGTGAGGGCGAGTCCTACCTGCTCAGGAGCCCGCGCGGGGTGTATCTGGTGGACGGCGGCGGTTTCGGCTGCGGCCTGCCGGAGATGTTGCAGGAACGCGGGGTGCGCAAGTTGCGGGCCATGGTCTGCACGTCGGCGGCCCCGCTGGCCATGGGCGGGTTGATGGACGCCATCCAGTCCGGGCCGCCGGCGGGCGAGATATGGTTGCCCGAGGGGCTGGCCGTGCTGCCGGACCTGGCCTTGCGTTTCAACGGCGACCTTTCGGGCTGGCTGGACGTGGCCGCGACGCGGCGGGTATTGCACTCCGGGCGGCGGGGGGCTGTCTGGCCCACCATAGACAGCGCGGTCAACCGCCGGATGCTCAGCGTGGCGGCCCTGTTCGCCCTGGTCATGGCCGCCAGCCGTGGAACGTGGGTCGATGTTTTTCCCGAGAAATACGGGCAGGGGCCCGGCCGGTATTTTCTGCGGCTCATCGGCCTGCTGCTGAAGAGCGATCCGGAGTTGGGGGAACGGGCGCCGGCCCTGTCCGACACGCTGTTCGGGACGCTGGACGATGTGGACCTGGCGGTATTGTGCGGCAGGCTGCTCCTGGCGCGTTTCGACTCCGGCCAGGAGGAGGCGGGCGGCTCGGCCTGCGCGCTCCAGGCCATGATCCTGACGGGCATGACCCGGGCCTTGGCCGAGCGGAGCGAAGCGCGGCGACGCTATTTCCGTCCCGTGAACCGCCTGACCGGCAACCTGGTGGCCCGCCACCCCCTGCGCTGCATGAACGGCCTGGAGTGCGAGCCTTTGACCGGCCTGGAGCACACGGTGGGGCCCGAGAGCATATTCAGCCAGGCCATGGAGCTGGGCCAGACCGGGCGCGGGCTGGTCTTCCAGTATGGGGACGCGGGGGGCGGCGCGCTGTTCCTGAGCGATTCCCGACTCCAGTTTTTGGGCAAGGGCGAAACCCTGCGCCTGGACCGGCCCACGGTGGTCACCGCGCCGGGCCAGGGCTCCTGCCATCAGGAGGCGGCCTATGCCCGCATCGAATCCGTACGCCCGTCGGACAACGTATGGGTCCGGGCGCGGCTGCCCCGTTCCCGCAAGGTGGCCGCCGCCTTCACCCGCCAGCCCAACACCCTGTGCCTCCAGAACTGCCGCACGGGCGTGCTGCGCGAGATTCTGCTCCAGTTCGCCGACGGCGGATGGCGGCAGGCCGAGGACGCCTGCGGCTGCGCCTGACCGCGAGCCCGGCGCTATGGTCTTTTTGCGGGGATGATGCTAGTTCCTCGACCAACGCCATGAAGATACTGCACGTTATCACGGACCTCGACGTGGGCGGCGCGGAGACCATGCTCCTGCGCCTGGCCACGGGCATGGACCCGGCCCGGTTTCCCTGCCGGGTGGTCTCGCTGATCGAGCCCGGCCCGGTGGGCGAGCGGCTGCGCGAGGCGGGCATCGGGGTGGACGCCCTGGGCATGCGCCGGGGCAGGCCCTCTCCCCTCGGCCTGTGGCGGCTTGCGCGACTCCTGCGCGCCTTCCGGCCCGATGTGGTGCAGACATGGCTCTATCATGCGGATCTGATCGGCCTGGCGGCCCTGCGCCTGGCCTTTCCCTTCGGCCCGCGCCCGGCCCTGGCCTGGAACCTGCGCTGCTCATACATGGCCTTGGACCAGTATCCCCGGATGACGGCCCTGACGCTCAAGGCCTGCGCCGCCCTGTCGCGCCTGCCCGACGCGGTGCTGACCAATTCGTCGGAGGCCCGCCGCTTCCACGAGGGACTGGGCTATCGCGCCCGGCGGTTCGAGGTCATCCCCAACGGGTTCGACACCGCCCGCTTCCGGCCCGACCCGGAGGCCCGGCGGGCCGTGCGCGGGGAGCTGGGCATCCCGCAGGACGCTCCCGTGGTCGGCCACGTGGCCCGGTTCGATCCCATGAAGGGGCACGACACCTTCGTCGAGGCGGCGGCCCTGGCCGACTCCCGGCTCGCAGGGGCCCATTTCGTGCTCGTGGGCCGGGGGGTGGACGACGCCAACGCGGCCCTGGCCCGCTGGCTGAGCCGCTCGGGCCTGGACGGCGACCGGGTGCACCTGCTGGGCGAACGAAACGACGTACCCCGGCTCATGGCCACCATGGACGTCCACGTCTCCTCGTCCCTGGGCGAGTCGTTCCCCAACGCGGTGGGCGAGTCCATGGCCTGCGGCGTGCCCAATGTGGTGACCGACGTGGGCGACAGCGCCGTCCTGGTGGACGGGACGGGCCGGGTGGCCCCGCCCGAGGACCCCGCCGCCCTGGCCGAGGCCCTGGCCGGTATGCTCGCCGACGGGCCGTCGATTCGCGAACTCGGCCGCTACGCGCGCGAACGTATCAAAAAAGACTATTCCCTCCCCGCAATCGTCGCAAAATTTGCGGTTTTTTATGAATCCCTTCGTATAAGGCCGTGATAATCCTTTCCTCACAGGCGGGCTCCTGATACGGCTAAGGGGACATGTCCCATTGGAATAGGGGGGAAAATGACGCTATCCATTTTCAATTCCCAGGCATTTCTGCACAGCCTGGCCGACGACCGGGAACTTGGCCTGGAGCTGCTGGCCGCCTTCATGGAGGACAGCCCGGAGCGATACGAGCAACTGGGGCGGGCCCTGGCGGAAGGGGACGGCGCAACCGCCTCTTCCCGCGCCCACTCCCTCAAGGGCATGTGCGGAGTCGTCCGCGCCGAGCCTCTGGTGGAGCTCGCCCTCGGCATGGAGCACTCCGCCAGGGAGGGCAACCTGAGCCTGGCCAGGGATCAATATGGCCGGTTCACCGACCTGCTGGCCGCCGCACATGCGGAGATTCGTGAATTCATGAACCAGGACTAGGCGCCCGGCCCGGCGCATGACGCCAGAGGCCAGACGCAAAAAAAGGGCCCGTCCGAATGGGCGGGCCCTTTGCATTGCCGGTTTCGGCGGGCTATTCGGCCTTCTTGGTCTCGGCGGGAGCGGCGGGCGCGGCCTCCTGCTCGGGGGCGGGCGCGGCGGGCGCAGCCGCCTGCTCGGGTGCGGGCGCAGCCGGAGCGGCCTCGGCGGCCGGGGCGGCGGGAGCCTGGGGCGGGGTCAGGTCGATGTCGGCCTTGTCCATGGCGGCCACGATGTCGGCCGTGATGTCCACGGTCTTGTCGGCCGCGATGACGCCCTGCTTGCTCAGGATCAGGGTCAGGCCCTTCTCCTTGCGGTAGGTCTCCAGCACCTGGTTGAACTTGGCGTCAATCAGGGCGACCACGCGCTGCTGTTCGCCGTTCATGACCATCTGCAGTTCGCCCATGGCCTTCTTGTAGGCGGCCACGTTGGCCTCGTTCTGTTCCTGCTGCATGGCCTTGTAGGCCTCCTCCGCCTTCTTCTGCAGGGGAGCACCCAGGTCCTGAAGGTACTTCATGGCCTTGGCCGCGGCCTTGTTGTCCTTGAAGGCGGCCGCTTCATCCACCACGCCGATGGTCACGCCGGTGGACGACTGGTTGCAGCCGACAAGCAGCGTAAGGGCCAGGAGGGCGCCGCCCAACAGGGCAAAGGTCCGTTTCATGTCACGATCTCCGTTAATGGTTTTCGGTTGGTTTTCCGAACATTGAGTCGGGCCACATTATCCTCACGGAATCGCCATGGCAAGGAAATACAAGGTCTGCACAGGCCCGCGCGCCCGCGCTCCGGCCGAGGCGGCAGCCATTTCCCCGATACTTATGTTCCAACACGTTGAATTTATGTTTCTTAACAATTGGCATGTCCTTTGCTTCCGTCGAGGACGAGAAGGATTCGGGAAGTTTTTTCCGGGGAATGGGTCCCCCGGCGATTCCCGCACGAATCCGGCCGAGGCCGGATCGGAGGAAGTATGAGTTTCAGCACGCTTTACACCGGAGCCACCGGGCTCATAGCCCATGGGGACTGCATGCAGGTTGTGGGCAACAACCTCGCCAACGTCAGCACCATCGGGTTCAAGAAGGCCGACGTCCAATTCGGCGACCTCATGAGCACGACCATGGCGACCGGCGGGTCGCGCTACCAGGGCGGGGCCACCAGCATCAGCCAGATCGGCAAAGGCGTGGGCATCTCGCAGATCCGCAACATCTTCCTGGAGGGCGGGCTCAGCGAGACCGACACGGTCACCGACATCGCCATCACCGGCAACGGGTTCTACGGCGTGCGCAACGTCAACTCCACCGTGTCCGCCGGAGCCTCCCACTACACCCGGGCCGGGGCCTTCCACTTCAACAACGACGCCTACCTGGTGGACCCCAGCGACTACCGGCTCCAGGGCTACAAAGTGGACCGCGAGACCGGCGACATCGACACCACCGTGTCCGACATCCAACTCCCATACGACGACATCGTCGTGGACGGCGAGGAAGTGCGCGTGGTCCGGTCCGACCCCCTGCCCACCAGCGGCCTCGAAATGATCACCAACCTCGACGCCCTGGCCGCGGACCACTTCACCAGCACGGACAACCCGTTCTTCGCCATGCTCTCGGCCTACGACGGCACGCAGAGCAACGCGAGCGCCGTCTTCGGCGGCTCGCTGCCCGCCTATTCCTCCAGCCTGGAGGTCTACGACGAGGACGGCAACCCCCACGACCTGACCGTGTATTTCGACCCCGTGGCCTCCACGGCCATGTCCAACGCCACGCCGGGATACACCTACTGGGAATACCTCGTGGCCATGCCCCCGGGCTCGGACGGATCGGCCGCCTTCGGCACCTCCGCAGCCGGGCTGGCCGGACTGGGCGTCATGACCTTCGACGGCCTGGGCCAGTTGGTGAACGTGTCCGCCTTCAGCCTGAACACCACCAGCGGCGCGTCGGGCAAGAGTCTGGGTTCCTGGGAACCGTCCCCGTTCAGCACCGACGGCCTGCCCGAATTCTCCTACACATACGGAAGCAACGGCTCCGCCATCGGCGATACCCGGACCATCAGCTACGACTTCGGCCTCGACTCCGGCTCGTCCTCCTGGAAGTCCGGCGCGGGTTCGGCCGCGACCGTCGGCATCAATCCGGGCAACCTGCAGGCCATGAACGACATCAACCGGGACGTGAACCTGACCACCAGCTACGACTCGGGCTCGGCCACCATCTACCAGAACCAGGACGGCTACTCCTGGGGTTACATGGAATCCCTGAGCGTCAGCCGCGAGGGCGTGCTCGCGGGCCACTTCTCCAACGGCCAGACCGAGGACCTCTATTACATCTCGCTGTACACCTTCAACAGCGACTGGGGGCTGAGGCGGGACGGCAGCAACAACTTCCTGGCCACCGACGCCTCGGGCGCGGCCGTGGACGGCCGGGCCGGAGAAAGCGGCCGTGGCACCATCCAGCAGAACACCCTGGAGGAAAGCAACGTGGACATGGCCGAGGAGTTCGCCAACATGATTATCACCCAACGCGGATTCCAGGCCAACTCCAAGCTCATCACCACGGCCGACTCCCTGCTCAACACCACCATCAACGTCAAGCGCTAGCCGCGCCGACAACGCACCCTCGCCGCCGCCGGGCCCGCCCGGCGGCGGCTTTTTTACGCCCGCCGTCCGCCCCGGCCCGCTCGGCCGCCTTGAATTGCCCGGCCAAAACGGCTAGGAAACACTGAATATGCCCGCCGAACAAGGAGAACGCCCGTGACCGGCACCGAACACCGCAATGCCCAGGACATCCTGGCCGCCGTCCGCGAGGTGGAGGCCGAGGCCGCCGGAGGGGCCGAAGCCCTCTTCATGGCCGCCATGCTCGCCTCCGCCCCCCTGCCCTACGACTTCGCCCTGGGCATGGAAGGCACCCTGCACAACCCGTCCCTGGCCAACCCGGCCGCCGCCTTCTTCGCGGCCACCGCCGTCATGGAGCCGCTCATCACCCGGGGCCTGGCCGAGTCCGACGCCGACGCCCAGTCCTTCACCCTGCCCGACGACGTCCGCCGGGCCGTGCTCGACACCCTCGCCGACGACGACCGCGCCACCTGGGCCGGACGCGCCGCCTACGCCCTCAACCTGGTCCTGCCCGACGTCGACGCCGGGCAATGGCCCGTCTACGAGTGGCTTCTGCCGCACGTCCTGGCCTGCCGCGACCTGGTGGAAACCGCCGGGCTGCGCTCCGAGGCAGCGGGCCGCGTCCTGCACCAGACCGGGTTCGCCCTGCACTACCAGGGCCGCCACCGCGAGGCCGCCGCCCTCCTCGACGCCGCCCTGGCCGTGGACGTGGACCTCAAAGGGGCCGAACACCCCGACGTCTGCGCCGACCTCGAAGGCCTCGGCACCGTGCTCTGGGCCGCCGGAGAGCCCGAACGCGCCGAACGCGCCTTCGCCTCCTGTCTCGCCCTGCAACAGCGCATCTTCACCGAGGACAACCACGTCACCGCGCCCGTCCTGAACAGCCTGGGCGTCATCCGCCAGACCCTGGGCCGCCTGGCCGACGCCGAGGCCGCCTTCAAGGACTGCCTGCGCGTCCTCGCCCTGGCCCACGGCGAGGGACACCCGGCCATCGCCTCCTGCCTGGCCAACTACGCCCTGCTCTGCGAGGCCGCCGACCGCCCGGACGAAGCCCTGCGCCTGGCCGAACGCGCCCTGGAAATCAACCGGGCCCTCTACGGCGACGATCACCCGGAAACCGCCGCCGACCTGAATACCGTGGCCCTGCTCCTCGAACGCACCGGCGACCCCGAAACCGCCGAAGCCCGCTTCCGCGAAAGCCTCGCCATCCGCGAAAAAATCTTCGGCCCCGACCACCCGGAAACCGCCCAGTCCCTCTGCAACCTCGCCCTGCTCCTGGACCGCGCGGGCCGCCCGCACCAGGCCGCCCCCCTCTACGAACGCGGCCTGGGCATATACGACGCCGCCCTCGGCCCCACCCACCCGCTCATGGAAGCCGCCCTCGACAACTACCTCCACCTGCTCGAAACCACCGGCGGCAGGCCCGAAAACGACCACCTCCGCGCCATGGCCGAAGCCCGGCTGCAACGCATCGTCCAGCGAGCCGACTAACCCATGCCCGACCTCACCGCCATCGGCCTCGGCGAAATCCTCTGGGACGTCCTGCCCGACCGCTCCACCCTGGGCGGCGCGCCCGCCAACTTCGCCTACCACGTCAACGCCCTCGGCGGAACCGGCGTCCCCCTCTCACGCATCGGCGACGACAAACTCGGCCGACAGACCCTCGACGCCCTCCTGGCCAAAAACGTCTCCACCCGACACCTCTCCCTCGATCCGGACCACCCCACCGGCACCGTCCTGGCCAAACTCGACCCCGAAGGCGTGGCCACCTACACCTTCCCCGACAACGTGGCCTGGGACTTCCTCGCCCCCACCCCCGACGACCTCCTCCTCGCCGCACGGGCCGACATCATCTGCTTCGGCACCCTCGCCCAACGCTCCCCCGCCTCCCGACAGGCCGTCCGCACCGTGCTCCGGCACGCCCCCCAGGCCCTCAAAATCTTCGACGCCAACCTGCGCCAGCACTTCTGGGACAGCGCCACCCTCCGCACCTCCCTCGCCCTCGCCGACGTCCTCAAACTCAACGACGCCGAACTCGACACCCTCACCACCCTCTTCTGCCTGCCCCAAAACCCCCGCGCCGCCATGGAAACCCTCCTCCACCGCTATGACCTCAAACTCGCCGTCCTCACCCGGGGCCCCCACGGCAGCCTCGTCCTCTCCCCCCAAAACGCCTCCGACCTGCCCGGACAACCCACCCCCGTCGCCGACACCATCGGCGCGGGCGACGCCTTCACCGCCGCCATGGCCCTCGCCTACCTGCACGGCCAATCCACCGACCAGATCAACCGCTACGCCGCCAACGTCGCCGCCAACGTCTGCGCCATGCCCGGCGCCATGCCCGACATGCCGCGCGAACTGCGCATCGACGCGCAGGGATAGGCGGCGGCTCGGGCGGGAGATGCCTCCGGCGGCCGCCTATCCGGCGGGGGCCGCCTTCGGCGCGACCAGGGCGCCGCCCTGGACCCGGCAGGGACGAAGCCCCTGCACCCCCATCTCCGCTGCGCGGGCGAGTAGCTTGGGAGTTTGGGAGTTGTTGGCGGGGAGACCGGCGGGCGCGGCTGTGCGACGTCCGCGAAGACTCGAACGGCCCGCTTTCGCCCTCCGGGACGAAAACGGGCCGTTCGAATCTTCGCGGACACCAGCCCACGCCGTGTGAACCGCTCGGTGCAGACGTGAAAAGCTTGTCGTTACGGCGTTTGGAACATTGAGAGAGGCAAATTTCTTGATTTGAAGAATGGCCTTTTCTTTGTCTTCAAAAAACACCCCGGCTGGGGCCGAAGGGGACGGCGGGGAGTGTCCCGGTAAGCAGCACGTCGCTCCGCCCGTTCCCTTCGGCCCCAGCCGTTAACCGGCACGGCGGGGGCGAGCGGGCAGTCCGCCCCCGCGCATGAGTCGCTCTGCCAAGCTATGCCCCCGCGAAAGCGGAGAATGGATTCCAAAGGCGTGGCCTTTGGCGGGTCCAGGGCAGCGCCCTGGTCTCCACGAAGTGGTCCCCCGGAAGGGCCGCCGGAGGCATTCTTCCCCTTCTACAGTTGCTTGCAGACAGCGGGGACGACTTCGGTCATGAGGGTGCGCAATGTTTCGGCGAGGAGGTCGGACTGGGTGCCGTAGCCGGGGAGGACGACGTTCTCGACTTCGCTGGCGAGTTTTTCGGAGTGGACGATTTTGCCGTCGCGTTTGACGAGGATGCGGACGGTGATGTTGCCTTTCCAGGTGGTGGCGCCGGTCTGGTTGAGGCCGAGTTCGAGCACTTCGCCGGTGACGACGGGGGTATTGTCTTCGGGCAGGGTGGAGGTGCGGTATTTGACGTCGCAGCCAGCGGACCGGAGTTCATCGAAGAGGGCCCAGCCTACCCAGTCGGGCACGTTGGAGAGGGATTCGATGGTACGGCCCGAGGAGTCGCGGCCGAGGCGGGAGCCGGGCCGTTGGTCTTCGAACTTGTAGATGACGGCTTTGGAGCGGCAGGGAGCGGGGGTTGGCCCCAAGGCGTAGGTGAGTTTGACCGCATTGCCGCCGGCGCAGGCGGGGAGCAGTCCGAGAAGGAGCAGGAGGGGAAGCAGGGGAGTGAGATATTTGGGCATGTTCTGCATGATGTTTTCCGTCAGATTTCGTCGCCTTTGGGTTTGGGCGGCGCGGTTTCTTCCTGTTTATCGAGTTCGCGTTCCATTTTGTCGAGGAGTTTGCGGGTGATGACGAGCAGGCGGTCGAGGTTCTCCTTGACGAAGCCTTTGGCTTTGGCGTCGAGTTCGCGGTCCAGCTCATCGGACGGCCCGGAGGCGTCGGGGCTGGCGGTGTCGGGCTTGGGCGTGTCGCCGGGTTTGTCGGGGGCGGCGGCGCGGCCCCTGTCCAGTTCCAGGATGGTGCGGATGGAGGCCAGGTTGGTGCGGA
Source organism: Pseudodesulfovibrio sp. (assembly GCF_028692895.1). Classification (GTDB taxonomy): domain Bacteria; phylum Desulfobacterota; class Desulfovibrionia; order Desulfovibrionales; family Desulfovibrionaceae; genus Pseudodesulfovibrio. Next base: position 24,051 of record NZ_JAQUWN010000010.1, read on the forward strand.
CCATGGCCATTTCCTCGCGCATGGCCTTTTCACGCGTCCGGGCCTCGTCGCGCAGGGCCTTGACTTCGGCTTCCAGGGCGGCCAGCCTTTTTTCGGCGTCGGACGGAGCCTGGGAGCATCCGGCGGCGAGGAGCGCGGCGGCGAGCAGGACGCCCGCGACGAGGGTGCGGGGGGATTTTCGTTGCATGATGCCCTCTTTAGCACGGACCGCCCCGGCCTGACAATCCGCGTCTTGATTTTACGGCGCAATTCCGTACAATATCGGAGTTGAATATCGTACCGTTCGCACAAGGGACACCACACATGGCAACGCTTCGAATCCTCCTGTCCCTGACCGTTATGCTGCTGCTCGTCGCGGCCGCTTCGGCAGGGGACTATACGACCGCTCCCGCGCCTGACGGCTTCCGGGGACTCAAGTGGGGCACGCCCCTTGAGAAGATTCCCGGCCTACTGGCCGTGAACAAGGCGGGCTTTGACGACACCTATTTTCGCAAGGACGAGCGCCGAGCCTTCGGGGACGCGGAGATCAACTCCGTGGCCTATTATTTCCGCAAGGACCGGCTGTACAGGGTGGGCGTCTCCTTTTCCGGCCGGGCCAACCACTTCCTCATCAAGGAGCGGCTGATGGCCATGTACGGTCCCGGCCGAGGCGTGGGCCAGCGTTACGGCTGGATGTGGCCCGAGTTCTCGGTGGAGTTGGACTATGACGACGACGCCGGGAGCGGGGCCCTGTACTACACCTATGAAGGGGCCTTCGAGTGAGCGGCGCGGCGCAGGCGGATCACGGCAAGCGGCCCGCGCAGCGGCTCAGGACGAAGTACAAGCTGTTCTACGTCCTCAGCCTGGCCGCCCTCGCCGCCCTGTTCTGCGCCAATTTCGGGGTCATCTACACCCTGCTGATCACCCCGCCCGAGGAGCCGGGGGCCATGATGAAGTTCGTCTACCTCCTCATGGTGGCCGGTTTTTTCATCCTGGCGGCCCAGGCGCTTTTGGTCTTCACCCGGTTTGTGGCCATGCTCGGGCGCGAGGACGCGACCATGGAGGAGATGAACCAGCAACTGGACAAGCTGACCATCCTCGACGACCTGACCAAGGTCTACAACCGCCACAAGTTCGAGGCCGTGGCCGAGCGCGAGCTGGAGAACGTCCGCCGCTACCACTCCACCCTGTCGGGCATCATGTTCGACATCGACGACTTCAAGGCCCTGAACGAAGCCCACGGATACCGCACGGGCGACCGGCTGCTGGCCAGCCTGGCCCAGTTCGTGAGCGCCAAGCTCAGGAGCACGGACTACGTGTTCCGCTGGCGCGGCGGCAAGTTCATCATCCTGGCCCCGCACACCGACCTGGACAAGGCGGCCATCGTGGCCGAGAAGCTGCGCAGGATCGTGGGCCACAAGCTTTTCGGCGGCAAGATTCGCATGACGCTCTCCCTGGGCGTGGTCCAGGGCCGCGAGGACGACTCGACGGAGACGTTCGTCCACCGCATCCAGTCGGCCCTCACCGGGGCCAAGGCCCAGGGCAAGAACCGGGTGATGGTCTCCCGCAACTGACGTTTGCCAAAGGGCGTCGGCCCGAGCGGACAATCGAACCTCCGCCCCTGGCGGCCGGTGACGCATGACGAATACAACCAAGGAATTCATCAAAGTTTTCGGACCGCTGTCCCTGGGGATAGTCCTCATCGCGGCGTGGTTCATCCTCAGCCGGACGCAGTCGCACGTGGAGGAGATATCCCAGCGCCAGATCGCCATGGTCGGCCAGGCGTCCCGCTTCGTGACCGACAGCGTGGTCACCCGGCTGGCGGACACCCGCTTCCTCGCCCGGGCCACGGCGCACGCCCTGGAGCGCCGGGGCGGAGTTGACTTTGCCGAACTGAAGAACGTCTTTGCCGACTTTTCGGCCAGCCGCCCCTCCTATTTTCAGGCCCGCTACCTGAACGGCGCGGGCATGGAGATCATCCGGGTGGACCAGTACCAGAACGGCCCGGAGCTGACGCCCGACCAGGCCCTGCAGGACAAGTCGGACCGCTACTATTTCAAGGAGGCCATGCGGGGCGCTCCCGACGATGTCTACATCTCGGAGCTCGACCTCAACGTGGAGCACGGCAAGCTGGAGACGCCCCTGCGGCCCACCCTGCGCATCGCCAGCCCGGTCATCGGCCACGACGGCGACCGGCTCGGCGTGGTGGTGCTCAACCTCGACGCCTCCACCCTCCTCGCCCAGGTGACGCAGCTCGCCTCCACGCCCGAGGCCTCGACCATGTTCTGCAACACCACCGGCCACTGGTTCATCGCTCCCGCGGCCGAGGACGCCTGGGGCCACCTGCTCGAACACATCAACGCGACCATGGAGAAGCGGTTTCCCGAGGCCTGGGCGCAGATCTTGGGCAGCTCCCAGGGACAGGTCCGGACGCGAAACGGGCTGTTCACCTACGACACGGTCAGGATCACGCCCAACTCCATCGTCCCGCGCGGCGTGGAGATATCCGACCCCGGCGACAAGGGGTGGCGGATCATCACCCTGGTGTCCCCGGAGGAACTGGCCCTGCCCTGGCGCAACCTGTTCCTCCTGCTGACCGCCGTGGGCATGGTGGCCCTTGGCCTGGGGCTGTGGCACTTCATCAATTTCCGGATGCGCGAGTTCGAGGCCGAGGCGCGGATTCGCGAGAGCGAGGAACGGACGCTGGCCATCACCCGCTCCTCGCGGGACGCCATCGTCCTGGTCGACGAAAAGGACCGGGTCACCTATTGGAACCCGGCGGGCAAGACCCTGTTCGGCTACGACTCCAGGGAGGCGCTCAACCGGCCGCTCAGCGAATTCCTCACGCCCGCGCCCCTGTCGACCATGGCCGACGCGACGTCGGAATCCGGCCCCAGGGTCACGGAGTTCGAGGCGCACAACAAGGAGGGCGCTCCCCTGCCGGTGGAGCTCTCCACTTCGCGGTTCAAGCACCTCGGCCAAACCTACACCGTGGGATTCATGCGCGACATCACCCGCCGCAAGCAGCGGGAGACCGCCCTCAAGCGCAGCGAGGAGACGGCCCGCGCCCTGCTCAACGCCCCCACGGAAAGCGCCCTGCTCATCGACCGCGCCGGGACCATCCTGGCCATCAACGAGATCGGCTCCAAGCGGCTGTGCGGCGAAGGCGCGCGCGCCGTGGGCCAGCCCCTGTTCAAGCTGATCGACGAAGGGGCGGGCGACCTCTACCGCAACGCCATCAACTGGGTGGTCTCCACCGGGGAGTCCACGGAGTTCGAGATCCTGAGCCGCGAGCGGCGCATCCTGGTCAACGCCTATCCCGTCCTGGGCGAGCTCCGGGGGGTGGAGAACATCGCCATCTTCGCCCGCGACGTGACGGAGCAATACCAGGCCCAGGCCGCCCTGCGCCAGTCGGAGCAGCGTTTCCGCGACATCAGCGAGGCGGTGGGCGAGTTCATCTGGGAGACCGACGCCGACATGAACTTCACCTTCGTCACCGACGACTCGGCCTTTGTCCTGGGCTACACGCCCGAGGAGCTGCTGGGGCGGCCCATGGAGATGATCCTGCCTGCGGCGTTCCAGTCCGACTTCCGCATCTGGCAGGCCCAGGTCATGGGCGGCCACCGGCAGTTCTGCAACGTGGAGATGCAGACCCAGACCAAGGACGGCTCCCTGATCTGGCTGCGCATCAGCGGCGTGCCCTACTTCGACGAGGGGGCGTTCAGGGGCTACCGGGGCGCGGCCATGAACATCACCGAGAGCAAGCAGCAGCAGGAGGACATCAAGGCCAGCGAACGCAAGCTGCGCGCCCTGGCCGAGTCCGCCTACGACGCCATCGTCATGACCGACAACCTGGGCCGGATATCCTTCTGGAACCATGCGGCGGAAAAACTCTTCGGCTACCGCGAGGACGAAGCGCTGGGCCGGGAGGTCCACTCGCTCATCTCCCCGCTCGACCGCACGATGGAGGGCGGCACCGGGCTGCCGCCCCTGTCCATGTCCGGCAAGCGCTCGGCCGTGGGCGACATCAGCGAGGTGGAGGGCATGAACAAGGCGGGACGGCGCATCCCGCTGGAGCTCTCCGTGGCCGGGTTCCGGCTGAACGACCGCTGGTTCGCCGTGGCCACCATCCGCGACATCACCGAGCGCAAGGCCACCGAGACCAAGCTCCGCGAGCTGGCCACCACCGACGCCCTGACCGGCCTGAACAACCGGCGCTGGTTCATGGAGCTGGCCACGGCCGAATTCGCCCGCAGCCGCCGCTACAACCGCGCCCTGGCCATGTTCATGATGGACATCGACCACTTCAAGCGCGTCAACGACACCTACGGCCACGACGTGGGCGACCAGGTCCTGAGCTCCCTGGCCGGGATCGCGGTGGGAGCCCTGCGCGAGGCCGACATCCTGGGGCGGCTGGGCGGCGAGGAGTTCGGCGTCCTCCTGCCCGAGACCTCCCGCCAGTCCGCGCTGGACGTGGCCGAACGGCTGCGCGCGGCCGTGGAGAACGCCATCCTGCGCACCAACGCGGGCGAGCTGCGCATCACCGTATCCCTCGGCGTGGCCGTCATGGGCGGGACCACCTCTTCGGTGGACGGCCTGCTCAAGGAGGCCGACGTGGCCCTTTACCAGGCCAAGGAAAACGGGCGCAACCGCGTATTCACCTCCTGACCGCCTACACTCTTCACTTTTTTAACATTGCAGGATAACGTGCCATCAAAGGGGGAATCGACCCGCCGTTGCGGGCCGACGCTTACGCCATGACCACGCGCCGTCTCAAATCCCTGCTCCGGCACACGCCGTTTCGGATCCTGCTGCCGACCACGCTCATGATCCTGCTGCTGGCCGGGTCCATCTTCCTGTACCTGCTGCCCTCCCTGCAGTCGGCCTTCATGAACTACAAGAAGCAGACGATCTTCGAGCTGACCGGCGCGGTCATCCGGTCCCTGGAGCACCTCGACCGCGAGGTCCGGTCCGGGGCCCTCGCCCCGCAGGAGGCCCGTCGCTCGGCCAGGGAGATGATCCGCTCCCTGCGCTACGGCCCGGAAGGCAAGGACTATTTCTGGATCAACGACACCTCCCCGCGCATGATCATGCACCCCTACCGGGCCGACCTGGAGGGCAAGGACCTCTCAAGCTACCGCGACCAGTCTGGCAAGGAGATCTTCAAGGAATTCGTGCAGATCGCTGCCGAAAAGGGCGGCGGGTTCGTGAACTACTACTGGCAGTGGAAGGACCACCCCGAACGCATCTCCCACAAGATGTCCTACGTGCGCGAGTTCAAGCCCTGGGGCTGGATCGTGGGCACCGGCATCTACGTGGACGACGTGGTCAAGGAAATCGACGGCTACCGCTACAAGCTGGCCGCCATCTTCATGGTCGTCCTCCTGGTCATCTCCGCCCTGCAGTTCTACGTCCTGCGCCAGACCGCCCTGACCGAAGAGCGGCGGGTCAGGGTCCAGTCCCAGCGCGAAAAGCTCGTCCTGGCCCTGCGCGAGGGCGAGGAGCGATACCGGACCATCGCGGACTTCGCCTACGACTGGGAGCTCTGGATCGGCGTGAGCGGCGGCGTGCTCTACTGCTCGCCCTCCTGCGAACGGCTTACCGGCCGGCCGCCCGAAGCCTTCTTCGAGAATCCGGCGCTGGCGCGCGACATCATCATCGCCGACGACCAGCCCGCCTGGGACCGCTTCATGCAGGACGCCAATTGTGAAAAAGGCGACTTCCTCGACTTCCGCATCCGCAACCGCGACGGCGAGGTCCGCTGGATCAACGTGGTCGGCCGCTCGGTCTCAGGCATCGGCATGAAGCCCCTGGGCATCCGATGCAGCATGCGCGACATCACCGGCCGCAAAAAGATGGAGGAGCAGCTCCGTCACCAGGCCCTGCACGATCCCCTGACCGGCCTGGCCAACCGCACCCTGTGCCTGGACCGCATCGGCCAGGCCATGCACCGGGCCGCCCGCCGCCCGCGCTACTTCTTCGCCGTCATCTTCCTGGACCTCGACCGGTTCAAGGTCATCAACGACTCCCTGGGCCACCGCTTCGGCGACATGGTCCTCTGCGAGACGGCCCGCCGGCTGACCGAACACGTCCGCAGCCTGGACACCGTGTCCCGCTTCGGCGGCGACGAGTTCGTCCTGCTCCTGGACGAGCTGGGCACCCCCGGCGAGGCCATCCGCATCATCAAGCGCATCCGCCTGGCCCTGACCAAGCCCTTCGCCTTCGGGGTCAACGAGGTCCAGACCTCGGCCAGCTTCGGCATCGTCCTCTCTCCCCTGGGCGACGTCCGCCCGGCCGACGTGCTCCAGAACGCCAACATCGCCATGCACCAGGCCAAGGAGGCGGGCCGCAACCGGTTCAAGGTCTTCACCGAACGGATGCTGGAAAACGCCGTGGCCCAGCTCTCGCTGGAAAACGACATGCGCTCCGGCCTGGACAACGGCCACTTCTTCATCGAATACCAGCCCATCATGGACCTCGCGGGCGAGGACCTGATGGGCTTCGAGGCCCTGGCGCGCTGGTCGCACCCCGTGCGCGGGACCGTGCCGCCCACCGAGTTCATCCCCCTGGCCGAGGAGTCCGGCCTCATCATCCAACTGGGCGAATGGGTCCTCGACAACGCCCTCAAGACCCTGGCCGAATGGCGACGGGAGACCTCCGGGGCCGAGGACGTCTACATGTCGGTCAACCTGTCGAGCAAGCAGTTCGCCCGCATGGAGCTGGACCGCGTCGTCCTCGACACCCTGAAGCGCCACGGACTGCCCCCCGAAGCCCTCAAGCTCGAAATCACCGAGTCCGCCATCATGGACCACCCCGAGTCGGCGGTGCGCATCCTCAACCGGCTGCGCAAGCTCGGCATCCGCTTCTCCATCGACGACTTCGGCACGGGCTACTCCTCCCTGTCCCAGCTCCAGCAACTGCCCGTGGACACCCTCAAGGTGGACCGCTCCTTCATCTCGCGCATGAAGACCGACCCGGAAAACATGGAAATCGTCAAGGCGGTCATAGCCCTGGCCCACTCCCTGGACCTGGAGGTGGTGGCCGAGGGCGTGGAGGAGCCGGACCAGGTCTGCTCCCTCATCGACCTCCAGTGCGAGAGCGTCCAGGGCTTCTACTTCCACCGGCCCCTGGGCAAGGACGAGGCCCTGCGCCTCATGCGGTCCCGCCTGGCGGACGACGGCGAGACGCCCAAGGAGCGCATGGCCCGCGTCCGCCGGGACTGCAGCGAGGCTGCGGCCGCCGGCAAGGCCGAAGACGCGAAAGACGCCTAGCGCCCCCCCTCCGGGGCCGCAACGATAACCCCGGGCCGGGAACTTATAACTCCCGGCCCTTGTCATCCTCCCCGTGGATGCTTACACTTTGATTCATGAAGAACTTCGATCCCGAACTCCTGTACGTGGAATGCAGCCTGTGCGGCCAGCCCATCATCTGGCGGCGCGGTCTGACGTCGAAACTTCTCAAGATGGCCGGAATCGACCCCACCACCCTGGACGAACGTTGCGTGATCATGTCCGAGGGCTGCCCCGCCTGCAAACCGGGCGAGACCTCCTTCACCACGCAGGTCATCCGGCTGGGCAAAGAAAAAAGCGACGCCTCCGCACGACACGCCGCAGCCAACTGACCCGGCCCGGCCAAACGGACGCGCCCGAACGCCCGCATCCCGCCCCACAGGCGGGGATGCGGGCGTTCGCGCTTTTTCGGCCCCGCCCGTCGCGCCCGTGAGGAGAGGCATCCCGCCCCGCGCCTCCGCCCCTCCCTGCCGAGTCATGCCGATTTTACCCGTTTTGCCCCCTTTCGTTTCCGATCTTGCCCGGAGCCGCTTTTCCCACGCCGGATAGCCGGGGCGGGATATCTCCCAACCCGCTGATTTTCCAGGCCCCGCCCCGTCCCTCTGCCGGACGGGCGGGGCCGAGCCCTTTCCGGGACCCTGTCAACACGTAAAGTTATGCTTTTTTTACCCGCTGGGGCCCCGATTTTACCCGTTTTCATCCCGGGCCAAAAACCGGGTCTACACTGCGCCACATGCCCGGGCGAGCCCGGATTCGCAAGGAGGCGCCATGAGCATCGCCACCCCATCGCTCACCAACTTCACCGCCGGGGAAATCAGTCCCCGCCTGGAGGGCAGGACCGACCTGTCCAAGTACTTCAACGGCTGCCGCGTGCTGGAGAACTTCCTGGTCCATCCGCACGGCGGGGCCATCCGCCGCTCCGGACTGCGTTTCGTGGCCGAGGCCATGAACCCGGCCCGGCCGGTGCTGCTGATCCCCTTCGAGTTCAACGCCAGCCAGACCTACGTGCTGGAGCTGGGCGAGGACGGGACGGGCCAGGGCCGGATGCGCGTGTTCACGAACCACGGCGTGGTCCTCTCGGACGGCGAGGAATACCGGCGGGACATCCCCTACACGGCCGACCAGTTCGAAAAGCTGCGCTACGCCCAGTCGGCCGAGGTGCTGATCCTGGTCCACCCGGACCACCCGGTGCGCAAGCTGACGCGCGTGGACCACGACGACTGGACCCTGGAGGAGATGGAATTCGTCAGCCCGCCCGAGGCCTGGACCGAGGGCAACTACCCGTCGGCGGTCTGCTTCTTCGAGCAGCGGCTGGTGCTGGCGGCCACGCCGGACCGACCGGGGACGCTCTGGTTCTCGCGCACCGGGGAGATGACCGACTTTCGCCTGCGCACCCGCGAGGTGCCGTTCGACGGCTGGCGCGACCGCGAGATCGTCAACGGCTCCGGGGAGATGCGCGACGGCGCGGCGGGCGACACCCTGGTCATCCTGGACGGCGACGGGTTCGAGGCCGCGGACGGCCTGCGCGGCCAGCATCCGGACGGCACGACCCGCTACTACCGCTACAAGGGCGACAAGAACTATTCGGCCTCGGGCGCGGACCTGACCCTCACCTTCGAGACCTCGCCGGGGGCCGCAGGCATCGAGGCCATCTGGGACGGCGAGGGCGCGCTCAACGAGGACTGCTGGGAGTGCTTCGAGCCCGGCGACCGCACCGACGGACCGGCCGGGGAGGACCCCCTGGACGACGACGCCATCGAGGTCACGCTGTCCGGCCGCCAGGCCAACGGCATCGAGTTCCTGGAGCCGCGCACCAAGCTGTGGGTGGGCACGGCGGGCGGCGAGTGGACCATCTGCGGCTCGCTGGGCGACGCCGTGACCCCGGCTTCCATCAAGGCCAACCAGGAAGGCACCTGCGGGGCGTCCACCACCCGGCCCGAGGCCGTGGGCTTCGCCACCCTCTACATCCAGCGGGCCGGGCGCAAAGTCCGCGAAATGTCCTACCGCCTGGAGTCCGACGCCTACGTCTCCCGCGACCTGACCATCCTCTCCGAGCACATCACCGCGCCCGGGCTGGTCCAGTTGGCCTGGGTCCAGGAGCCGGACGCCATCCTCTACTGCCTGCGCTCCGACGGCGCGGTGGCGACCCTGACCTACGAACCGGACCAGGAAGTGGCCGCGTGGTCGCGCGTGGTCACGGACGGCGTGGTGGAGGGCGTGGCCTCGGTCTTCTCGGCCCAGTCCATGCGCGACGAGCTGTGGACCGTGGTCCGGCGCGAGGTCATGGGCGAGGAGCGCCGCTACATCGAATACCTGGAGGCCAACTTCGACGGCGACATCGACGAGGCCTTCTTCGTGGACAGCGGCCTGACCTACCGAGGCGCCCCGTCGTCCACGATCCACGGCCTGGTCCACCTGGCCGGGCGCACCGTGGCCGTGCTGGCCGACGGCGCGGTCCAGACCGACAGGGTGGTGGCCGAGGACGGCTCCATCACCCTGGACCGGCCCGCGTCCGTGGTCCACGCCGGGCTGCCCTACGTCTCCCGGCTCCAGCCCATGCGGCTGGAGGCGGGCAGCGCGCGCGGCACTGCCCAGACCAAGCAGAAGCGGATCACCAAGGTGGCCGTGCGCTTTCACGACACCCTGGGCGGCAAGGTAGGCCCGGACGCGGACACCCTGGAGACCGTCTGCTTCCGCTCGTCGGCCACGCCCATGGGCCGTTCGGCCGGGGCCTGGACCGGCGACAAGATCGTCAACTTTCCCCGGGGATGGGACCGGGACGGCATTCTCACCGTGGTGCAGGACCAACCTCTGCCCATGACCGTGCTGCTCATCGTCCCCACCCTCGTCATCAACGAATAACCTTTCAACTCCCACGGAGGAACATCATGGGAATGGACCAACAGGGGGCCGCCGCGCTCAAGCAGGGCCTCAACCTGACCAGGGACTTCATGGACATGGTCAACGACGGGAGCGGCGGCTCCGACGGCTCGGACCTGGCGGAAGCCCAGGCCGGGCTCACCGAACAGGACGCCCTGGGCGAAGCCGCCGCCCGGCGGAGACAGGCCCAGGAAGCCGCCGCCGACTACCGCGACAAGGCCGAGCACCGCCGCGCCGCCAACCACGCGTCCTGGGGCGCGAGCGGCCTGGCCATGAGCGGCTCCAAGCGGATCATCAACCAGAGCGAACGGCTCAAGGACGGACAGGAGGAGGACGACATCCTCTTCCGAGGCGACCGGGAGGCCCAGGGAGCCCTGAACCAGGGCCGCAACCGGGCCAACCTGACGCGTATCGGCAACGGCGCTTCGGCCAACCGCTCCACCCTGTCCCTGGGCTCCAAGCTCTACAAATACGGAGGATAATCATGACCATCGCATCGACCATCAGCAAGACGCTATACGCGGGCAACGGCTCCACCACGGCCTTCGCCATCCCCTTCCCCTTCATCGCCAACCAGGACCTGGAGGTCGTGCTCTCGGGCGCGGACGGGGAGCGCGTGCTCACCCTCGGCACCGACTACCAACTCTCCGGCGCGGGCGAGTCAGGCGGCGGGACCTGCACCCTGACCACCCCCCCGGCCACGGGCGAGACCCTGGTCATCCGGCGCGACCCGGCCCCGGTCCAGGAGGTGGACTACGTGGAGAACGACGCCTTTCCGGCCAGCACCCACGAGGGGGCCCTGGACAAGCTGACCATGATCTGCCAGGCCCTGGCCGAGCGGCTGGACCGGACCATCACCTTCCGCGTCTCGTCCGCCGTCTCTGGCGTGCAGTTGCCCGATCCCGCGCCGGGCAGGGTCCTCGGCTGGAACGGCGGCGGCGACGACCTGTCCAACCTCGACCTGGCCGCCCTGGGCGAGATCGCCCTGCCCCTGGCCGTGAGCCAGGGCGGCACCGGCGCGACCGAATCGGCCCAGGCCCTGGCCAACCTGGGCTTCGGGACCACCGGCCGCCTGGTGGCCGGAGCCGCCACGCCCGGGGAGGCGCGCGCCGCCATGGGCGCGGAACCGGCCGACACCGCCATCCTCAAGGCCGAGGAGGCCGCGCTGCTCATGGCCGTGTTCGGCGACCAGGCCCAGGCCCACACCGGCGCTGACCTGTCCGCCCTCGCCGTGAACCGCAATCATGTGTCCTGGTCCCTGACCGCCGCCAGCATCTTCAGCGACGTGACCCTGCCCTATGACGGGACCTACGTGTTCCACGTCTATCCCGGCGGGAACGGGCTGTCCCTGGCCGCGTCCTACAAGACCGACGGCAACCTGGCCGACCCGGACTCCGCGGCCGGGGAAATCCGGATCGTCGTCGAGCGGTTCAACGCCCGCAAGACCATCGTGGCCTTGCAGAACATGGAGGCCTAGCCATGCTGACGCCAAAGGAAGGAAGCGGCTCGGCTCGGGTCTGGCCGGCGCCCATCGGCTGGTCGGCGCTCGTCGAATCGGCCATGGCCTCGACCGGGACCGCAGCGACCGACTGCACGGTCCATTTCGGCTGGAAGCCCACGGCGGCGACCATCGCGCCGCTCAACGACATGACGGGCCACTACCTCATCACCATCCGCAAGGTTGGGTCGACCGTTACTGTCTGGAAGCAGGGTACCCAGCTCGCGGCGTACGGCGGCAGCGTCGGGGCCACCTATGCCGAGTTCATTCAGAACGTGCTGACCTACTATGCCGGAAGCTATTACGGCTACTTCTCGCGGCTGGTCGTGGTCGACGGGAACGGCGGGTACACCTACGCTGATTTCATGGAGCTGTCCGAGCGCGTGACGGGCTTGTGGGTTCCCAGGAAGCCCGCGCTTGCATCGTTCACCCAGGTCGAGACACCGCAGTTCACCGGCGGCACGGCGTTCGGTGCGAACATGGGTGACTTCTCCGCCGGGAACGCGTTTGACATGAACGCCTCCACGCGCTGGGCGTCGGACAGCTCCGGTGTGATCGGCTATCTTCTCCCGGCGGCCAAAACCATCGACGGGTACTCCATCACCGCGCGCAACGACAACGATACGTATGCGCAATATGAAACGCCCAGGGACTTCACGATTCAGGGTTCCAACGACGGCTCGACATGGGACGTTATCGACACTCGCACCGGGATCGACTGGAGTTCCGCAGGACAAAAGAGAAACTTTACACTGTCCTCTCCAGCCGACTATGCCCAATACCGCCTGGTAGCCACCGCCGTATACTCGGGGCCCGTAGTATCTTTGGCGGAATTCAGCGGGTATGCAGCATCCTCGCAGACCTACGGATTCGGCGGCTGCTTATTGGACTTTTCCAACGCCGCCGACCTGGGCGCTGACGCAAGCGGAAACGGCAACGACTGGACCGTCACCGGCACGCAGACGGACGATACCCCCACTCACAACGGCGGCGTATCCACATGGACTGCGTTGCCCAACCCGACAGTATGGCGGTCGTCCACCGTTGCCGACATCGTGCTGCGACAGGGAACAGGTGCAGGGGCGAGCGTCACCAGTCTGGATTTCCAGCCGGACTTTGTGGACATGAAAAGTCGCGGTCAGTCGATTGATTGGTTCGTCACTGACGCTGTGCGTGGAGTCAATAAACAGATTTACACCAATTGGCCCGCTGCACAAGGAACCTCTCCGTATATACTGACTGCATTCAATACCGACGGATACGACGTCGGACAAAGCACTAGCGTAAACGCCTCCGGTTTTAGCTACATAGACCTTTGCCTCAAGGCCGGGTCAGGCCAGGGTTTCGCCATCCACACGTTCACCCACGTCGTCGGGGTGGACTCAGTGCTCGACCACGGGCTTGGCAAGGCCGTGACATTCGCCCTCATCAAGCGCCTGGACGACTCCGGCAATTGGGCGGTGTTCCACTCCGCACTGGGCGGGGGCGCCTACCTGCTCCTCAACAGCACCAACGCGGCTGGTTCCGCGTCAGGCATCTGGGCGACCACCTCGACAACCTTCACCGTGGGCGGGCCGCACTTCGCGAGCGGGGATTATGTCGCCTACCTCTTCACGGACTCCGACGTGTTCCGCGCGTTCAGCTACATTGGCAACGCCTCAAGTAATGGCCCCACCGTGGACCTGGGCGGCAAGCCGCTTGTCATTCCGTTCCTGAAGGACTCCGGAAGCGCGTCTGCCTATTGGGGGTTCAAGGCGGCAGCCACAAATCCCAGCAACCCCGTGTATAACTGGCTGTATCCGAACATCAACGCCAGCGAACACACCGGGACCGGGGCCCCGCTCATGTTCACGTCGACCGGATTCAAGGTGGCGACAGACAACGCCCCGGCCAATGGCGCGTCCGGCAATCGCATCGTCGGCCTGGCCGTCATCGAGGCCGCGACCAAATACACCAACGCATATTAAAGGAGGACATCATGTTCAGATACCCTGATGAAACGTTCAAGACCAATCCCCCGGCCAAGGCCGTCCTGGACGGCTGCTGGCGCACCTTCGCCGACCTGACCCGCGAGCAGTGGGACGGGCTCGGCTACAACGAGGCCGTCCCGGCCGTGCGCGAGCCTTACACCACCTACGAAACGGCGTGGGCCAAGGGCGAGGATCTGATCTACCGCGAGACGGTCGTCACTGCGGTTGTGGACGAGGAGGCCCGGACTACGGCCCTGGCCGATGCGGCCCGCGCCGGGCGCGACCGGCTCCTGGCCGCGTCCGACTGGACCCAGCTCGCGGACTCGGTGCTCGACGAGACGGCCCAGGTCCTGTGGCAGTCCTATCGCCAGGCCCTGCGCGACGTGCCGCAGCAGGCGGGATTCCCGACGGCCGTGGAGTGGCCGACGCGGCCGGAGACGGAATAAGGGGGCCGCACGGGCAATTCCAGCATATCAATGGATGGATATTTTATCGATGATTGTTGACAACGCATATGGGAATAGCTAAAACTAAGCCTCCCAAATGTGGAAAACCATGCTTGCACCGGGCGCGAGCCCAGACGTCAGGCATGAAAGCAGCATGAAATCTACAGGAGGACTCCATGGCATACGTGGCTGAAGCCGGCTTGGTCATCTCAGGCGCGGTTGCAGTGGCATACGTGTGGGACACCCTTGTCGCCCCACGAATCATGACAAAACGGCGGGAGAGGAAAACCTTCACCTACCCGAGCAATATGTAACCAAAGGGAAAGCCAACGACGTTGCGTTGGCTTTTCTTATATCCGAATAAATCGTATTATCTATATGCAAAAACGATCTCACAGCCTGTTCAATGATATCTTCGCGGCCTTCCTGGCGTGGGCCATTCTCAAGGGGCTTCAGGTCCTCTTCACCTCCGTCACATCACTGGGCGATCTGATCCTGGCTTTTGGCCAAGAATTCTACACGCATTATGATGTCTACTCCATAATCATCTCCATCTCGGCCCCCATCTTGCTGCGCTTCATCCAGCACGCTAGGCTACTGCACAGAAACGGCCGCAATGCCGAGGCCATCGGACTTTTCTATTGCAACATGCACGCGGACGAGAGCTCACGTGAACAAAGCAACCAGTTGCTGCGCAACAAGGGGATGGAGTCAACCGACATCATCATTGTGGGCGCCACGGGCTACAACACTTTCGTCGCCAAGGATTCTCCGCTTCACGACTCGGTGCGCTCGTGCAAGGGAACGGTTCGCGTCATTCTCGCCTATCCGTTCAGCGAAGGGGTTGCGCGCAGGGCCGAGCAGTTGAACACAACTCCCGACGCCTACCGAGAAGAAATCCACAAGACGCTCGCCTACCTTCGCGATCAGCACTTCGCGGCCGCGTGCATTCGAATCAAGATGTACCAGGAGGCCCCTTTCTGGAAAGCGCTCTTCGTAAGCGATTGCGTGTGGGTGCAACAATACCCGCCCGACCAGCACGTCGCCGATGCCCCCTGCTTCGCCTACTTCAAGCAGATGGACGGGAACGGCCTATACATGCACCATTACCGGCGATGGGTCCGGATGTGGAACAGCAGACGGATGGGCGCCGTCGACCTCGATGAAGGCACTGTTTCATTCCGGTACCAACGAGCCGATCCGATCACACTGCCTCTGTGGACCGCCCCCGCAGGACCTGCCGATTAACCCCTGGTCAACAGGCGGATGAGCTCCGCGAAGTCGGGGTAGCGCTCAAGCAGTTCGGCCCGCGAGCCGTGGGCGTAGTCCTCGTACTCGAAACCCGGGGCCACGGTGCAGCCCATGAGCGCGAACGTCCCGCCCGGGACCAGGCGCATACCTTGCCAGACCCCGCGCGGAACCACCACCTGCGGCCGCTGGCCCGAGGCCAGGTCCTGGCCGAGCGGCACGGTCTCGCCCCGGCCGTCCGGGTGCAGACGGAGCATCTCGCACGGGTCGCCCAGGTAGAAATGAAACACCTCATCGGTTTCGAGCCGGTGCAGGTGCGAGTATGTCTCGGGCGTGAGCAGGTAATAAATGGCCGTGGAGTGACGGCGCGGCGAGCCGTAGCGCAGCGGCAGGACGTTGGCCTCCAGGATCTCCGCCGAGCGGTGCGTCTCCGAAAAGAAGCCGCCCTCCTCGGGATGGGGCGTCAGCCCCAGGATGTCGATGATCTCGCGTGCCGTGATCTTCATGATCCCTCCGTTCGGTCGACCTAACGACCGTAATGGGGCGGCGGCGCGTCCGGCCCGCTGTTCTGTCCCACCAACTCGTCCATCTCCCGGACCTTGCCCGCCATCCGCTCCAGCTTTTTCTCCATGTCCTGGAGCTGTTGCTGCTGCTCGAAGATGGCGTCGCTCAGCCGCTCGATGGTCCGGTCCTGGAGCGTAACCAGGCTCTCCAGCCGCTCCACGCGTTCCTCCACATTCATCTCGCTTCCCCCTGGCCCGTTCAGGGCCGGTTGGTCAGGTACACGCCGAGGACGACCATGGTCCCGCCCGTCAGGAGCGACAGGTGGATGGGCTCGCCCAGCAGAAAAAATCCCATGAGCACCGCGAAGACCGGCACCGTGTTGATGAAGATGCCCGCACGGGACGCGCCGATGATCGCGATGGCCTCATAGTACCAGAAGTAGGCCAGGCTTGTCGCCAGTGCGCCGAGGAAGAAAATGCACCCCCAGTCCAGGAGCCGGGCGTTGGCCACGTCGGCCGCCAGCCCGTGGGTCAGGGACACGGGCAGGAGCATGACCGTGCCGGTGATGCACGACCAGGTCACGGCCGTGAGCGGGGGCATCCGGCGCATGGCCGCCCGGCCGCCCAGGGTGTAGGCCGTCCAACTGGCCACGCAGCCCAGGATCATCAGGTCGCCCCGGTGCATCCCGCCCGCCAGCAGGGCCAGGGGGTTGCCCCCGGCGATGACCACGGAGACCCCGGCCAGGGACAGCAGCGCCCCCACCGCACGCACCGGCCCGAACCGCTCGCCCAGGAACACGGCGGCGATGATGGCGATGCAGACAGGGATGCAGGCCACGATGAGCGCGGCCCGCCCGGCGGGCGTGGTCTGAAGCCCGGTGAAGAAGAAAAAGCTGTAGGCGAAGACCCCGGTGAACCCGAGGAAGAGGGCAGGCAGGACCTGGTCGCGCCGCAGGCGCGGCAGCCGCCCCTCGGACCGCCAGACCATGAGCGACAGGCCCAGCGAGGCCACGATGAAACGCAGGGTCGCGGCCGACATGGGGTGCATGGACTGGGCGACGACACGGCCCGCCACCCAGGTGCCGCCCCACAGGGCCATGGAGACGATCAGGAGAAGATAGATGCCGGTCTTTTGCTGCATGGACAACCTCCGCTTGAACGGCAGGTATAATCGCGAACCGGGCTTTGCGCCACCCTGATTTTCCGATGGAGGCGAACGGCCGAGGCGATGGCTCGCCCCCCACGTCGCCGCCGGCTCCTGCCGAGGCGAATACTTGATTGCCTGCTCAATCCCAAACTGAAAAATCGGCTATTGTCCGAGCCCGGCTCCGGGCGCGTCGGTGCTCCTGCTGCAAGGCCATACCCCGCCGTTGCCGACGAGGAGGACCGTCATGTCCCCAAAAGGGGAATGCCATTTCACCGTTGAGGAGCTGGACGCCGTGCGCAGAAAGCCCGGCGACGGCTTCACCACCTGCGGCGATCCTTCCGCACGCTTCATATGGTGGGCGTACCCCCGCTTTTCGCGCGTTGCGGGCTCTCGTGATCCGCGAGAGGGCCCGCAACCGCAATCCCTTCCCCACGGTTCGCCCGCCTCGCGCCGCCGACAACTGGAACGCGCGCCGCCGAAGGTCCGTCCGCCCTTCATCCGGCGCGTCGGGCGGCCGCTTGCCGACGGCCCGCTAGAAGGCGATGCCCACGGCGCGGACCGGACAGCCCTCGCCGTCCGCGATGCGCAGGGGCAGGCAGGAGAACAGGAAATCCCGCTCCGGGAGCTCGGACAGGTTGCACAGGTTTTCCACGATGACCAGGTCGTGGGCGAAGAGGGTCCGGTGGCACGGCAGGTCCGGGCCCGGACCGTCGGGCGAGGGCGCGTCCAGGCCGACCCCCTTGAGCCCCAGGCCGCCGAGATAGCGGCAGGCCAGTTCCGAGAGCGCCGGATGGCCCGCGAAATATCCCTCCGTGCCCCAGCGCGTCTCCCAGCCGGTGCGGATCAGGACGAAATCCAATCCCTCCATGGCGGAGAGCCCGGCCAGATCCGCCTGGTCGATGGGTCGCCCGGCCACGCCCGAGCAGTCCGCCACCGCGCCCCAGCCCACGAAGTTGTCCGGGCCCAACCAGTCCAGGCCGGGCGCGTCCGCGTCCAGGTGGGCCGGAAGGTCCAGGTGTGTGCCGCTGTGGGCGCCCAGATGCAGGGTGGTGCAGGCGTAGCCGTCCCGGTGGACGAACCGGTCGCGGCGCACGGTCACGGGCTCGTCGCCCGGATAGACGTGCATGCCGGTGCGGATGACGTGGGTCAGGTCTATGACGCGCATTGGTTCCTCACGATTATTTTTCAGTCTCTACATCTATTTGAAATATCATCGTATTGATTAAATCATGTGTTGTACATGGCCAGGTTGGGCCGCCGGACCAGGGGCAGGCCGGGGCGCAGGTGGGTCCGGGCCGCCTCGCGCACGGCGTCCATGGAATGGCAGGCCAGGAACTTGGACTGGAGGTCGTGGCCGAAGGTGAAGTTTGCCGCGAAGTAGATGGTGAAGGACTTGAACCGCTTGAGGGCGCGGATGGGGTCGAATCGCCGCTCCAGAGCATCGGCCAGGGCCAGGGCGTAGTCCCGGAACACGGTCTCGCCGGGCCGGAACCCTGCCGTCCACTCGGCGAAGAGCCAGGGCCGTGCGATGGCCATGCGGCCCACGGACACGCCGTCGCACCCGGTCTCGTCGAGCATGTCCAGGCAGTCCTGGGGCAGGACCACGTCGCCGTTGCCCAGGACCGGGATGGACACGGCCTCGGCCACGGCCCGGATGTGCGCCCGGACCGGCGGGCGAGTCCGCCTGTCCGGGGCCACGCGGGGATGGAAGACAAGGCAGTCCGCCCCTGCGTCCTCCAGCCGTCGGGCCAGGGCCACGGCCGGGTCCACCTCGGGCGTCCAGCCCGTGCGGAACTTGACGAAGAGCGGGACGTCCACCTCGGCGCGCACGGCCTGGACCACGGCCAGGGCCGCGTCCGGGTCCCGCAGCAGGGCCGCGCCCGCGCCCTTCTTGACGATGCCGGAGACCGAGCAGCCCATGTTTATGTCCACGCCGAAGAACCCCTCGTCCTCCACCCGGCGGGCGGCCAGGGCCATCTCTCGCGGGTCGGCCCCCGCGATCTGGCAGACCAGGCGGGGCAGCTCCTCCTCGCGCCAGGTGAACAGGGCGGACATGCGCGGGTTTTCCGTGGGCACGGCCCGGGCCCCGCACATCTCGGTGAAGAGCAGGCCGCAGCCGCCGAACCCGTCCAGGACCTCGCGAAAGGCCACATGGCTCAGCCCGGCCATGGGCGCGAGCCAGAGCCGGTTGGCCACGGTCCGGCCGCCCACGGCCACGGGGCGGGCCAGGAGCCCGGCCAGGCGCGCCATCGGGTCCGTGACGGCGGCCAAGGCCGAAGTCGCGGCGGAGGGGGCGGACGGCATGGAGTCGGGCGTTTGCATGGGCGCAGTTCAACCCTGTCCGCGCCCCCCTGTCAAGCCGCCGAGTTGCGCTTTTTTTACCCGTTTTGCCCCCTCGCGCGACCGTTTTCCCCGCAGCCGAAAACCCGTGCTATGGTCGCCCGGTTCACGCCGGGACAACCGACAGACGAGGTATCACCATGGCATCAAGCATCATCGAAATCTGCAACAACGCCCTGCTCGACCTGGGCGAGGACGCCATCATGTCGCTCACCGACGGCGGCAAGGCGGCCGGGCTGTGCAACCACCGCTGGCCCGCCGTGCGCGACGCGGTGCTGCGCGCCCACCCCTGGAACTGCGCCATGGCCCAGGCAGAGCTGGCCGCCGCCGCGGCCGCGCCGCTCTGGAAGTGGGAGTTCCAGTACGCCCTGCCCACGGACTTCCTGCGCATCATCCGCATCGTGGCCCCGGACGGGACCCTGATCGAGGACTGGGAAATCCAGGGCGGCGTCATCCTGTGCGACGAGGACGCGCCCATCTTCATCTCCTACGTCCGGCGGGAGACCGACCCCGCCAGATACGACGCCCTGCTGGGCGAGGCCCTGTCCGCGCGGCTGGCCGCCACCCTGGCCTATCCCCTGTCCGGGTCCACCTCTCTGGCCCAGGCGTACTGGGAGCTGTACCAGAAGAAGCTGGCCGAGGCGCGCGGGGTGGACGCCCGCGAGGGCGTGCCCGAGTCCGTGACCCCGACCAACTGGCTCCGGGCCCGGACCTCCGGCAACTGACGGCGGGCGACGCATTCCGCCCGGCTCCCCGGCTCCGCGATTCCGGGCCGCGCGCCTCTGGCGCAAGGCCCGGAATCGCGGTATATCCCCCATATGGACACCTCCACCCTGCTCACAGCCTTCGGCCTGACCCTGCTGGCCGGGCTCTCCACCGGCATCGGCTCGGCCCTGGCCTTCTTCACCAAGCGGACCAACACCCGCTTCCTTTCCCTGGCGCTGGGCTTCTCCGCCGGGGTGATGATCTACGTCTCGTTCATGGAGATCATGGTCAAGTCGAACGAGGTCCTGACCGAAGCCCTGGGCAAGGTCGCGGGCCAATGGACGGCGGTGCTCTCTTTCTTCGGCGGCATCGCCCTCATCGCGATCATCGACAAGCTGGTGCCGAGCTACGAGAACCCCCACGAGATGCACTCCATCGAGGAGATCGACGCGGGGAAGGAAAACCTGCCCAGAGACGAGACCCACGACTTCGACAAGCTCAGGCGGACAGGCGTGCTCGCGGCCCTGGCCATCGCCATCCACAATTTCCCCGAGGGCCTCGCCACCTTCACCGCCGCCCTGACCGACCCGGCGCTGGGCGTGGCCATCGCCGTGGCCATCGCCATCCACAACATCCCCGAGGGCATCGCCGTGTCCATCCCGCTCTTCTACGCCACCGGGGACCGCAAAAAGGCCTTCACCTACTCCTTCCTCTCCGGCCTGGCCGAGCCGCTGGGCGCGCTCATCGGCTACCTCGTGCTGATGCCCTTCTTCTCGCCCACCCTCTTCGGAGTGCTCTTCGCGGGCGTGGCCGGGATCATGGTCTTCATCTCCTTCGACGAGCTGCTGCCGGCGGCCGAGGAGTACGGCGAGCACCACCTCTCCATCTACGGGCTGATCTCGGGCATGGCCGTCATGGCCCTGTCGCTCCTGTTTTTCCTGTAGAGCACGGCCGACGCCAAAAGACGGAGAGGCCCGGAAGGAAAACCTTCCGGGCCTCTCGGCATGGGGTGGGCTGCGGATTGCAGGGTGTTGTCTAGGCGTTGTCAGTGACCGGGCTGGCGGCCTTGCGCAGGCCGTACTTCACCATGAAGATGGCGAAGGCGGCGGCGGCGAAGACCAGGCCCCCGATGACGGAGACCTCGTAGTCCAGGTTGAAGCCGATCTTGGCGTTCAGGATGAAGGTCGCGCACACGGCGGTCATGAAGGTGGCCGGGATGGTGGCGATCCAGTGCAGCTTGGCGCGCTGGGCCAGATACACGGCCGAGGTCCACAGGACCAGGGCCGCCAGGGCCTGGTTGGAGAATCCGAAGTACCGCCAGATCGTGGAGAAGTTCTGCGTGGAGATCACGTAGCCCAACGCGAACAGCGGGATGGCGATGAGCAGGCGGGAGGAGCTCTTGGTCTGCTTCATCTTGAAGGTTTCGGCCACGATCAGGCGGGTGGACCGGAAGGCGGTGTCGCCGCTGGTGATGGGCAGGACGATGACGGCCAGGATGGCCAGGGCGCCGCCGATGGGCCCGAGCAGGCCGTTGGACACTTCCGCGACCACGGCGGCCGGGGAACCGGCGGAGATCACGGCCTGGAGCGCGGCGGGGTTCTCGTAGAAGGACATGCCCAGGGTGCACCAGATCAGGCCGATGACGCCCTCGATGATCATGGCGCCGTAGAACACGGAGCGGCCCTCACGCTCGTTCTTGACGCAGCGGGCCATCAGCGGGGACTGGGTGGAGTGGAAGCCGGACAGGGCCGAGCAGGAGATGGTGATGAAGAGCAGGGGCCAGATGGGCTTGCCCGCCGGATGGGTGTTGACCGCGAAGTCCAGGTTGGGCAGCACGGCGTGCGGGCTGACGAACAGGGCCACGAACAGGGCCGTGGTCATAGCCAGCAGGAGCGCGCCGAGCAGGGGGTAGAACCGGCCGATGATCTTGTCGATGGGCAGGATGGTGGCCAGGAAGTAGTAGGCGAAGATGGCCGCCACGTACCAGCCGGTGGCGATGCCCGGGGTCAGGCCGTGCAGCAGCTTGGCCGGGCTGAGGACGAAGACCACGCCCACCAGCATGAGCAGCACGAAGGAGAAGATTCGCATGACCTGGCGGGCGGACATGCCCATGTACTCGCCCACGACCTCGGGGATGCTGGCGCCGTTGTTGCGCACGGAGAGCATGCCGGAAAAGTAGTCGTGGACCGCGCCGGCGAAGATGCAGCCGATCACGATCCAGATCAGGGCCTGGGGGCCGTAGAGCGCGCCCAGGATGGGGCCGAAGATGGGGCCGATGCCCGCGATGTCGAGCACCTGGATGAAGATGAGCTTCCACTTGGGCATCGGGGTGTAGTCGACTCCGTCCTCCAGGGCGTAGGCAGGGGTCTGACGCTCCGGCTGGATGCCGAAGATCTTTTCCACGATGGTTCCGTAAATCACGTACCCCGCGATGAGCAGGGCTACACAGGACAGAAATAGCAGCATATGCGACAACCTCCAAAGATTAGATAACCGCTGTATCTTTGATGCGTGCATACGCCCGCCGGGCCGGCGCGAACAACCGGCCCGGTCCGAACTGCCCGTTTTCCCGGCTGAGTTGACCGGATGGGCGGATGAAAAAGGGAGAGGGAGTTAGGCCGCCGCGCTCAGGGGAGTTCGGGGGATGCTGAAGCTGATGCGCGTGCCCTTGCCGGGGGTGCTGTCGATGTCGAGCTGGCAGTCGGGCCCATAGATCTGCTCCAGGCGGGAGGCGCAGTTGCGGATGCCGATGCCCGCCCGGCAGGTGTCCAGCCCGGGCCGGCCGGTCGGGCCGTTCTTGTCCAGCAGGGCGTGGACCTGGGCCTTGTCCATGCCCCGGCCGTTGTCCGTGACGCGGATGTGGAGCCGGTCGCCCGCCAGGGTGGCGCGGACCTCCACCGAACCGCCGGACTTGCTGCCCAGGATGCCGTGCTTGATGCTGTTCTCCACCAGCGGCTGGATGATCAGCGGCGGGATGGGCCAGTCCGCGCAGCCGCCCTCGATGTCCAGGTGCACGTCGATGCGGTGGCCGAACCGCGCCTGCTCGATGGCCAGGTAGGAGCGGACCTGCTCCAGCTCGTCGGACAGGGGGATGAACCCCCGGCTGGAGTCGAGACTCTTGCGCATGTAGAACGAGAGGTCGAGGAGCAGCTCGCGCGCCTTTTCCGCATTGGTGCGGCAGAACGAGCCGATGGTGTTCAGGGAGTTGAACAGGAAGTGGGGATTGATCTGGGCCTGAAGGCGGCGGATCTCCGCATGGGCCAGCATCCGCTCCTTGATGCGCAGGTCCTCCAGCTCGAGCTGGGTGGAGAAGAGCTTGCCCAGCCCCTTGCACAGCTCGAAGAGGGTCGCATTGAGCGGGGAGTCGTTGCTGCCGTAAAACTTGAGGGTGCCCACGATCTGCCCGGCCTTGGTCAGGGGCACGATGATGGCGCTGGTGTTGGGGCAGTCGGGCACGTCGCAGCCGATGGACGAGCGCTTGGTGATGAACCGGGGCTTGCCGGTCTCCAGAACCTGGCGCGTAGCCTGGGTGTGGATGGGCAGGCCGGGCAGGTGGTGGTCG
The DNA here is from genome assembly GCF_028692895.1 of Pseudodesulfovibrio sp. Taxonomy (GTDB): domain Bacteria; phylum Desulfobacterota; class Desulfovibrionia; order Desulfovibrionales; family Desulfovibrionaceae; genus Pseudodesulfovibrio. The sequence goes on from NZ_JAQUWN010000010.1 coordinate 47,618, forward strand.
CTGCCCGCGCCCACGTGGGCCAGGACGTTGCGCGTGTCGGTGACGGCCACGGCGGCCATGTGGACCCGCTCGTGGATGATGAGCGCTGTCTGCTGGGCCGAGTTCTGGTCCAGCCCGGCGCGCAGGTGGCTGACGGTCAGGTTGGCGATGTCCAGGATCTGCTGCGCCTGGAGGGAGTCGCGCCTTTCCCGGCTCTGGAAGAAGACGTTGATGAGCTCGACCATGATGACCACGGCGAGGGTGTTGACCGAGATCATGGGCGGGGCGATGAGCTTGACCAGCTCAACGGCCTCGGGAAACGGCCGGGAGAGCAGGAGGACCAGCCCCATGTGCAGGGACTCGCCCACCAGGGCCAGAGGCGCGGCCACCTTCCAGCTCAGGGCCCGGCGGCCGTAGCGCCAGGCGATCAGCCCGGCCGCCAGCCCTTCGGTGAAGGTCGCCAGGCCGCAGGGGTAGGCGCTGAACCCGTGCAGGTCGAAGAGGATGCGGTGGCCGCCTGCGATGAGCCCGGCCCCGATGCCCACCACCGGCCCGCCGAACAGGCCGCCGGTAATGACCGCCATGGCCCGCAGGTTGGCCACGGACTGGAAGACCGAGTTGCCGGTGTAGGTCCCGAGGATGCCGAACAGGCCGAAGAACAGGGTCAAAAGCGGGGTCCGGTACTTGCTGAACGAGGGCTCGATTCCCATCCGCTCCACCGGCGTGAAGGTCAGCAGCAGGAAGACCGCCGCGATGATCAGGCCGAGGCGCTCGGCCAGAACGAGGATGATGTATTCGGTATGCACGGTTTCCCGCTCCCTCCGCAGTCCGGGGTCAGATGCCCAGGGCGGCCTTGAAATCCCGCACCCGGCTCTTGCTCAGGGCGATCTCCATGGCCTCGCGGTGGCGCATGGTGACGACGTATTTGCCGCTGTGCCATGGGGCGTAGCTGCGCACGAACTTGAGGTTTATCAGCTCGGCCCGGTTGGCCCGGAAAAAGTTGAAGCCCGCAAGCCGCTCCTCCAGCCGGTCCAGGGACAATTCCGGGCTGCACGGGTACACGGACTCCGCGGTGTGGGCCACAACACGCCGGTCCTGATGGCTGAAGAGCAGAATTTCCTTGGGCGAGAGCAGCACGTTGCGGCCCGTGTCCTCCACCGGGATGCGCACGATTCCGGCCCCGCCCTCGGGCACCAGCCCGACCTTGGCCAGCAGGCTCTCCAGCCGCTCGCTCGCCTCCCGGCCCGAAGGCCGGGCCAGCAGGTCGCGCACCCGCTCGATGGTCTTGCCGATGCGCTCCAGCGAGATGGGCTTGAGGATGTAATCCACGGTGTTCTGCTCGAAGGCGCGGATGGCGTGCTCGTCAAAGGCCGTGGCGAAGACCACCAGGGGCGGCCGGCCCCGGACCATGAGCTCGCGCAGAACCTGGAACCCGTTCTTGTCCGGCATCTCGATGTCCAGGAAGACCAGGTCCGGCCGCATCCGGCCGATGAGCTCCACGGCCTCGTCCCCGCTCTCGGCCTTGGCCACCACCTCGATGTCCGGAAACCGGGAGAGCAGCCAGGCCAGCTCGTCCAGGGCGGGCGGCTCGTCGTCCACGATGACGGTGCGGATCATGCGCGGCGCGCCGTCGCCGAAAGCGGCTGGATCGCCTTGGGGAAAAGCGGTCATGGGACGGTTCGGTCCTCGCTGGTTGCCGGTTATTGACCGATCGGCCGGTCAGGGATGAGCAAACGTATGCCCGGCTTCGGGAATGTCAACCAGCACCCCCGCGCACGCCGGACGGCTTCTGCATGGCACTCCCGCGCCGTGCGCGTCAAGCCCCGGCCGGGTGCGCCGGGAGCGAAAAGGCCCCGGAACTCGCGCTCCGGGGCCTTTGGCTTCCATATATCCCGGCGGGTTACTTCCCGAACGGACACTTGGGGAACGAGCAGGCCTTGCAGGTCATGCAGAAACCGCCCTCGCCCAGGCGGGCGATCTCCCCGCGCGTGATCCTGCGCCCGGCCAGAAGCCGGGGCAGCAGCACGTCGAAGGACGTGGTCTTGTAGAACAGGGCGCAGGCCGGGACGCCGATGATCTGGGCCTTGCCGATGCGGCCCACCAGGGTCATGGTGCCGGGCAGCATGGGCACGCCGAACAGGTCGTCCCGCAGGCCCGCGTCCACCAGGCCCGCGCGGGTCACGTCGTCCGGGTCCACGGACATGCCCGCCGTGGTCACGATCAGGTCGCAGCCCGCGTCCAGCATGCCGGTCACGGCCTTGGTGATGACCGCGCGGTCGTCGGGCGCGATGTCGGTTTTGCCCACCTCGCAGCCCAGGTTCAGCACCTTGGACGAGATGATCGGGATGAACTTGTCGTCGATGATGCCCTGGAACACCTCGGTGCCCGTGGCCAGGATGCCCACCCTGGCCTTGCGCATGGGCAGGACCTCCAGGACCGGACCGTCGCCCAGGGCCGCCAGGGCCCGGCTGAACCGGTCGCGCGAGATGTAGAGCGGAATGGCGCGGGTGCCGCCCACGCCCTTGCCCTCGGGCATGACCGAGGCGTCGTGCCGGGTGGCCAGCATGACGTCGGGCGAGAGATTGAAGCGCGCCAGGGCCTCCAGGTCGATGGTCAGGAGGCCGGGACGGGACGCGAAGAAATTGATCTTGCCCTCGCCGGGGTTCGGGTCGTAGCTGATGCCCTCGCCCGCCATGCGCTTGGCGAACGCCTTGACCGCGTCGTTCTCGTGCACCCACTCGTCACCGGGCAGTTGGTCCTCGGTGTAGACGTGGAACTTGCCGATGCGCTGCAAGCGGCAGACGTCGCCCACGTCCAGGGTGTCGCCCGCCTTGGTGACCGGGCCCTTGGACTCGCCGGGCACGATGCCGGTCATGTCGTGGGCCGCCTTGCGGCCCACGGCCATCTCCACGGGCACGGCGTGCAACGGCGGCGCGTCGTCCAGGCAGGTCGCGCCCTCCATGGAGACAAAGGGGTCCTCGCCCTGGCAGCCGCGGCAGATGGAGCCGTCCGAGCCGGGATACGCCTCGCCGCATATTGGGCAGATGTCGATGGAGGTCATGTGGCCGTGGCCCAGGTATTTCCTGTCCACCACGATGGCGCGGATGGAGCAGATGGTGTCCCCCGCCCGTTCGATCTCGTCGAAGAGCTTGTCCGTGTCCTGCTCGGCCTTGGGCTTCTCCTTGAGGAACCAGCCCCGGATCTCGGGCCAGGCGTCGAGCTTCTTGGCGTCGACGGCCACGCGCACGCCCTTGCCCGTGAACTTGTCGTAGAGCGACACCGCGTAGCGGCCCAGCAGCTTGACCTTCATCCAGTTGTTGCCCGTGGAGCACAGGGTCAGGAGCTGCACCGCGTCCGGCAGGCACTTGCCCGACTCCACCAGGGCCTCGAACAGGGTGCCCTCGGGGATGCGCGCCTTGGCCGCCTCCACCATGTAGCCGCCGATGAGCAGGCCGGGGGCCGGATAGCCGTGAAAGGCCTTGGCGATGGCCTTGAATTCCTCGAACGTGTATTTCCCGATGTTCATATCCGCCTCGCGTCGAAAAAGTGGAGATCAGAGGAGCGCACCGCCGCGCCGGAGTCACGGTTTATGCCACGCGCGTGACGTTTAGGCAATGCAAAGCGAATTATTCCGGTTTTGGCACAAAGGTGTCGGCCGGAGCGGGGCCGCGACAATACAGTCTATCCGCAGGCCGGACCGCGCCTTCCCTTTCCGCCCCGCCTTCCATAGACTGGGGCCGAACCCGCCGACGCCGCCCGCACACGCGCCGGGCAAGGAGCCCCATGCCGAACCGACCCGTCCTCCACATCTTCTCCGGCCTCCCCGGATCGGGCAAGACCACCCTGGCCCGGCGGCTCTGCGCCCATGTCGGGGCCTGCCACCTGCGCATCGACACCATCGAGCAGGCCCTGCGCGACCTGTGCGGCTGCAAGGTCGAGGGCGAGGGATACCGCCTCGCCTACCGGATCGCCGCCGACAACCTCGCCAACGGCGTCGGCGTGGTGGCCGACTCCTGCAACCCCATCCCGCTCACCCGCGCGGAGTGGAACGAGGTGGCCGACCGCGCCGGGGCCGACCGGGTCAACATCGAAATCCGCTGCTCGGACCCGGCCGAGCACCGCGCCCGGCTCGAATCAAGGCATGCCGACGTGCCAGGCCTGGTCCCGCCCACCTGGGAGGACGTGCTCCGGCGCGAGTACGCTCCCTGGGCCGACGGCCAGGCCGTGCGCATCGACACGGCCTCCCGGAGCGCGGACCAGAGCTTCGCGGAACTGCTCGCCGCCCTTGGGCTGCGGGAGTCCTGAGAGGGCCCGCCGCCAGCGTCCCCCTCCCCCGCCGCTTCCCTCCGCGCCACGGCACCCTGTCAATACGCGCGATAAAGTACCGCAACGGCCAGCCCGTGGAAGCCTACCGCTGGCTGGACCTCCTGCGCCTGGACTGTTTCCACGACGGCGAGTCCGGCTACCGCTTCGCCTACCGCGACGGCGAGCGCACGCCCTACGCCATGCAGCGCGACGATGGAGCCGTGGCCTTCCTCTTCTACGACCAGGTAGGCTCCCTGCGGGTGGTTGCCGACCGTGACGGCGACGTGATAAAGGAGGTCCTGTACGACCCCTTCGGCGGGGTCATTGAGGACAGCAACCCCGGCTTCCGCATCCCCATCGGCTTCGCCGGAGGGTTGCACGACCGGGACCTGGGCTTCGTCCGCTTCGGCTGGCGGGACTACGACACCTTCACCGACAGGTGGACCGCGCCGGACCCGCTCGGCGACAAGGGCGGGGACCCGGATTGGTATGGTTACTGCTTCGATGATCCGGTCAACGGCGCGGACCCGCTAGGGTTATTTACAGATGTTTACTATTATGACGGCAATCTTGGGCATGTCTCCGTTGCCCCTGGAGGAGGCAAAGCCGTTGGCAAGTACCCAAAGAACGGGAAAAACGATGCCTTCAATGGGGAAGGCGAATATCGGGAAGAAGAGGATACACCCTCAGCTTCAATGCGGATTGACACAACCCCGGAGCAAGAAGCATTCATGAAAGAGTATCAGCGGCTTGCCAAGAAAAGCACGAGTGTCAAGTATGACCGGGGCGATGACGACTGCGTGAATGCCGCAGACACTATCCTTGAGGTGGGCGGTGTTAAAACCCCAAAGGATACAGACTGGGTGAGTCCAAAGGTTTATTTCAAACGCCTCGGGGAAATGCACAAGTAACACCGTATCGGCAGGAGAGGGCCAGGTCCTCTCCTGCCAATTCCCGGACTCGAGGAACGACATGAGACACATTGCAATAGCCTTGCTTTTTGGAGTCATATCCAGTTGTTTGTCTTACGCCCTGTTGCATGTGAATCTGCCATTGGCCTATGTCTTCAATCCGTTTATCGTGTACTATTTCGATTTCGAGGCGTCCGGTGCGAATTGGTTCGGGGCAGACCTGGCCGTAGGGGCCCTCAACCTGATTCCCTTTTTGTCTTTCGGAATACTTTCGATGCATATCCGCAAATGGGCGCTCGGCCCATGGTTGTTTGGCGCATCGATTTTGATTTATCTTGGATGGATTATCTCCCATTTCCTGTAATGCGGCTAACCTGAGAAAGGGACTCATGGGTGCTCGCCCTGGTCCTTCCAGGGTCTATCCGGCATGAAAAGCGGGCGCACCGCTCAAACAGAGGTCGGCAAGGCCGCAGAAGCTGTAAAATCAGGGCAGAAGGATTCTCAAAGATACAAATCGAGATGACAATCGGACAAATAGTCCGACGGATGGGAGGGATATCCTGTCTTGTCGGCGACCTGGCGTCGCAGGCGGCGATTGTCCTTGCGGGCTTCCTGGCGGACTCGTTGAAATGACAAAACGCGGTTCCCCAAGCCTGACATTGGGGGAACCGCAGGTTTCAAGGCCCGCTCAACGAATCCTTGGGCACAAGGCGGATTCGGCCCGGAAGCTCTGCAACAAAACTTGAGTGAGACAAATGAAGCTGGACAGTCTACAACCCATCGCCTTCGGACTTCTTTTCATCACCATAGGTCTCCTCGTAGTGATCGATGGGGAATTGTACCATCACGGAGTCCCTGTTCCATACCCGAGGGTTGTGGGCAGCCTTATGCTACTGGTCGGCGGCATGTCTTTCATTCATGGAGTCGGGAAAGCGCGACGCAGGAAAGACTGAGGGAAAGGAGCAAGCCGCTGGCCTTACAATGGCGGGAGGCTATCATTGAACACACTACCCCCCGGCGACTCCCAAGTGTCGCAACCCCAAACGCTTCCCCGTATCCCGCGCCTCCCCCGCCCCGTCCTTTCGCCAAGCCTGGCCCGGCCGTTCGCCCGACCATGAAAAAGGGCCGCCCCCATGCGGGAGCGGCCCTGTATCAGCCTTTACCTAGCGAGGTGACGTTGTGGCCAGGCTGTCTTGTATGCGGCGCGCTACTCGGCTTCGGCCGGGGCGCAGTCGCAGTGGTCCTCGGTGGAGCAGCCGCAGGGCAGGGCCTGGGAATGGCCCATCTCCTTCTTCACGTCGGTGGCGATCTTGAAGAGGATCGTCACGACCAGGGCGCCGGTGGCGTAGATCATCATGGAGACCAGGAGCTCCTTGCCGGTGGGCCAGTACGGGGTGATGGTCTCGAACGGGGTCGGGTTGAAACCGCCGATGAGCAGGCCGAGGCCCTTGTCGATCCAGGTCGCGATGACCAGGATGGCCAGGGTCCAGGGCAGCAGCTTCAGGTTGTTGCGGAACTTCGGCGTCACCAGCAGGGTGATGGCGATCGCCGCAAAGGCGATGAAGGTCCACATCAGGGTGACCAGCCCGGCGCTGGCGTGCTCGAACAGGTACGTGATCGGGTGCATGTGACCCGGGATGTTGGAATAGAAGGAGGTGAAGATCTCCAAGGCGAAGAAGAACATGTTGATGCACATGGCGTACGCGATGATCTTCACCAGGGTCTTCAGGGCGTTCCTGGGCATCTTGAAGGTGGTGAACTTCTCGGTGACGAGGAGCACCAGCACCAGGATGGCCGGTCCGGAACAGAACGCGCTGGCCAGGAAGCGGGCGGCCAGGATGGCGGTGAGCCAGTAGTGGCGGCCGGGCAGTCCCTGGTACAGGAACGCGGTCACGGTGTGGATGGAGAACGCCCAGATGATGGACACGTAGATGAACGGCTTGAGCCAGTGCGGGTGCGGCAGGCGCACGCGGTCCGCCTGGAGGCAGTTCCAGCCCACGATCAGGTTGAGGAACAGGTAGCCGTTGAGCACGATCATATCCCAGAACAGAATGGAGTTCGGCGTGGGATGGAAGATCATGTTCATCATCCGCTGCGGCTGACCAATGTCCACCACGATGAAGAACAGGCACATGATGCAGGCCGCGATGGCCATGAACTCGCCGAAGATGACCATGTGCTTGTTGGTCTTGTAGGAGTGGAAGTAGTTGGGCAGCACGATCATGACGCCGGAGGCGGCCAGACCGACCAGGTAGGTGAACTGGGAGATGTAAAAGCCCCAGGACACGTCGCGGCTCATGCCGGTGATGACCAGGCCGTTCCGCAGCTGGTCGATCCACGCCATGGACCCGATGCCGATCAGGACCAGGAGGAATGCGATCCAGCCGTAGTATCTCTTGGAACCTTTGAGAGCTAATTCAAGCATTCTGATTCCTCCTAAATGACGTAGTAGACGCAGGGCTCGGTGCCGACGGACGGCTTCCTGCGGATGGTGAACTTCTCGCGAAGGACCTTCCGCACCGGGGACTCGGGATCATAGAGATCGCCGAAGACGATGGCGCCTTCCGAGGCTTCCGCGCAGATGGGCATCTTGCCGACGGCAAGGCGCTCCACGCAGAAGTTGCACTTCTCGACCACGCCGCGCATCCGGGTGGGGAACTCGGGGTTCAGCTTGGTCAGGTCCAGGTTCTTGCGCGGCTCTTCCCAGTTGAAGGACCGGGAGCCGAAGGGGCAGGCGGCCATGCAGTACCGGCAGCCGATGCAGCGGTGATAGTCCATGGCGACGATGCCGTCGGGCCGCTTGAAGGTGGCCTTGGTCGGGCAGACGCGCACGCAGGACGGGTTCTCGCAGTGGTTGCACAGCAGCGCGTAGGCGCGGTGGTGCACTTCCTCCGCCAGGTGCGGGTTTTCCTGCTCCGGGAAGGTGTGGGCGTAGGTGTCGTTCCACAGCCACTTGATTTCCTTCTTGCTCTGGACCGTGGGCACGTTGTGATCGGCATGGCAGAGGGCGGCCAGCTTTTCGATGGCTTCGGCCGTGTGCAGCTTGGTGGTGTCGATGACCATGGCCCACTGCTTGGCGTGGACGGCCTTGGGGTTGACGGAGACCGGCTCGTGCCCGCCGCTGGACGCCATGGCTTTGGGGGCGACGGCGAGGGTGGCGGCGGCGAGGCTGGCAAGCTTGATGAAGGTTCTTCTGCTGTTCTTCATTATTTCAAACCCTCCGGCTGGACGTGGCAATCCCAGCAATAGGGACTGACACCGGCGTCGTTGTGGCACTTGTCGCAGAATTCAGCCTTGTTGGTGTGACACTTCATGCAGGTGTTCTGCAGGCTGATGGTGAACTGCTTGCCAGCGTGGTTCGTATAGATGCGCTTGCCGTCGCGCAGGGCCCAGTCGCGCCACTCGTTGAGCAGCTGCATGTGCTCGGTGCGCATGAATTCGACGGATTCGATGCACTCCTTTTCACCGACCACTTTCTTGGGCTCGGGCTGCTTGTACTGTTTGGTGACGGCCTTGCCCACGGCGAACGGCGCGGTGATCGCGACGACGAAGATGAGCAGGCCGGCGATTATGGGAAACCCGTAATGCATTTTCATCTATGCTTCCTCCATGTTCGGGGGAGTCCAATCGTCATCCTCGTCCTCGACACCGGGCAGAGGCTCCTGGCGCATGTCCATCTTGCGGACTTCGCCTTCCTCCAAGACCAGGGCGTTGGCCACCAGTTCGTGCGTGCCGGAGATGGTCACGCCCGGAGCCCAGTAGTCGGCCAGCGGAATCAGGGTCGCACGGTCGATGGCGCAGATGCAGGCCATCAGGTTGACGCCGTGCTTCTCCTGCACGTAGCGCAGGGCGTTGCCGCGGGGCAGGCCGCCGCGCAGGCGGATTTCCATGATCTCGTCGGTGTTCAGGCCCGAGCCGCCGGCGCAGCAGAAGGTCTGCTCGCGGGTGGTCTGGGGAGGCATCTCGAAGAAGTGGTTGCAGACGTGTTTGAGGACGTAGCGCGGCTCGTCCAGGAGACCCATGCCCCGGGCGGGGTTGCAGGAATCGTGGAAGGTGACGCGCAGATGGTCGTTGCGGCTCGGGTCGAGGTTCAGCTTGCCGTGCTTGATGAGGTCGGCGGTGAACTCGACGATGTGCAGCATCTTGGTGGCGGCGGCGGTGTCGAACACGGTGCCGGTGATCGGGGACTTCGGGGTCGTCATCTGCGGGCCCTGGGTGTCGCCGTTCATGGTGTCCATGTACTGGTGGACGACGCGCCACATGTGGCCGCACTCGCCGCCGAGAATCCACTTGCAGCCCAGGCGGTTGGCCTCGGCGTACATCTTGGCGTTGAGCTTCTTCATGACCTCGTTGTTGGTGAACGAGCCGAAGTTGCCGCCCTCGGAGGCGTACGTGGACATGGTGTAGTCCAGGTCCAGGTAGTCGAAGAGGAGCAGGTAGCCCATGAAGGTGTAGATGCCCGGGTCGGCGAAGACGTCGCCCGACGGGGTGATGAACAGGATCTCGTGGCCCTTCTCGTTGAGCGGGGCCTTGACCCTCCGGCCGGTGACCTCCTCGATGTCGTCGACCATGAAGTCCACGATGTCCTTGAAGGCGTGCGGCTGGATGCCGAGGTGGTTGCCGGTGATGTTGCAGTTGGAGACCGGCTCCATGATCCAGTTGGTGTTCAGGCCGACCAGGTGCATCAGCTCCCTGGCCATCATGGTCATTTCCGCGGTGTCGATGCCGTAGGGACAGAACAGGGAGCAGCGGCGGCACTGGGTGCACTGGTAGAAGTAGATGAACCACTCCTTGAGGACGTGCTCCTCCATGACGCGGGAACCGGTCAGCTTGGACAGGATCTTGCCCGCCAGGGTGAACTCGCCGCGATACACGGAGCGCATCAGCTCGGCGCGCAGAACGGGCATGTTCTTCGGGTCGCCGGAGCCGATGAAGTAGTGACACTTGTCGGCGCAGGCGCCGCAGCGCACACAGATGTCCATGAACAACTGAAGGGTGCGGAACTTCTTGAGCCGCTCGCGGAAGCCGTTGACCACGGTCTCCTTCCAGTTGGGAGGCAGCTTCCAGTCGGCGTCGGAGGGCAGCCACTGGCGGGCCGGGCCCCACAGGCCGGGGAGCTTGGATTCCATGTACTCGATTTTTTCCGGCTTGGCGGGGTAGCACCAGTGGCCGGGCGAGAAGTCGACCGGGGTCTCCATCCAGCCCGTGACCGGCGGCGTATAATCTATGCTCTTGAAGAGCTCATCTGCTTTGGGGATGTTGGACATGTTTCTTCTCTCCTTAATAGAAGTGTCGCTCGAAGGAGGACCCTAGGCGTCCGCCTCGTCATGAGGCACGCCGTTCTCGGGGTTGTCCAGGGGAAGCCCCGCCTCGGCCATGGGCACGCCGAATTCCTTCTCGTAATCAGCGTAGGCGTGCGCCATGATCTTCGGATCGTTCCAGGGGTTCACGTGATGCTTGGCGCGGGTGTCGTTCGGCATGTTGCGCGTGGGCGAAAGGAAGACGCCGGGCATGTGCATCAGCTTGCTGAACGGGAAGTAGGCCATGAGCACGCTCACCAGGAAGACGTGGACGAAGAAGGGCGCCGTGATGGCGTCGGGCACGTGATAGTGGAAGGTGACCAGCCCCATGGTCAGCTCCTTGATGGCCATGATGTCCACCTTGGCGTAGTAGCGCATGTAGATGCCGGAGAGGGCCACGGCCAGGATCAGGAACAGGGGGAAGAAATCGGAGGCGTAGCTGATGTAGTTGATCCGGGGGTTGATCAGCCGGCGGCCGAGCAGCAGGAGCACGCCCAGCACCAGGCCCGCGTCGGTCAGGTACATGGTCGGCGCGCCGATCTGCAGGATGCCGTCCACGAACTCCAGGCCGTGCACGAAGAAGGGGATGGGCTCCAGGAAGAGCCGCAGGTGCCGCAGGGCCACGATGAAGAAGGAGTAGTGGAAGGTGATGGCGAAAAGCCACAGCCACTTGCTCGACTTGTAGGCGACCACGGGGCCGTTGTTTTCGTGCAGAGACACCGCGGTGTTGCGGAACAGGGACCGGAAGGCGAAGACCTCCAGGACCATGCGGAAAAACGTCTGTGCACCGGTCTGGGGACAGTCCAGCTTGTTCTGCGGGAACAGGACGGGGTCGAAGGACTTGAACTGGCCGCCGGTTGTGGGAATGCGGAACGGCACGGCGCTCCGGGCCCAGGTGATGACTTTATAAATAAAGCCGACAAGGAAGATGATGAACGCCGTCATGGGGATGCAGACACCGAAGATCGATCTCAGGTGCGCCGCATCAACCCCGAATAACGGGATCAACACCAGAAGAAAAACAAACAGAAGTGAGTAAAGAGCATTCATCTACCGTCACCTCGCTTGAAGGTTGGACCGGCCGGGTCTCATTCCGGCAGGCCTGCCACTTTCGGCGCGCGGGTACGGGATGTGCGATGTCAAAAAGCCGAGCCGGAACAGAGCGTCCGGCGCGGGCAACCCCCCGTCCGGAACGCAGGGCACCCCCCTGCCCGACTCTCCCTCAAGCCAACACACCCCGCGGCGCGCACCTAATCGGCCGACGAATCGACCGCAACGTCCGCAACTAGACCGGCCTTCCGGAGCAGGCTGCTCTGGGCGCGTTTCACCTCATCCACGCGCATCCGGTATATCATTTCGCGACTCTTCGTGTAGATGTCGAACGACATCATGGCCAGGTTGTCCACCTTGGCCTCGAACCGCATGAGCTCCTCCAGCCCGCCCTCGGCCTTCATCGGCTGGAAGAACTCGTCGCGAAGGAGTTTCTTCAGCAGAAAGACGAAGCTGAGCGCCTGCGAAGGGGAAAAGTCCTGCACGGACCGGATGCGGATGAGCTTGTCCAGGCTCCGGGCGATGCCTTCGGCGTCCGCCCACTCGAGGATGAGGTCCATCAGTTCCCGGGTGGTCTCGATGATGGTCGCGCCCACCGGGTTCTGGAACCGGTCCTTCTGCCTTCCCCAGACCTTCTGGGTCTCCTTGGGGTAGGTCCGGAGCACCAGATCCGCCCATTTCTCCGCCAATTCCGCCTTACGCTCGGCAAGCTGGGACTCGAATGTCATTATCTACTCGTATAGGCCTGGGGAATCACGCAACAGCCCCCGCCCGGCGGACGGGGAGCTTCACATTCCGCAAGCCGTGCTTGTGCAAATTGTGAAAATAGTCACTTAAGACTGAGGATGATATCCCAAACCCCTTGCGAAACGTCAAGGCTTTTTCAAGGCGAAACCGGCTAGTTGACACCTCCCGAGGGTGTGGAAACACGCTGGGGAAAGCCCTGTTCGGCACCCGTCGGCCTCCTCGGCGGCGACACGGCGGGAGGGTCGGCCGAGGCGAAAGCCCGGGCTGGCCGACGCGGCGCGCGGCGCGTCCGGACGCCCGCGCGTCCTGGGTGCGGAAAAATGCGGTTTCACGGCGGCGCAAAGGCGGGGTCAGCCCTGCTCCACCCGGTTGCGGCCCATCCCCTTGGCCCGGTACAGGGCCTTGTCCGCCCGGCGCAGGACCGCCTCCAGGCTCTCGCCCGACGCGCCGAGCCCGGCCACGCCGATGGACACGGTGAAGCGGATGGTGTTGCCCCCCTCGTCCCGGACGCGGAGTTCCTCGACGACCCGGCGCAGCCGCTCGGCCACGAGCCAGCCGCCCTCGGCTCCGGTCTCGGGCAGCACGGCGGCGAACTCCTCGCCGCCCACCCGGCCGAACACGTCCGTTTCCCGCAGCTCATGGCGGATTCGCTCCACCAGGGACGCGAGCACCAGGTCGCCGGACTGGTGGCCGAAGGTGTCGTTGATCTCCTTGAAAAGGTCGATGTCGAGCATGAGCGCGGCCAGGGGGTGGCCGTAGCGCGCGGCCCGGCGCAGTTCGGCCTCGGCCCGGCGGAAGAACTGGTGGCGGTTGTCCGCCCCGGTCAGGGGATCGGTGGTGGCCAGCCGCTCCATCTCGCGCTCCAGGCGGATGCGCCGGGTCACGTCGTGGACCAGGGAATAGAGCAGTTGCCGCCCGTGGACCATGACCGGCCCGGAGTAGACCTCCACATCCCGCTCCTCGCCCGAGGCCAGCCGGTGGCGAAGCAGGAAATAGGACCGCCGCTGCGACCTGGCGTCGATCATCTCCTGGTAGGTCTCGGTCTCGCTCAGGACGTTGATATCGGACATGCTCATGGTCCGCAGCTTCTGCACGGGCAGGCCGTAGAAGGCGGCGGCCGCCGGGTTGGCGTCGCGGATGGCGCCGTCGCGCGGGTCGGACAGGAGCATGACGGCGTGGTTGTTCTCGAACAGGGCGCGGTAGGTCATCTCCCGATCACGCAGGAGCCGCTCCGCCTTGACCCTGGCGGTGATGTCGCTGCCCGCGCAGAGCACGCCCACGGGCACGCCCTCCTCGTTGCGGAGCAGCCGGTTGCGCCAGGAGACGAGGCGCACCTCGCCGTCCCTGGTCCGGACGTGGTTGACGCGCTCGTCCTCGACCCGCACGCTGCCCTCGAACACGGCGCGAAAATAGTTGCGCACCGTGGTCCGCTCCTCTGCGGGGATGGCCAGGTCGATCCAGTTGCGGCCGAGCAGGTTCTCGCCGGACCGGCCCAGGATCTCCTTGCCAGCCTTGTTGATGAGAGTGATGTTGGCCGAGGCGTCCAGCCCGAGCAGGACCGAGCCGATGATGTCCAGGTAGCGGGCCACGCGGTTGCGCTCCACCTCCAACTGAGCCTGGGTCTCCACCAGGCGGGTGATGTCGTCCAGGACCAAGGTCAGGCCCGAGAACCTGTCCGAGATGTCGGACATGCGGGCCACGGAAACCTTGAAGTGGCGTCGGCCCGGGACGGTGCCGTCCTCGGCGTCGAGCAGGCACTCGAAGGGCTGCGCGCCAATGTCGCACCGGGCCAGCAGGTCCTCTGCCAGCCACGGGGCCACGTCGCGCAGGGGCGTCGCCTCGCTGCGGCGCTCCCCGGCCCCGCCGGGCCGCAGCGGCATGAATTTCGCGAGTTCGGCTCCCTTCCCTCCGCTCAGGTATACGGCGGCCGCCCGGTTCATGGCCTCGATGTTCAGCGCGTCGTCCAGCAGCAGAACCGGGGTCACCAAGCTCTCGAACAGGGTCAGGAACTTGTTCTTCTCGTTGGTCGTGATCCGGTTGCACTCCTGGAGCTCCGCCATGCTCCCCGCCCCGCCCGGCGAAATCCAGTCCGCGCTCGCGGCGATCTCCAGGCGGTCGAAGAAGCGCTCGATGAAGCGCAGGAGCCCGTCGCGCCCCTCCAGGTCCGCCCCTTCCTCCCTGACGAGATCGACGCAAGCCCGGCGGACGCGTTTGAGCAGGACCAGGAACATGGGCAGGGAGCCCCCGCCCTCCCGGTGGCGGCGCGCCTCGCCGACGCCGAAGGCCGAGATCGGGTCGGCGGCGAAGGCGTCCTCGGGCGAGAACTCCGGGGCCTCGGGCCCAAAGGCGTCCAGTGCGCGCAGCAGGGCGTCGGACACGGCGGACACCGAGACGAGCCAGCCCCCGGCCGGGGCGTCCTCGCAGCCTTGCGCCTTGGCCGAATCGAGAAACCGTTCGGCAAGCCGGGCCTCCTGCCCGGCCACGAACCGTTTCCATCGTTCCAGGTGTTGCTGACGGGATTCTTCCATAGAATCAACTTATCCAATCGATACCCGGAATGACAGTTATTTTTTTGCGTTTCCCGTGGAGGTTCCGGCCGCTTCCAGGAGGGCGGCGCGCAGGATTTCCAGCCGGTCGGGGTCGGCGATCTTCTGGCCCGCCTCGTCGCGGACGTGGAAGATGTCCGCCGCGCGGCCCTCGATGGTGGATATCATGGCGACATGAATGGAGATGCCGTTTTCGGCCAGGGTGCGGGCCATGTCGTAGAGGAAGCCGGTCCGGTCCGTGGCCGCCACCTCGACGATGGTGTAGAAATCGCTGCCCCGGTTGTCGAGGGTGACGATGGGCGGCAGTTCGGGCCCCGAGCGGCCCTTGTGCAGGGGCGAGCTGCGCCGCTCCCGCAGACGGTAGTCCAGGTCGAGCTTGCCAACCAGGGCGTACGCGATGGACCGGGAGAGGCGCGCCCAGACCTCGTCGATGAACAGGTTTTCCGGCGGGCTGCCCACCGTGAATACGTCCACGGCCGTGCCGTCCTTCCAGGTGAAGAGGTCGCAGGCCAGGATGTCCATGCCGTGCAGGGCGATGGCCCCGGCCATGGTGGCGAAGAGCCCGGTGCGGTCCAGGGCGGCGACGGTCAGGCGGTAGGTGCCCTCCACCCGGCCCGGTTCGGCCTCCACCAGGTTCACCCCCTTGCCGCCCACGCTGGAGGGCTTGCGCATCCGGTCCTCGGCCACGGCGTCCCAGAGCCGCCGGACCAGTCGGATGTGGCCGGCCAGGGTGACGGCGTCAAGGGCCAGGAAGGCGCGCGGGGGCATGGCCGTCATGGCCGCCTCGGCGAACTCCGGGTCCAGATCGCCCGCGGCCCGCAGGACCTCGCCGCGCGCGCGGACCATGCGCTCTGCCGCGTCCGGCCCGGCCAGGGGGCCGTGCAGCAGCAGGTTGCGCACCTTGCGAAACAGCTCGGCCAGCAGGGCGCCGGTCCAGGTGTTCCAGGCGCGCGGCCCGGTGGCCATGGAGTCGGCCACGGTGAGCAGGTGGAGCATGTCCAGCCGGACCGGGTTGCCCGCCACCCCGGCCACCTCGGCGGCCACCCGCTCGTCCGAGAGGTCGCGCCGCGTGGCCGCGGCGGGCAGGACCAGGTGGTTGCGCACCAGGAAGGCCACGTCCTCGACGGTCCCGCGGTCGCAGCCATACCGGCCGAGCACCTCGCGGGCGATGCGCTCCCCGGCCGCGCAGTGGTCCGGCTCCAGCTTGCCCAGGTCGTGGAAGAATCCGGCCAGCAGAAGCCGCCGGGGGTCGGGCACGCGCCGGGCGATCTCCCCGGCCCAGTCCGGAGCGCGCAGGAAGCCGGAGAGCCGGGCCACGGTCGCCAGGGTGTGCCGCCCCACGGGGTGGACGTGATAGTCGTTGAACTGGATGAGGTGCTCCACTCCGGCGAAGGCCGGGAACAGGGCCGGGAGCAGCCGGGTGCCGACCAGCCCGTCGCAGGCCGTGGCCGCATGGGGGGACAGGAAAATGTCCACCAGGGTCAGGAGCGTTCCGGGCCGGTCGCGCAGCTCGGCCGCGAACCGCTCCGCGTTGCCCCGGACGATCCTCCGGGCGGCCCAGGACAGGGGCAGGCCGGTGCGGCCGCTCTCCAGCAGCGCGCCCAGGGCGTCGTCGGGCGTGACCGGCGAATCGTCCAGGAAGCGGATGCCCCTGGGCGTGGGCAGGATGTTGGGCGGGTGGCTCGGGGGCATGTCCCCCGGCCCCAGGGAGGGGAAGCCCTCCAGGAAGAGCCCTTCGCGCATGGCCTTGATCCGGGCCATGGCCCGGTGCAGCCGGGAGAGGAAGAACTCCACGCCGCGCCCCTTGGCCTCGGGCGACTGGTCCTGCGAGACGAACCCCATGAGCCGGGCCGTGGGCGGCTGGAGGTCGAAGAAGAGGCGGTCGTTCTTGCGCCCGGCGGCCAGGTGCAGGGCCGTGCGCACACGGTTCAGGAAGGACTGGTCCTCGCGCAGCCCGGTCAGCTCCTCGGGCAGGAAGACCGGCCTGCGCCCCCCGGCCGCCATGACCCGCGCCAGCCAGCGGACCTGTTGGCCGTCGCGCAGTCCGCCCAGCCCGTTCTTGAGCTCGGGCTCCAGCATACCCGTGGCGTCGCCGTACTGTCCGGCGCGTGTTTCGTTGTGCTCGCGCAGGCTGGCGGCGAAGGACGAGCCCTTGCGGCGCAGGACCTTGTGGTCGAATGTGTCGCGGAAGGCCTCGAAGACCGAGGCGTCACCGGCAAGGGGCCGGGCGTCCAGCAGGGAGGCCAGGACCTGGTAGTCCTTGACGGACAGGGACACGCAGTCGGCCACGGTGCGCACGCCGTGGCCCAGGTCCAGCCCCAGGTCCCATAAGGGGAAAAGCAGCGTCTTGACGAAGGGTTCGACGTCGCCCGGGATGCGCCGGTTGAACAGAAGCAGGACGTCGATGTCCGAGCCGGGGCAGAGGTTGGCCCGGCCGTAGCCGCCCACGGCGGCCAGGGTGAAGGCGAAGCGCTGGGGCCCGGCCTCCAGGACGCGCTCCTCGAAGTAGCGGTCCACCAGATGGGCGTATTCCCCGGCGAAGCCGCCCACCGAGCCGGAGCCGGCGCGCCGCCACAGGTCTTCCCTGGCGGACTTGAGGCGCTTGGCGGAATCGGGGAGGTGGGAGTCGGCGGACATGGCGCAATGGTAAGTGATGAGCCGCGTTGCGGCAAGGTAATCGGTCGGCGGAGCGGCCGGGCTCTTTGCCGGCCCGGCCGCTCCTGCCCATCGGGGGTCCGCCCCGGCGGCCCCCGGCGCTCTCTCGACGCCGGAGGGCCGCCCGGCCCCGCCGAAGGTACGTCCCGGCGGGGCGTGGGGCGGGATTAAACCGCGTCGTCTCCCGTCTCGCCGGTGCGGATGCGGACCACTTCCTCCACCGGGGAGACGAATATCTTGCCGTCGCCCACCTGGCCGGTATGGGCGGCCTTTCGCGCCGCCTCCACGACCTGTCCGGCCAGGCCGTCCTCCACCACCACGTCGATCTTGATCTTGGGCACGAAATCCACCTGGTACTCGGCCCCGCGATAGACTTCCTTGTGCCCGCCCTGGCGGCCGAAGCCCTTGACCTCGGCCACGGTCATGCCCTTGACGCCCGCGCCCGCGAGCGCGGTCTTGACGTCGTCGAGCTTGAAGGTGCGGGTAATGATCTCGATTTTCTTCATATCTCTGTCTCCTTTGGCCTGTCGCCGGTTGGGGCCGGGCGGGGTTCGCCCGTCCCGGCGGCGCGGACGGCCGCCCGCGCTACATCTGGTAGCCGGTCTCGGAATGTTCGGACACGTCCATGCCCCGGTCCTGCTCCTCGTCCGTGGCTCGCAGCCCGATGGTGGCGTCCACCGCCTTGAAGATGACGAAGGTCATGGCGAAGCAGAATCCCCAGGTGGCGACCACGGACACGAACTGGACCCAGACCTGGTGGGCGTTGCCCGCGATGAGGCCCTCGGCCCCCACGGTGGCCAGCACGCCGGTGGCCAGCGCGCCGAAGGTGCCGCCCACGCCGTGGATGCCCACCACGTCCAGGGCGTCGTCGTAGCCGAACCGGTTCTTGAGCATGATGCCGCCGTAGCAGACCACGCCCGCAGCCAGGCCGAGGACGATGGCCCACATGGGCGTGATGAAGCCCGCGGCCGGGGTGATGGCTACCAGGCCCGCCACCGCGCCGGACGCCGCGCCCAGGGTGGTGGCCTTGCCGCCGTGAACCCACTCGGCGACGATCCAGGACAGGGCGGCCGCAGCCGCGGCCATGTGCGTGGTCACGAATGCGTTGGCGGCCAGCCCGTCGGCGGCCAGGGCGGACCCGGCGTTGAAGCCGAACCAGCCGAACCAGAGGATGGCCGCGCCCAGGATGGTCATGGGCAGATTGTGGGGTATGAAGGCCGTGGAGCCGTGGCCCTTGCGCTTGCCGATGAGGATGGCGCAGCACAGGGCCGCCGCGCCCGAGCTCATGTGGACCACCGCGCCGCCCGCGAAGTCGAGAGCGCCCATCTGGCCCATCCAGCCGCCGCCCCAGACCCAGTGGCACATGGGGGCGTAGACCAGGATCAGCCACAGGGCGGAAAAGACCATGAACCCGCCGAACTTCATGCGCTCGGCGAACGCGCCGGAGATGAGCGCGGGGGTGATGACCGCGAACATGCACTGGAAGATCATGAAGGTCATGTGTGGCAGATTCTCGGCCGGGGACCCGACGTTGTCCATGCCCACGCCGTTCAGGAAGGCGAAGTCCAGGCCGCCGATGATCCCGCCGATGTCGTGGCCGAAGGACAGGGTGTAGCCGATGACGGCCCAGAGCACGGACATGAGCCCGAGCATGATGAAGGACTGCATGATGGTGGCGAGCACGTTCTTGGACCGAACCAGCCCGCCGTAGAACAGGGCGAGCCCCGGGGTCATGAACATGACCAGGGCCGCGCAAATCAGGATGAAAGCATTGTCAGCAACGTTCATTTCGATACCTCCGGCCGCCCTCATTGCAAAAGAGGGGCCAAACGAATCCTGGCGAATTTCCTCACTTTCTACAAATTAGTGTTTTTACCCGTTTACAATTGTGGGAAAATAATATTTTTTTTGCTAATTTTGTTAATTCCATATATTACATATATGAATGCCACACCGGGGTTTTCCCATGGGCGGGCCCAGGCCCGTCAGGGGGGGGCGCAGGGCGGTTTGACCGAGGTGGCCCCGGCCTGTATAGGATGAAGGCTACCCGACCGGGCCGCCGCCCGGCCGGACTCGTCCGGGAGGAGCCGCCCATGACGCGAACCAAGAGCGCGGTCATCGTTTTCGTGGTGTTGGCGGGGGCCGTGGTCACCGCGCTGTCGCTGGACTATACCGACACCTACGTGGCCGGCCGGTTCGCCAAGGCGCTGGACGCCCGCCGTTTCGAGCCGGGCGTGCCCTTCTCGCTGGACGCCTTCCTGGAATACTACGACTGGGAGGGGGTGTGCGTCTGCGCCTCGCCCGACGACTGCCCCGGCCTGCGCGGCCGCCTGGGGATGCGCTACACCCCGGCTGCGGCCGACGACACCTGGAGCCTGGTCTTCGTCAAGTCCTACTACGTGGTGGCGGAGATTCCGGTCCGGCGCGAGGTCCTGGACATCCCGCCCACCCTCTCCGGCCGCTGCTTCGAGCGCTGGGCGGCCATCGCCGAGATTTCGGACACGGACAAGGGCCGCCTCTTCACCTTCGTGGACCACAACTAGCCGTCGGCCGCGCCCCGCTCCCGTCCGCCCCGCCCTCATCGGGGCTCCGCCGCGTTTTCTCCAAAAATGACAAGGCCGACGCACGCGTTGGCGCGCGTCGGCCGAAAAGCCGTTTTGCGGAAGGGCGGCTACCGCCTCGGGTGCCGCTTGCGCCACTCGGCCGGGGTCTGCTTCAGCCCGCCGTGAGTCCAGAAGCCGCGCCGCCGGGCCCTGGCCTCCAGCTCCGCCTCGCGCAGCGCGTCCTCGTGCCGGACGTTGGGCTCGTATCGCACGGCCAGGGCCAGCCCGGCCCGGACCATCTCCGCGTTGAGCAGCTTGTCGCCGGTGTAGACGTAGGCCAGAAGCCGCCCATACCTGTCCTTGCGCCGCTTGTCGTACTCCACGCGCAGGGGCTGGCCGTAGCACAGCCGCATGGCCTCGCACCGGGCCTGAATCCCATATTCCTGGCCGTGCTCCGGCGCATCGATGCCGATGAGGCGCACCTCGCGGCTGCGGCCGCCTATTTCGAGGACCAAGGAATCGCCGTCGATGACCGAGAGGAACTGCGCGTCCTCGGTCTGGGCGGCCGTGGCGGCCATGGCGAGCAGGAGCGTGACCAGCAGGAACGCGGCGAGCGGTGGACAGGGGCGGAAAAGTGTGTTTCGTAGAGCCATCGGACTGACATAGGGCATTTCACCCGCAAGCGCCAGCCCCAGGCCTGGCAAAGGCAACCACCCAATGCAACTGACCTTTCTCGTGGACAACTGCTCGCTCATCGGCACGACCTTCCTGGCCGAGCCCGCCCTTTCCATGCTCATTCGCGAGGACGGCCGCCGCGTCCTCTTCGACGCCGGGTACTCGGACGCCTTTCTGCGCAACGCCCGGCAGATGGGCGAGGACCTGCTCCACCTGGACTGGATCGTCCTCTCCCACGGCCATTTCGACCACACCTGGGGGCTGGACGTCCTGATTCGCCACTATTTCGAGGCCGCGCGCTCGCGCCTGGACGCGGCCCGGCCCCGGCTCCTGGCCCACCCGGACGCCTTCCTGACCAAGCGCAAGGGGACCACGCCCGAGATCGGCATGCTCCTGGCCGAGGACAAGCTGAACACCCAGTTCGAGCTGGCCCTGAGCCGGGAGCCGGTCAAGCTCACGGACCGGCTCGTCGCCCTGGGCCAGATCGAGCGCACCCTGGCCTTCGAGACCCCGCCGCCCCTGGGCGAGCGCATGGAGCCGGGCGGCCCGGTGCCCGACCACATGCCGGACGACACCGCCCTGGCCTACGTCTCGGACACCGGCTTGGTGGTCATCTCCGGCTGCGCCCACGCGGGCATCTGCAACACCGTGGAGCACGCCCGCAAGGTCACGGGCGTGGACAGGGTGCGCGCGGTGCTCGGCGGCTTCCACCTCCTGGACGAGACCCCGGCCCGGCTGGACCCGACCACCGACTACCTGGCGTCCCTGGACCTGGAGGCGCTCTACGCCTGCCACTGCACCGACCTGGCGGCCAAGGTCGCCCTGGCCCGCAAGTGCCCGCTCAAGCAGGTGGGCAGCGGCGTGACGCTGGAATTCTAAGGGGATACGAAGGCGGCCGCCTAGGGCCACAGCCACATGGCCAGGTAGTGGCCGACCACGGCCGGGACGACGCTCCCGGTCCGCAGGGTCGAGACCATGAAGAGCGCGCCGAGCGCCCCCATGGTCAGGATCGCGCCCGGCGAGTGGGCCCAATACGAAAGCATGAAAAGCGCGGTCGAGGCCAGCACGGTCCCGGCAGACCCCAGGCCGAGCTTCCGGAGCACGGTCAGGGCCATCCCCCGGAACACCACCTCCTCGCTCACCGCCACCAGCGGCAGCCCGACGACGGCGTCAAGCCCGACCCAGAGCGAGCCCGCCATCGGGGCCGGAAGCGCGCCCAGGCCGGGCCCGAACAGTCCCTGCAACCGAGTCGCTCCCAGATAGGCGACCAGCGCCGCCACGGCGGCGACCAGGACGCAGTGGATCAGCAGCACGTCCCCGCGCACCCGCGCAAGCCCGATCTCCTCCAGGGAGAAGGCCCGGCGATCCACGCACAGGGCCGCCATCGCCAGGACGCCGCAGCGCACGCCCAAGTCCACCGCCAGCCAGGCGGAGAAGTCGGCCCCGGGCACGTCCATGGCGTCGCTGGCCGCCAGGACCGCCGCCAGGGCGAGGAAAACGCCCCGCTGCTTCCGTATCCCGTCCGACAGGAACCGCATCCGCCCCCTCCATTCGGCTTTTCGTGCCCGGCGAAACCCGCCGCCGACCACCTCGGTTTTCATTTGCCCGGTCGCCGCCGGACGGTTAGGGCCTGTACCCGAACAGGCCCCAACTGACGGAAATCCCCAGATAGAAAAACAGTTCCGGGAAGGCGATGAACACGGTCAGCAGGAGCGGCGCAACCCGGTACGCCCGCCGCCCGTACAGGACGCCGGCCAGCACGAGGCAAACGGCCCGGGGCGCTCGCGCCAGCCAGAAAAAACGGGCGCGCCGTCGCCGAACGAGAGGGACAGCCCGACCACGTTGGGCAGGCTGGCGAAAAGGACGGTCAGGCGGATCGCGATCCGCCCTGCCCTGTTCCCGTCGCCCGGCTCCCCCGGCAGCGTTTTCCCCGTCAGTCCCCGCATCATTCGTCAATTTCCTGGGGAGGACCGATTCATGCGGCGCGCCGTTCCCCACCCCGGAGCAGAAGGAGCCAGCCGACAAGGGCCGTCCCCGCAATGGACGCCATTGAACCATGGACGTACAGGGGCGAGAATATGGCGTCCGGGCCGAGCGGAAGCATCCGCAGGTACGGAACGACAAAGATCAGTACGGCGGAGGCCTGGGCCGCGACCAGCCATTCCCGGCGATCCCGCGTCAACGCCGTGCTCGCAAACGCCGCCAGCAACACGAGCGCATAAAAGGCCGGAACGCTCTTCATGCCCACGCTGTAGACCAGCATGACGGGCACTCTCGAAACCAAAGCCAGGAAGACCACCCAAAGGAAGAGGAAAAGGCGCATCAGCCACCCCTGCGGCAGCCGAAGTCCGGGCCTGGCGACGATATGCCAGCAGACGCCGAACAACGCGATCAGCGCCAGCAGGCAACCGAGGGAAAACGGATACGCGCCGCTCGCCAGCGACGGCGGCAAGGCCGAGACGCAACGGTAGATCAAGTGGGCGTAGAACGGCAAAAGCAGGTAGCGGGCGCGGCCCAATTCGAAGAAGGAAACGGCATAGACCAGGACGGCCAGGGCGAAATAGCCGGACTCGAAGACGGCCTCCGAGGGGCTCGCCCTGCCCACGAAATATGGGCTCGCAAGGAAACACCCCTGGATCAGGAACAAGAACACAATGGCATAATTTCGCATGGCAAACCGGATGGGGAGGCGAGCCTCCCCTTGTTGTTGCGTTGACCACGGACCGGCGAGCGGGAGTCCCTTAAGCGTCAACAGTCCCGTTGCTTTTTGCCCTGTTCGTCCGACCACTCATCCGCATCGTCAAACCGCAGGTAGCATAACGCCGCAATAAATTCCCACATGCCACTGGCAAACAGAAGAAGCCCCACCGACACCGTCAGTTCCCACATCCCGGCATGCCAATGGGCAAGTCCTCCTCCTGCCAATCCCATGAGCAAACTGATGAAGAAATTATTTCACAACGTTTTGCTACGCTTTCGCATCACCACGCCACATCCGCATCAGTTCTTCCTGTCGTTCCGCTTCGTTCCACCTTTCATCAACTTGGCCAGCAGATAGAAAAAATAGCCGCAGTAGGCATAGCCGAACAACAAATACCATGCGCTGCGCGTATAGAGCGGGCTCCCGTACAGGGACAAATTGAGCAGGCCGACCACCACATTGAAGGCGGCGTTGCAGACATTCCCCCACCTCCCGAATGAGAGCCGGACCAACAGGAACGCATCCCACTTCAACGACAAGACCGCACCGGCAAAAAAGACCAGGGAAAAGAAGCCGCAGCTTATTGATGCAAAATCCCACCAGGTCCACATTGTTGCTCCACTGGCTGAAATCAAAACCGACAGAGGGACTCTACTGGAGAGCCCCTCTTTTCAATTTTCATCGCCATGCTCTCAAAGCTTCCTCCGGCGCACTAAATAGAGGATATACAGGCTGTTCAAATGACCTGTGACAAGGCATGCGCCCACAATGGTTGTCATGTCCCATCGTCCGGAAAGCCAATAGGTTACCAAACAACCCAGAGCATCCAAAGGCAACCCAAGCAAGAATCTCTTCATAACTGCCCTGAATACCGGCTTCATTACCATGCATCCTCTGATGAAAGCAGAACATCGGCGATAGGCCCAACAGCTTCCAGTCCCAACCCTAATGTCCGCAGCAAGGAACTGGAGCTTCCTTCCAGCCCCAACTCGACCAATTTCTGAACCACCGACTCCGCCACAGGCTCCGTCACACCCTGAACCTTTTCCACGGGCGTCTTCTCCTTGCCCCAGGCGGGGTTCTCCCTTTGTTGCCTCAGCCATTTAATGTTGTCCTTCACAGGCTGCTTACTCTGAACATGCTCCATCTCCGCCGCATCCTTGGAGGACGAAGGCGGACGCCGCTCATGCCCGGACCCCTGGTTCGGGTCTATGCCCTGCTCCCGCTCCCATTGATGAGGTCCTCGGCGGACTGGGTCGACGACTTCGCGGCCCGGCGCTCGGACTCGTACCGATGGTAGCCCTCGCTCCCTTCGGCCAGGGTGGTCTTGCGGGCGGCCGGGGTGGCGGCTCCGGGCTTCCCGTCGGAGAAAAGGACCGGATGCCCTTCGTCCCTGCCGTACCGGTATTCCATGGTTTCGCC
>NZ_JAQUWN010000072.1 GCF_028692895.1 Pseudodesulfovibrio sp.
GAAGAAGGCGAGCTTGTCGCCCATGTTCACGCCGGGGGCCAGGCCCAGGCCGCCCACCTGCGCCGCCAGGGCGTCGGAGATGTAGTCGCCATTCAGGTTGGTGGTGGCCAGCACGGAATACTGCTCCGGGTACATGAGGACGTTCTGGAACATGGCGTCGGCGATGCGGTCCTTGAGGATCACGCCCTCGCCCGCCTCGCCCTCGCGCACCACGCGGCCCTTGTACTCCTCCTCGGCCACTTCATACCCCCAGGCGCGGAAACCGCCCTCGGTGGTCTTCATGATGTTGCCCTTGTGGATCAGGGTCACGGACGGCTTGCCCTGCTCCAGGGCGAAGTCGAGCGCCTTGCGCACCAGCGGCTTGGACCCGGCCGGGGTGATGGGCTTGATGCCCACGCTGGCCGTGCCGTCGATCTTCGCGCCGAACTGGTCGACCAGAAACTCGATTAACTTCTTGGCCTCCGGGGTGCCCGACTGGTATTCTATGCCCGCGTACACGTCCTCGGTGTTCTCGCGAAACACGCACATGTCCACCAGGTCGGGACGCTTGACGGGAGACTCGATCCCCTTGAAATACTTGATGGGCCGGATGCAGGCGTAGAGGTCGAAGGTCTGGCGCAGGGTGACGTTCAGGCTGCGGAAGCCCTTGCCAACGGGCGTGTTCAGCGGCCCCTTGAAGGCCAGCTCGGCCCCGGCCAGGGCCTCCATGGTCGCTTTCGGCAGGTGCTCGCCGGTCTCGGCATAGCCGCGCTCGCCGGCCAGCAGCTCGACCCAGTTAAGCTTGTTGGCGTCGCCATAGGCCTTCTCGACGGCGGCGTTCAGTACCGGACGGCCGGCCTTCCAGACCTCGGGCCCGATGCCGTCACCTTCAATGTAATATACTGTTTTCTCAGCCAAAATGTCCTCCTTGTGCGGCTATGAAACGGATGTTACTCCGGTGTCAGCGGGAAAAACGGTAGCGGACTATGACGTTTATTCGGCCAAATTGCAAGAAACCGGGCCTGTGAGGACCGCGCCCCGGCGGCCTTTTCACAACCGCGTGAACTCGCGAAAAAACAACGGGAATTATCGATGCGGGCTGATCTCGAAATGGTCAAGGCGCTGCTGGACGGCAGCAGGCGGGTGGTGGTCCTCACCGGGGCGGGCATCTCCGCCGAAAGCGGCGTGCCCACCTTCCGAGGGCGCGACGGGTTGTGGAGGAACCACCGGCCCGAGGACTTGGCCCGGCCCGACGCCTTCGAGGCGCACCCCGATCTGGTCTGGGAATTCTACAACTGGCGGCGCAGGCTCGTGGCCGGGTGCGAGCCCAACCCGGCCCACCGCGCCCTGGCCGAGCTGGAGCGGGTCCTGCCGAACTTTCTTCTGATCACCCAGAACGTGGACGGGCTGCACGTCCGGGCCGGGAGCCGAAAGCTCGTCCAGATGCACGGCAGCCTGTGGCAGGTCAAGTGCACGGTCTGCACACATGCCCGCGAGGACTTCGGCGAACTGCCCGCCCTGCCCGAGTGCCCGGTCTGCGGCCACCTGCTGCGGCCCGGCGTGGTCTGGTTCGGCGAGCCTCTGGTCCCCGGCGTTCTGCGGATCGCCATCGACCGGGTCAGCAAGGCGGACGTCTTCCTGGCCGTGGGCACCTCGGGCCTGGTCCAGCCCGCCGCGTCCTTCCACCAACTGGCCAAGGACCACGGGGCCGTCACCGTGGAGGTCAACCTGGAGCCCACGCCCGTGTCCGGGTTCATGGACTTCGCCCTGCACGGCCCGGCCGGAGAGATCCTGCCCGAGCTCATCGCCGGGATCGCCGACACGGCCTCGGCCCGGTCCACCGGAGGGGGCGGCCGGTGACCGATCCCATCCGCTACGAGCCCCTTGAGCCGACGCGCGAGGCCGAGGCCCTGGCCCTGGTCCGCGCCGTGTTCGACCGGGACGTGGCCCCCGGCTTCTCCGAGGAGGGGCGGGCCACTTTCCACGAATTCGTCAACCTCTTCGCCTTCTCCCGCCGCCCCGGCGAGGCCTTCAGCCTGGGCGCCTTCGCCGGGGACAAGCTGGTCGGCGTCATCGAGGTCATCGACGGCCACCACGTAGCCCTGCTCTTCGTGGCCCGGGAGCGGCAGGGGCTCGGCATCGGCTGGGAGCTGGTCCACCGGGCCGCCCTCGCCTGCCTGAGGGGCGACCCGCCTCCGACGCGGCTGACGGTCAACGCCTCCCCGAACGCCGTGGCCGCATACCGGCGCATGGGCTTCTCGCCCCTGGACGGCGAGCGGGAAAGGGACGGCATCCGCTTCGTGCCCATGCTCCTCTCCCTGATCGGCTTCGACGCGCCGTAGCGGCCCGCGCCTTTCGCCTCCCCTCCTTGACGAAAAGGCGCAAAACGAAGTAACCCTCTCCACTATGAAAACATCCATCTCGTACAACTACTTTTGTGGACGCGGATGGCGCAACGTCAAGCGGCCCGATTCCTAGGCCGCATGCCATCGCTCCGCCGTTCACCCGGACGGCGGCGCGGCTCATGGCATGCGGGCAGGGTATCGGAAGCCGTTGGCGACAGGAGCGCCGACGGTTTTTTCATGCCGAAAGGCAAGCCGGGCCATGCCGGGGAAGCATGGCGTCGCCCGGCCCTCACCCTCAACCGCACCGGAGGAACATTCCATGATCAAACGCATCTTTCTGCCGCAGGACCAACTGCCCACGCAGTGGTACAACCCCATGCCGGACCTGCCCACCCCCCTGGCTCCCCCGCTCAATCCCGAGACCTTCGAACCCATCACCCCGGACATGCTCTCGCCCATCTTCCCGGACAGCCTCATCGCCCAGGAAATGAGCCAAGACCGCTTCATCGACATCCCGCAGGAAGTGCGGGACGTCTACCGGATCTGGCGTCCCTCCCCCCTGGTGCGGGCCGACAGGCTGGAGCGGGCCATCGGCGCGAAGTGCAAGATCTACTACAAGGACGAGTCGGTCTCCCCGGCCGGTTCGCACAAGCCCAACACATCGGTCCCGCAGGCCTACTACAACAAGATCGAAGGCGTGGAGCGGCTGGCCACCGAGACCGGCGCAGGCCAGTGGGGCACGGCCCTCTCCTTCGCCTGCGCCCAGTTCGGCATGGAGTGCGTGGTCTACATGGTCAAGGTCTCCTACGAGCAGAAGCCCTACCGCAAGATGATCATCAACACGTACGGCGGCACCATCCACGCCTCGCCCTCCGAGATGACCCGCACCGGGCGCGAGATGCTGGCCAGGGATCCGGACTGCAAGGGCTCGCTGGGCCTGGCCATCTCCGAGGCCGTGGAGGACGCGGCCACCCACGACAACACCAAGTACGCCCTGGGCTCGGTGCTCAACCACGTCCTCATCCACCAGACCATCACCGGCCTGGAGGTCAAGAAGCAGTTGGCGATGATCGGCGAGAAGGCCACCCACCTGGTGGGCTGCGTGGGCGGCGGCTCCAACTTCGGCGGCCTGGTCCTGCCCTTCCTGCCCGACAAGCTCTCGGGCGACCCGGTCAGGTTCATTCCGGTGGAGCCCAAAGCCTGCCCGACCCTGACCCGCGGCGAATACCGCTACGACTTCGGCGACATGGCCCGGCTGACCCCGCTGGTCATGATGCACACCCTGGGCCACGACTTCATGCCCGCGCCCATCCACGCGGGCGGCCTGCGCTACCACGGCGACGCGCCCATCGTCTGCAACATCGTCAACGAGGGGCTGTGCGAGCCGGTGGCCTACTTCCAGACCGAGTGCTTCGAAGCGGCCAAGCTCTTCATGCAGACGGAAGGGTTCCTGCCCGCGCCCGAGACCTCACACGCCATCAAGGGGGCCATCGAGGTGGCGAAGACCGCCGGGCCCGACGACGTGGTCGTCTTCCTCTACTCCGGCCACGGGATGCTCGACCTCGCCTCCTACGACGCCTTCAATCAGGGGCTGCTCACCAACTTCGAACTGCCCCAGCGGGACATCGAGGAGGCCCTCAAGGCCTGCCCCAAGCTCGGCTAGGCTCCGCCCGGCCCCGCGACGATCCATCGACGGCCCGCCCCTCCGGCGGGCCGTTTTCCTTTCCCCGGCCTTGCCAGGCAGGCGGGCGGCCTGTTACCTAACCGTCAGCAAAACAAGCAAAGGAGTGGCCATGCCCCGTTTTCGTTCCCTGTACTGGCTCCCCGCCTTTCTCATGATCCTGGCCCTGGCCGCCGGTTGCGGCTCCAAGGCGCCGGTGGAGGTCAATCCCGAGGCCGTGAAAAAGGAGCTGGCGGGCAAGAAGTGGTTCTGCAAGGAGATGTTCCGGCGCGACGTGCGCGGCGACGCCCCTCTGACCCTGGAGTTCAAGGAGGACGGCACCGTGAGCGGCAGCGGCGGGTGCAACGCCTTCACCGGGACCTACGCCCTGGAGGGGGACGGACTGCGCTTCGCCCCGCTGGCGGCCACCAAGAAGTCGTGCGGCCCGGCCGCCGACGAGCAGGAATTCACCTACCTCTCCTTCCTCGCCCGCGTGACCAAGGCCAAGGTCGAGGGCGACGAGCTGGACCTCTTCATCGAGGGCCAGCTCGGCTCCATGCACTTCACCGCCTCGGAAGGCGGCGGCTTCTCCCTCTGGTAGGGCCGGTCAGGAGGCCGCCCCGGCGGACTGCGAGGCCCCGCCCCGGCAGAGCGGGCACCCGCCCGGGAATTCCAGGGACCGCTTGAGCCGGAGGATGCGCTCGTAGGACTGCCGGACGCGCGCCTCGGAGATGTCGCCGCGCTCCACCAGGTTCCGAATGATTTCCGTGACCTTGGGCACGATCTCCGGATCGTAGGTGATGTTGTTGCCGAAGAGCAGGATGTCCGCCCCGGCGTCGATGGCCCGGCGCACGGCCTCGTCCAGCCCGTAAAATTCGGTGATGGCCCGCATGTTCATGTCGTCGGTGACGACCACGCCGTCAAAACCGAGCTTTCCGCGCAGCAGCCCGGTGATGACCGCCTTGGACAAGGTGGCGGGATACTCGGAATCCAGGGTGGCGTTGAAGATGTGGGCGGTCATTATCATCTTGACCGGGTCCCTGCCGATGAGCCGCTCATAGGGGATCAGCTCCTTGCCGGACCAGGTGGAGCTGACGTCGGTCAGTCCCTGGTGGCTGTCCTCGCCCGCACTGCCGTGGCCGGGGAAATGCTTGAGGCAGCCCACGACCCCACGCTCGGCCAGCCCCTCCAGGAACAGCTCGTCGCACTTGGCCACCCGCTCCGGGTCGGCGGAAAAGCTGCGGCCCAGCTTGCCGATGGCCGGACTCTCCGGGTTGACGTTGACGTCGGCCACTGGCGCGAAATCCACGTTGAACCCCGAGAGCGCCAGGGTCTCGCCCACGGTGCGCCCCGCCTCGGACACGGCCTCGTCCGGGGATTTTCCCAGCTCGGCGGCCGAGGGCGTCTCGGTGAACCCGTACTTCTTCTTGAGCCGCTGGACCATGCCGCCCTCCTGGTCCACGGCCACCAGCAGCGGGATGTAGGAGGCCTTCTGCAGGTCGGCGATGAGCTTGCGGACCTGGGCCGGGCTCTCGATGTTGCGCCCGGTGCCGACCAGCCGGGTCATGTCGCGGTCGAAGAGGACCACGCCGCCCAGGTGGCGCTCGCGGATGTCGCGCATGATGGGCGAGTTCTCGTCCACCGTGTAGCCCCGGAACCCGGCCATGATCATCTGGCCGATCATGACGTCGAGATCGGCGGCGGCCACGGCGGGGCGGGGGGCGAGCAGCAGGACAAGGGCCAGCAGGGGCAGCAGACGGCGTAAGAACATGGGCGTTTCCTCGGTGTTTCGCCCTTCATAGAACCATGGGGTGCGGCGCGCAAGCCGAAACCGGTTTGCTCCGGCCCGGTTTTGCCCTACCATGCGCCCATGCCCGTTTCCACGCCCCGCCCCGGCTTCCTGCGCCGGACCTTCCGCCCCGTGTGGGCCGATGTCGCTCCCCTGGTGCTGGGCGACGGGGCGGCCGCGCCCGACCGGGCCACGGCGGACCGCTGGGCCCTGGTCCTTGCCGCGCGCCACGTCCCCCACCGGGTGCGCCAGATCCGGGGCGCGGAGGGCGGCTTCGCCGTCCAGGTCCAGCCCTGGTTCCTGGAGCGCGCGGCCGGGGAGATCCGGGCCTACGTGGAGGAGAACGCGCCCGGCGCGCACCCGGCGGCCCTGCCGGACCTGCGCCCGGCGGCCGGGCTGGAGCCCACCGTGGCGGCCATGGTCCTGCTCGTCTTCTTCCACTGGGCCCGAACCCTGGCCTACCCCGCCTTTTCCGTCTATCCCGAGCACTGGCTCGACCTGGGCAGCGCCGACGCCTCGCGCATCCTCTCGGGCGAGTGGTGGCGGCTCTTCACCGCCCTGACCCTGCACGCGGGCGCGGCCCACGTCCTGGGCAACGCGGTCATCGGCGGGACCTTCGTCTGGCTGGCATCGCGGCGTCTGGGCGCGGGCCTGGCCTGGCTGCTGACCATTCTGGGCGGCGGCCTGGGCAACGAGCTCAATTCCCTGATCCAGGGGCCGCCCCACGACGCCATCGGCTTTTCCACGGCCTCCTTCGCCGCCGCCGGGCTCCTGGCGGGCATCGCGCCCTTCGGCGTGGGCGGCGGGCTCCACGGCTTCGGCTCCGGCAGCCTCCCGGCCCGCATCGGCCGGTTCGCGCACTCGGCCCTGGTGCCCGTTGGCGCGGGGCTGGGCCTCCTGGCCATGCTCGGCGCGGGCGAGGACACTGACCTCGGCGGCCATTTCTTCGGCATGTTTTCCGGCCTGGCCCTGGGCATCGGCGCGGGGTTCCGGGCCACCCGGCTCGGCCTGCCCGGCAGGCGCGCGGACGCGCTGCTCTACGTCCTGGCCCTGTCCATCCCGGCCGCGGCATGGGTCGCGGCATGGCTGGCATGACCGGCCCGAGTGTGGTACAACCCCGCATCGCAACGAGGGAAAGCATCGGAGAGGATATGGTGGAACACGTCATCGAATTGAAGGACGTCTCGCTCGCGCTCGGCGGAGCGCCCGTGCTGGAGCACGTCTCGCTCACGGTCCGGCGCGGCGATTTCCTGGCCGTGCTCGGCCCCAACGGGGGCGGCAAGTCCACCCTGCTCAAGGTCATGCTCGGCCTGACCAGGCCCGACAGCGGCACGGTCCGAGTCCTCGGGGCCCCGGCGGGCGAGGCGGGCGGCCGCATCGGCTACCTGCCGCAGTTCACCCACGTCTCCGGCTCCTTCCCCATCACCGTGCTCGACGCGGTGCGCATGGGCCTGGTCCGGCCCGGCCTGGCGGGCGTGGCGGGCATGGGCCGGGGCGCGCGCGAGGTGGAGCTGGCCGACAGGGCGCTTTCGCGCGTCAACATGGAGGAGCACCGCGACCGCAAGCTGGCCGGGCTCTCCGGCGGCCAGAAGCAGCGGGTCTTCATCGCCCGCGCCCTGGTGGGCGACCCGGAGCTGCTTCTGATGGACGAACCCACGGCCAGCGTGGACTCGGCCAGCCGCAACTCCCTCTTCCACCTCCTGGCCGAACTGAACCGCGAGATGACCGTAGTCATGGTCAGCCACGACCTCTCCTCCCTGGCCTCCGGGGTCAAGTCCGTGGCCTGCGTCAACCGGACCCTGCATTTCCACGACGCCCCGGAGATCACCGGGGAGATGTTCAAGATGAGCTACGGCGGCTCGGGCGACGCCTGCTGCCCGGTGGAGCTGGTCACCCACGGCGAGGTGCCGCACCGGGTCCTGCTCAACCACGACCGCGAGGAAGGGGAATGACCGACATCCTGCACTACGAGTTCATGCAGAACGCCCTGGCGGCCGGACTGCTGACCAGCCTGATCTGCGGCATCATCGGCACCCTGGTGGTGGTCAACCGCATCGTCTTCATCTCGGGCGGCATCGCCCACGCCTCCTACGGCGGGGTGGGCCTGGCCTTTTTCCTCGGCCTGCCCGTGCTGCCCGTGACCACGGGCTTCACCCTGGCCGCCGCGCTTATCATGGCCCTGGTCACCCTGCACGCCAAGGAGCGGGCGGACACGGTCATCGGCGTGCTCTGGGCCGCGGGCATGGCGCTCGGCATCATCCTACTGGACTTCACGCCCGGGTACAACGTGGACCTGATGAGCTACCTCTTCGGCTCCATCCTGGCCGTCCCGCGCGAGGACCTGCCCGTCATGGCCGGGCAGGCGGTCCTGCTCCTCGGCCTGGTGGCAACCTTCTACCGGGGATTCCTGGTCATGAGCTTCGACGAGGAGTTCGCCCGCAGCCGGGGCGTGCCCGTGGACTTCCTCTATTTCCTGCTCATCAGCATGGTCGGGGTCAGCGTGGTCATGATCATCCGCGTGGTCGGCCTGATCCTGGTCATCGCCCTGCTGACCATCCCGCCCTTCATGGCCGAGCGGCACACACGCTCCCTGAGCGGCATGATGACGGTCTCCACGGGGCTGAGCGTACTCTTCACCGTGACCGGGCTGGTGGTCTCCTACCTGACAAACATCACCTCGGGCGCGGCCATCATCGCCGTGGCCTCGGTGGGGTTCTTCCTCTCCTTCCTGCTGCCCCACCGGACCGACTAGGCCGGGAGCGAGGCTATTCGAGGACCCGGCGGAGCCAGGCCTGGAAGGGGGAGAACAACTGGCCGGGGACGCGGGCCAGCTCCGGCTGGGAACGGGCATAGAGCACCCTGACCCGCGAGCCGGGAGAGAACCGCCTCCAGGCTGGAGCCGCCACCCGCGACGAGGACCGGCGCAACAGGCCGTCCTGGTCCACGTACTTGTAATCGATGAAGAAAATCATCCCGCTATTGGGCACGGCCTCGGAGCGCACGGCCTCGACCACGCCCACGGTGCCCACCTCGCCGAAGATGCGGGCCCGCTCCTCGCGCAGCACGCCGTAGGGCAGTTGGGCGAGTATGCAGACGATGGCGGCCACGGCGGCGCAGCCGAAGAGGAGCCGCGCCAGGCGCGCGGCGGGCGTGCGGCGGCGGGGGGACGAGACGATCATGCCTCTGGATACACGCGAAGAAAAGTCCGCGCAACCGGGAGTATAACGCGCTTGCCTTCGCGGGTGGCCGGGACTATGATTATTGGTATGAACCCGAACCTTCACAGGCTACGCCCATGAACCGGACCATCCACGACGTGGAGGAGAGCATCCGCCGCATGACGGCGGCCGTCCGCCAGGGACAGGCCGAGGAGATCGGCCGCAGCTTCGGCGAGGACCCCGATCCCGAGGTGCGCCCGCTGGGCTGGTGGGTCCTGGCGCGCGGCGAGGCCCTGGAGAGCGCCCCCTTCGCCGAGCGCGAGGCCGCCCGCGAACGGCTGCTGGTCCAGATCCGGGCCGCCGGGCTGGTCCTGCCCGAGAACATCTGGGTCTGGGACGAGACCGAAACCGCCCAACTGGTCATCACCACGGTCCCCACCCTCAAGCGCGCCGAGCGCCTGGCCGCCCACCTGCGCACCAAGGGCCTCGACATCCGCATCCGGCGCGAGAAGATCTGAACGCCGCCGAACCTGCCGGTTTCCCATAAAAAAGGGGGCCGAAGCCCCCTTGTTTCCTTCATTGCCGACCCGGCGTCATTTCCACCGGGCGTAGGCCGAGCATTTGCGGACCAGCGCCGTCAGAGCGAGGACGCCCATGGCCATGGCCAGGATCAGGTGGGTCCACTCGATGGCCAGGATCGCCTCGGGCGGCAGGGTCACGCCCGGCAGGTTGCGGTAGACCCGCAGCCCGCCGCTGGCGAGCAGCCCGGCCAGCACCGCCGCGCGGGCGAGCCCCAGGCGGGTCAGGACCAGCCGGTCCTTCCATTCGAGCAGCCAGTTGACCGCCACCAGGGCGGCCAGAAAGAGGAGCGCGGCCCCGAACACATAGTGCAGCCGATGCACGGCGTAGAAGTCGCCGGTCCAGGCCAGGCCGGGAATCTCGGTCAGGGCGTACCGTTTGGCCAGGGGCATCTGCATCATGCCGGTAAGGGCCAAGGCGGTCATGCACAGGATGAACAGCCGGGAAATCCAGCGCGGATAGGGTCTACTTGTCATCGCCACTCTCCTTGCCGCCGCCGTTCCCGCCCTTGCCGAGCAGTTTGGCGCCCAGGCCGAGGAACCCGGCGGCCACGCCCGCGATGGGGGCGGCCAGCGCGGCGGCGGCCAGGTTGGACTCGTCGGCCATGACGTCCTTGACCCGCTTCAGGTGCGGCTTGCCCTTGCCCTTGTCGATGGCCTTGTTCAGCAGCTCGAAGGGCACCGGGGAGACGTAGAAGGTGTTGGTGCCGCCGTTCTCCTCCAGGCCGTAGATGAAGCCGTTCATGGAGCGGGCCAGTTCCCGGGCCTTGACCGCCATCTCGGCGCGCGGGCCTATGGTCTGCACGCCCTCGGGACAGACCGGGATGCAGGCGGGCGTCTCGCCCTTGTCCAGCAACTGGTGGCAGCGGTCGCACTTGTACATGACGCCGTTGCCCGCCAGCCGGGGCATGAGGTGCAGGTAGAGGCCCACGCCGGACTGGCGCTGAGGGATGCGCCAAGGGCAGACCGTCCGGCACTTGGCCCCGCCCATGCACAGGTTGTCGGAGATGCGCGTGAGCCCGTTGACCTGCTTGTTGGCCGCGCCGAAGGGGCACAGGTTGGCGCAGGGCGGGTTCTGGCAGTGCATGCAGCGGCGCGGGATGTTGATCTCGTAATGCCGCCCCTTGTAGTCCACCTCGGCCGTCTGGATCATCAGCCAGTTGTAGGGGGTCAGGCGGTCGTCCACGTCCCGCTTGCCGGACCAGTCCTCGGGCTTGGCCCGCCCGGCCGGCAGCATGGGTGGAAACGGCTTTTTCGGCTCCGGATACTTGTGGGCGTTGGACTCCCGGCACGCGTCCACGCACGCGCCGCAGCCGATACATTTGGAAAGGTCGAGCAGGGTCGCGAGCTCGGCCCCGGACGGCGCGGGCACGCGGTCCCCGGCGGCCCCGGCCGCGGTGGGGACGAGCAGCGCCGCCCCGCCGACGCCCAGCGCCTTGAGGAATCCGCGCCTGCTGACGCCGGATGCGTTTTTCTTTTCCTGCATGGTGGTTGCAAACCTCGCGTTGATAGTTGGCCGAAGAACGGCGAACCCGCTCCTCGACGCCGCAAATACCCTATAGGGGTATCTTCGGCGATGTCAACCCCGCTTCCCGAAAAAGGGAGCGCTCGCCTGGCGCCCACGGAGAGAACCGGACGAACCTATATTCAATCATACACAATTATTACATTTTTGGAAACGACATCTTTGGGGCGCCATTTGACACCATTGCCGCTTCTGCTATACTTTGATCCATTAAACAGCCGAGTCCGCCCCCCGATACCTACCATGTTTCGACCGGCCGGCAGCCGACGCACCGTTCGGCCCCAGTATACAACCTAATTTTGTTTTGTTCCCGCCGCCTCACGGGGGGCTAACGTTTTTCAGGGGATTGGCCATGCTGCAAGAAAAAAAAGACGCCAAGGAAAAGACCGCCTACCTCATCATCGACGGAACCACCTACGAGCTGCCCGTCATCGTGGGCACCGAAAACGAGCACGCCATCGACGTGACCAAGCTGCGAGGCCAGACCGGATACATCACCTTTGACCCGGGCTACGCCAACACCGGCTCCTGCACCAGCGCCATCACCTTCGTGGACGGCGAAAAGGGCATCCTGCGCTACCGGGGATACCCCATCGAGGAACTGGCGGCCCACGGCACCTTCATCGAGACCGCCTACCTGCTCATCTTCGGCGAGCTGCCCACGCGCTCCCAGCGCCAGGAGTTCCGCGAGATCCTGAGCGAGCAGGAGCTGCTCCACGAGGGACTGCGCCACCACTTCGAGGGCTTCCCGTCCAGCGGGCACCCCATGGCCATCCTCTCGGCCGTCATCAACGCCCTGGGCTGCTACCATCCCGACCTGCTGGAGCTGACCAGCCACGAGGAATTCCTGCGCGCGGCGGCCAAGATCATCTCCAAGGTCCGCACCATTGCGGCCTGGTCCTTCCGCAAGGCCCAGGGGCTGCCCTTCATGTACCCGGACCCCAAGCTCTCCTACTGCCGCAACTTCCTGCACATGATGCACTCCATCCCGCACCGGCAGTTCGAGCCCACGGACGCCCAGGTCCGGGCCCTGACCCTGTTCTTCCTGCTCCATGCCGACCATGAGCAGAACTGCTCCTGCTCCACCGTGCGCATGGTCCAGTCCACCGAGGCCAACCTCTTCGCCTCGGTCTCGGCTGGCATCTGCGCCCTGTGGGGACGGCTGCACGGCGGGGCCAACGCGGGCGTCATCCAGATGCTTGAGGAGATCCAGGCGGGCCACGCCTCCATCCCGGAATACCTCGACCGCGTGAAGCGCAAGGAATGCAAGCTGATGGGCTTCGGCCACCGCATCTACAAGAGCTTCGACCCGCGCGCCAAGATCCTGCGCCAGGCCGCCCACGACATGCTCAACTCCACGGGCTACGACGATCCGCTCCTGGACATCGCCCTGGAGCTGGCCGAGGCGGCCCTCAACGACGAGTACTTCATCGAACGCAAGCTCTACCCCAACGTTGACTTCTACTCCGGCATCATCCTGCGCGGCCTGGGCATCCCGGTGAACATGTTCCCGGTCATGTTCGCCATCGGCCGCATGCCGGGCTGGATCGCCCACTGGTACGAGAGCCACTCCAATCCCCTGAACCGCATCCACCGGCCGCGCCAGATTTACACCGGCGAGGCCAAGCGCGCCTACATCGAACTCGACAAGCGCCTTCCCTAGGGAAGGTTCCCGGCCGCGCGCCGGGAACGCCTCCGCCCGACGGGCGGGGGCCGCAACGCCGGGGCGCGGGGAGCATGCCCGAATGAACGAGAGAAAGCTCATAGAGAAGGTCGCCTGCGTGGCCTCCCATGCGCCCGAGGCCATGGCCGGGCTCATGGCCCTGTCCGAGCGCTATCCCCTGGTGCCCGTGGAGGAGGCCGACGCCATCGTGGCCCTGGGCGGCGACGGCTTCCTGCTGCGCACCATGCACGCCCACCTCGGGGCCGGCCTGCCCTTCTACGGCATGAACCGGGGCACCGTGGGCTTCCTGCTCAACGAATACTCCCCGGAGAGACTCATGGAGCGGCTCAACGCCGCGCGGCGGCAGTCCCTCTACCCCCTGCGCATGACCGCCACCACCACCTCGGGCGAGAAGCACACGGCCCTGGCCTTCAACGAGGTGGCCCTGCTCCGCTACTCCCAGCAGTCGGCGCACATCCGGGTCAGCATCAACGGCCAGGTCCGGCTGGACAACCTGGTCTGCGACGGGATCATGGTCGCCACCCCGGCCGGTTCCACGGCCTACAACCTTTCGGCGCGCGGCCCGATCATCCCCCTCGGGTCCAATGTCCTGGCCCTGACGCCGGTCAGCCCGTTCAGGCCCCGGCGCTGGCACGGCGCGCTCCTGCCGCACATCGTCCAGGTCCGGTTCGACATCCTGGAGCCCGAGCGTCGGCCCGTGGGCGCGTCCGCCGACTCCTTCGAGGTGCGCGAAGTGGCCAGCGTCACCGTGGAAGAGCGCAGCGCGGTCAGCGCCGTGGCCCTCTTCGACCCCGGCCACTCCCTGGAAGAGCGCATCTTCAACGAACAGTTCGTCAACTGATCCCGCCCGCCAAGGCACAAAAAAACGGGGCCGACGCGCACCGCGCTTCGGCCCCGATCCTATTTCTTCAAGCAGGGGCTAGGTCTCGGGCTTGTCCCCGCCCTCGTCCTTTCCACCAGCTTCGCCGCCGCCCGATTCGGGCGGCGCGGCGGGTTCCGGCTCATTGCCCGCCCCCTTGGTCACCGTGCGGCTGACCCGCGCGGCGAGGCCCTGCACGGCCACGTACAGGGACGGGACCACGATGACGCCGAGCGCCGTGGCCGCGATCATCCCGCCGAAGACCGAGGTGCCCAGGGCATGGCGGCTGGCCGAGCCAGCGCCTGCGGCCGTGACCAGCGGAATGACGCCCAGGATGAAGGCGAAGGAGGTCATGAGGATGGGCCTGAAACGCAGGTGCGCGGCCTCCATGGCCGCCTCCCGGAGCGAGAGGCCGTGTTCGTAGCGCTCCTTGGCGAACTCCACGATGAGGATGGCGTTCTTGGCCGCGAGCCCGATGAGCATGACCAGGCCGATCTGGGCGTAGACGTTGTCGTCCAGCCCGCGAATCCACTGCGAGGCCATGGCCCCGAAGATGCCCATGGGCACGCACAGGATGACCGCGAACGGCGTGGCCCAGCTCTCGTACTGGGCGGCCAGCACCAGGAAGACCATGACGATGGCCAGGCCGAAGATCATGCCGGTCTGGCCGCCGGAGTTCTTCTCCTGGTAGGCCAGGGCGGTCCAGTCGTAGCCGTAGCCCTGGGGCAGGGTCGCCCGCGCCACCTCCTCCATGGCCGCTATGGCCTGGCCGGTGCTGTAGCCCGGCGAGGGCGAGGCGTTGAGCTCCACGGTGCGGAAGACGTTGTAGCGCTGGATGAACTCCGGCCCGGCGATGCGCCGCGACGAGCTCAGGGTGGTCAGCGGGACCATCTGGCCGTCGCCGGAGCGCACGTAGAACTTGGAAAGATCCTCCAGCCGGGTCCGGAACGGGGCGTCCGCCTGGACCATGACCCGGTAGATGCGCCCGTACTTGTTGAAGTCGTTGACATAGTAGCCGCCCAGGTAGGTCTGGAGAGTCTGGAAGACCTCGTTGAGGGGCACGCCGAGCTTCTTGACCTTGTCGCGGTCGATGTCCACGGCGTACTGCGGCACGTTGTCCGAGAAGGTGGTGAAGATGCTGACCAGTTCGGGCCGCTTGGACGCCTCCTGTATGTAGCCGCGGGTCACGGCCGCCAGCTCCTCCACAGAGGAGCCGCTGCGGTCCTGGACCTCGAACTGGAGGCCGCCGGTGGAGCTCAGGCCCGGAATGGGCGGCGGGGTGAAGGCCACCACCGTGGCCTCCTGGATGGTGGCGAAGTCCTTGCGGGCCGCCGTGACGATGGAGGCCAGCGAAAGCTCGGGCGAGGTCCGCTCCGACCAGTCGTCAAGGACCACGAAGCAGGCCAGGTTGTAGGAGGAATAGGCCCCGGTCAGCAGGTTGAACCCGCCGAGCACCTGGAAGTCCTTCACGCCGGGCGCGGTCTTCAGGTACGCCTCCATCTTGTCGGAGACGGCCTTGGTCCGCTCCAGGGACGCGCCCTCGGGGAGCATGGCGTTGACGATGTAGTACCCCTGGTCCTCGTCCGGCACGAAGCTGGACGGCAGGATGGAGAACAGCCCGCCGCAGCCGCCCGCGATGACCGCCACCAGGGCGATGGCCAGCACGGCCCGGCGCATCAGCGCGCCCACGACCCTGCCGTAGCGATTGGTCACGGCCTCGAAGCCCGCGTTGAACTTGTCGAAGAACCAGCCGAGCGGCCCGCGAATGGGCTTGTAGGGCCGCAACAGCAGGGCGCTGAGCGCTGGCGACAGGGTCAGGGCGTTGATGGACGAGATGACCACGGACACCGACAGCGTCAGGGCGAACTGCTTGTAAAGCTGGCCGGTGATGCCGCCCATGAAGCCTACGGGCACGAAAACCGCCACCAGCACCAGGGTGCTGGCGATGATCGGGCCGGTGACCTCGGTCATGGCCTTCTTGGTGGCCTCCTTGGGCGAGAGCCCGTCCTCGTCGATGATGCGCTGGGTGGCCTCGACCACGACGATGGCGTCGTCCACCACGATGCCGATGGCCAGGACCAGGCCGAAGAGGGTCAGGGTGTTGACCGAGAAGCCGAGCAGCGGGAACAGCGCGAAGGTGCCGATGAGCGAGACCGGCACGCAGACCATGGGAATGATGGTGGTCCGCCAGTTCTGCAGGAAGATGAAGACCACCAGGAAGACCAGGATGAGCGCCTCGTACAGGGTCTCCATGACCTCGTCGATGGAGGAGTGGACGAATAGGGTTGTGTCGTAGGGGATGGAATAGGACACGCCCTCGGGGAAGTTCTTCGAGAGCTCGTCCATGGTCTTGTAGATGTTCTTGGCCACGTCCAGGGCGTTGGCGCCCGGCAGTTGGTAGATGAGCAGGACGGCGTTGTTCTCCCCGTTCAGGTGGGCGAAGGTGTAGTAGTTCTTGGCCCCCAGCTCCACCCGGGCCACGTCGCGGATCTTGACCGTGCTGCCGTCGTCGTTGGCCTTGAGGATGATGTTGCCGAACTCGGCGGGATCGGTGAGGCGGCCCTTGACCCGCATGGACATCTGGAACTGCTGGTCCTTGGGGGTGGGCGGCATGCCGATCTGACCGGCCGGGGCCTGGACGTTCTGCTCCTGCACCGCCGCGATGACGTCGGGCACGGTCAGGCCATAGGTGGCGATCTTGTCCGGGTCGAGCCAGATGCGCATGCCGTAGTCCTGGTCGCCGAACAGGTTGACGTTGCCCACGCCCTCGATGCGCCGGAGCGCGTCGTAGATGTTGATCTTGGCGTAGTTGTTGAGAAAAAGAGTATTGTATTGCGGCAGCTTGGAATTCAGGCTGACCATGAGGACCATGTCGGGCGACTGCTTCTGGACAGAGATGCCCGAGTTGCGGACGTCCTGCGGCAACTGGGCCGTAGCCAGGTTGACGCGGTTCTGCACGTCCACGGTGGCCAGCTCCAGGTCGCGCCCCAGGTCGAAGGTGACGGTCAGGGACATGGAGCCGTCGTTGGCCGAGATGGAGCTCATGTACATCATGTTCTCGGCGCCGTTGACCTGCTCCTCGATGGGCGTGGCAACGGACTCCTCCACGGTGCGGGCGTCCGCGCCGGTGTAGTTGGCCGTGACCTTGACCGTGGGCGGGGAAATCTCCGGGTACTGGGCGATGGGCAGGAACAGGGCCGAGAGCGTGCCGACCATCAGGATGATGATGGCCACCACCGAGGCGAAAATGGGCCGGTCGATGAAAAAGCGGACGAACATGGCTTACTCGGCCTTTGCCCCGGTCGCGGCCGGAGCTTCGCCGCCGCCCGAGGGAACGGGCGCGGGCTGTTCCCCGGACACGGCGGGCGCGGGCTGGGCCCCGGACGCCGCGGCCTGTCCATCCGAGTCGGCGGGCTGCTCGCCGGACGCTGCGGGCTGGTCATCGACCTGCATGGGCACCACCACGGGCTTGACGGTCATGCCGCTGCGGACCTGGCGGATGCCGTCGGCGATGATCATGTCGCCGGGCTTCAGGCCCTCGCGGATCACCACCAGCGAGTTGCGCTCGAAGCCGAGGGTCAACGGCTGGTTGACCACCTTGCCGTCCTCCTCGACCTTGAAGATGGACTTCATGCCCTGGGTGTCCATGACGGCGCGCACGGGCACGACCATGGCGTTCTTCACGTTTTCCACCAGCAGCCGGACCT
>NZ_JAQUWN010000129.1 GCF_028692895.1 Pseudodesulfovibrio sp.
TCCTGCACCAGGTGAAGGCCGAAGACCAGCAGCGCGAACAGAGCGAACGCGAACCAGAAATTGTCCATCACCGCGGGCCGCATGCGCGGCCCGTTCGCGAACAGGCAGAGGATCAGAGCGACCAGCCCCCCCCAACCCATCGACTCCCAATAGGTCGACGGGAAACCGCCAAACGGCAATTGAGTCAAGGGCACGATGAACAGGTGCCCATTGCCCTCTCCCGGAAAGGCCAAAAGCAGCATGGCGCACAGGCCCAGGAACCCGTTGGCCCGCCGCCCCCGCGCCCCGCCGACAAGCAGCACGCCCGCGGCGAAGAGCAGGTACATGATGGTGACGTTGAGGATATCGTCGTGCCACTGAATGGCGATGCGCATGGCCACGCCGAAGCAGAAGGCCATCCACAGGGACGGAACCGCCGCCTCGGGCGTCCCGCCGCGTCCGAACCAGGCGCTCCGCAGGTGGAACCGCAGCCAGAAGGCCAAAAGCCAAGTCACGACCAGCGGCATGAGCAGGGTGAACATGTCCGTGTCGAAATATCCGAGCCTGGAGCGGTAAAAGAACCCCGGCGTCAGGGCCCCGGCCAGACCGGC
Organism: Pseudodesulfovibrio sp.; assembly: GCF_028692895.1. Taxonomy (GTDB): domain Bacteria; phylum Desulfobacterota; class Desulfovibrionia; order Desulfovibrionales; family Desulfovibrionaceae; genus Pseudodesulfovibrio. The sequence goes on from NZ_JAQUWN010000129.1 coordinate 591, forward strand.
GAAAATCCCGGCATGGCGTCCGCCGATCAGCCAGCCCCACAAGCAGCAAACCACGCCGACCAGCGCGCCCATGAGCGCAGGCATCCAAAAGCCGATGTCCCCATAGGATACGCCGAACCAGCCATGCAGTCCGGCGGCCAACCGGGCCAGGAGGTAGCCGGAGAGCTCCCCGAGCCCCTTGGCCTTGGCCAGCCAGAAATAGGCGTCGTGCGTGGACAGTATCCGTTCACTTCCGACCCACAGCTCGGGGTGGTCCCAGCGTCCGGCGAAGCTCAGGCGCAGGGCGGCCACCGCGATGTAGGAAACCGCTGACCACAGGCAAATCCAGCGCCAGTCGCGCTTCCACGAGGGCTCGGCGCCCACCGCGTCCACGCCGCGCGCATACCATGTATTGAGCACATTCATCTTGCTGTCACGTATCCCGGGTTACTTTTTCCGAAGGGCGGCCGCGGCCACGAACCGCTCGGCCCAGCCGGGCGCCGCCAGTGCGTGGATGTGGTTATACCCCGCAAACGTATTTTCATAAAGCAGGCCGTCGCGCCCCGTCCCGATGCCCTTTCCCCGGCGCATTTCCAGGGTGTAGCACAGGCCCGGCTCGTTGCCGGACAGGCAGACGGAGTAGTGAAATTCGTGGCCCAGAACCGTCTCGCCCACGGGATAGAACGGATTCTCGCCCACCGCAACGGCCTCGGTGTAGCCCAGCCCCTGGGGCTTCGGGCAGAAGGTCGTGCCCACGGGGAAGACCCCGGCCATGCGGTGGCGCTCCCCGTCCATCTCCAGGTAGTCGCACAGGATCATGAACCCGCCGCACTCGGCATAGATGGGCAGCCCGGCGTCGGCCAACCCCTTGAGGCGGCCGAGCAGCGGCGCGTTGGCCGCGATGCGCGCGGCGAAGACCTCGGGGAATCCGCCGCCCAGGTACAGGCCGTCTATCTCGGGCCACGGCTCGTCCGAGAGCACGGAGAGCCGGACGAGCTCGGCCCCGGCATGTTCCAGGGCCTCCAGGTTTTCCGGGTAGTAGAACCACAGGGCCGCGTCGTGCGCGTAGCCGATACGGGCCCGCCGGGGCGCGGGTTCGCCAGCGAAGAGCGGGCCGGGGTCCGGGCCGAAATCCGGCGCGGACGAAAAGACGCGTTCGATGGCCGCCATGTCCAGCCAGCCGTCGGCCAGGTCCGCCAGGGCGTCAAGCGCGCGGTGGACGCCCTCGGGCCCCTCGCCGCCGTATTCCTGGTCGGACATCAGCCCCATGTGCCGCTCCGGGATGGGATCGCTGGCGATCTTTGGCAGCATCCCGAGCACCGGAACGTCCGTGTGAGCCTCGATGGACTTTCGCAGGATTGAGCGATGGCGCTCCCCGGCGGTGCGGTTCAGGATCACTCCGGCCAGTCGCAGACCGGGCTCGAACGTGGCGCAGCCCTGCACGATGGCGGCCACGGTGCGGGTCATCTTGGTGCTGTCGACGACCAGGATGACCGGGGCCGAGAGCTTGCGCGCCAGCTCGGCCGTGGAGCAGGTGCCCCGCTCGTCCTTGCCGTCGAAGAGCCCCCGGTTGCCCTCGATAAGGCTCAGGTCCGCGCCATTCGATTTGTGCAGCAAGAGCGAACGCAGGACCCGGTCGGGATGGAAATAGGGATCGAGGTTGGAGCAGGCGCGTCCGGCCGCCAGGCCGAGCCACTGGGCGTCGATGTAGTCCGGCCCCTTCTTGAAAGGCGCGACCACGCGTCCGGCGCGGACGAACGCCCGCGCCAGGGCCAGGGAGACGATGGTCTTGCCCGTTCCGCCGGAGAGTCCGGCCAGGATGCAGCGTGGGATGGAGATGTGCATGAATGTCGGGATTCGCCCCGGTCAAAAAATCAAGAAAAGCCTTGCCCACCTCGGGAGATGGGCAAGGCCTAGACAACCAGATGGGACAAAGAACTAGCTTTCGCCCTCGGTCGCGGCCTGCTTACCGGCACCGGCCAGGCCGTACATGGTGGTGGACCCGGAGGACCAGAACACCATCTTTTCTTCCTGGACCAGTTCGGTCAGGAGCTTCTTCACCTCGCGGCTTTTGGCATCGGGGAAGAGCTTGGTAAAGTCGTTGAAGTAGAATTTGGACTTGCTGCCAGACTTCTCTTCGCAGAACTTAATGATTTCGGCTTTTCCGGCTTCCTTATCATCGATAGGCATGACGGACTCCTTGCTATTTTAAAAGCCGGGGTGCGACAACATCGCCGCACCCCGGACATTTTGTTATTCTACCACTTGAACTGGGTCGTCTGACGCCAGGTGTAGTAAGCGGGATCACGGAAGTCATCGATCAGGTGAGCGGTGAATTCCAGGCCGCATTTCTCGAAGAAGCGCTCCCAACCGATGCGGTTGGCCCAGTCGCCCAGACGCTCGTACTTGTGGGCGTCGGCGGCGTAGGTGTCGAGGATCTTCTTGATGACCTTCGTCATGGTCGGCCAGCGGGGCGGCTCGTTCGGGATGTAGGGAACGACGACCTTGGAGAAGGACGGTTTGGTGATGCGGTTGGAGATCTTGCCGCCGACCATGATGGCCACGCCGTCGCCGTCCTTGTCGGACAGGGGCAGGGAGGGACACATGGTGTAGCAGTTGCCGCAGAACATGCAGCGCTCCTGCTTGATGGCGACGGTCTTGAAGGACTTCTCACCGATCTCGATCTTGGACGGGCGAACGGCGCCGGTCGGGCAGGCAGCCACGGCCAGGGGGATTTCGCACAGGTTGTCCAGGTACTCGTGGTCGATGATGGGGGGCTTGCGGTGAATGCCCAGGATGGCGATGTCGGAGCAGTGCACCGCGCCGCACATGTTCAGGCAGCAGGCCATGGAGATGCGCACCGGGGCGGGCAGCTTCATGTCCTGGAAGTCGTCGAACACGACGTCCATGGTGGCCTTGACGGTACCGGAGGCGTCCGTGGCCGGGGTGTGGCAGTGGACCCAACCCTGGGTGTGGACGATGTTGGTGACACCGGCGCCGGTGCCGCCCACGGGGTACTTGTAGGAGCCGCCCTCGAACTTCTGGTCGTTCAGGTACTTCTTCAGCGCCTTGGCGTCGTCCAGG
>NZ_JAQUWN010000073.1 GCF_028692895.1 Pseudodesulfovibrio sp.
ACCACGAAAAGCTTCTACAAACCGATGGACTGATGATACCTTGAGCTTCGCCATGTCGGCCTCCCGTTTGTTTTGGTTCTACTGGTGTTGTTACCAGCAAAACTCAGGAGTGCCGACATGGTATTTTGCGGTCGCTCCGCCGGGGCGGGCTACTTTTCCTGGAACAGGTGCACGTCGGTCTGGGGGAAGGGGATGGAGATGCCTTCGGCGTCGAAGGTCAGCTTCACCTTTTCGGTCAGGTCGAAGTAGACGCCCCAGTAGTCGGCGGCCTTGACCCAGGGACGGACCACGAAGTTGACCGAGGAATCGGCCAGTTCGCTGACGGCCACGGTCGGGGCCGGGTCCTTGAGGATGCGCGGCTCTTCCGCGATGATCCGGTCCAGCACCGTTTTGGCCTTGCGCAGGTCGTCGCCGTAGCCGATGCCGAAGACCAGGTCCACCCGGCGGGTGGGATTGGCGGAGACGTTGGTGATGGTGCTGTTGAGGATGGACGAGTTGGGCACGATGATCTGCCGGTTGTCCGGGGTATCCAGAATCGTGTTGAAGATGCGCACCGAGGCCACGGTGCCGGACTCTCCGGCCACGGTGACGAAGTCGCCCTTCTTGAAGAAGCCGAGCAGGATGAGCATGACCCCGGCCGCGAAGTTGGACAGGGAGTCCTTGAGGGCCAGGCCGACGGCCAGGCCGGCGGCGCCCAAAACGGCCAGGAACGAGGTGATGTTCAGCCCCGCCTGCCCGAGCGCCATGATGACCACGGCCGCCAGGAGCGCGTAATAGAGGATGTTGCGCAGGAATCCGACCAGGGTCTCGTCCACCTTGGCCTTGATCATCAGGGCGCAGGTCAGGTCCGACACCTTCCTGGCCACGATGCGCCCGACGACGAAGATGACGAGGGCGATGAGCACATTGAGCCCATGGGTGGTGACCAGGGCGATGCCGTTCTGGATGAGGTCCTGGATGGTCTGTGGGTCGAGGGTCATGGCTTGTCTCCTTGGAAAATTGTACCGCCAATAGCGGCAGCTTTATCATGAGGGACGGGCGGATTGGAAGAGGGGGGAGGGGGAAAGTTGGCTACTCGCCGCCCCATTTGCCCTTTTCCTCGACGCGCAGGTATTTCTGGAAGGTGTAATAGAACCCGGCCAGGGCGTTGCAGAATCCTGCCCGGCCGTCCAGGAACCCGGCTTTGAGCAGGTAGAGCTTGACGAAACGGACCAGGCCGTGGGTCAGCCCGGCCCCCACGCCGCCGCGCCTGCCCTTGTCGCGCAGGGCCTTCGCGCCTTCTTCGGCGTAGTAGTTGATCTTGTCCATGTGCTGCCGGAAGGACTCGTAGGGGTAGTGGAGAATGTCTCCCGCAAGCTTCCGGGTCTCGCCGAGGGGATTGAAGTGGTAGTGCGCGCCCGAGGCCGTGACCTCCATGCCGTCCGCGCGGAAGACGCGCAGCAGGTAGTCCGGATACCAGCCGGAATGCTTCATGAACCGGTTGAAATAAAAGGAGCTGCGCGGCGTCAGGTAGCCCGCCACCTGGTCGGGCGCGGCCAGCTTGGCCTCGATGTTCGTCCGCAGCTCGTCCGAGAGGAATTCGTCCTGGTCCAGGGAGACGACCCAGCCGGTCTGGATCTCGGCGAGGGCGAGCCGGAACTGGGCCACCGGGCCGGGCCAGGGGTTTACGATGACCCGCGCGCCGTGTGCCTTTGCGATCTCGACGGTGCGGTCCGTGGACTGCGAGTCCACCACCAGCAGTTCGTCGCAGAATCCGAGGGATTCGAGGCAGCGGTCGAGCAGCCGCTCGCCGTTCAGGGTCAGGACCAGTCCGGTCACGGATTCTCGTTGCATGGTTCTCCTGGGGTGGGGCGCATTCTATCCGTTTCGCGCTTTTGGGTCCATTGAAAGATGCGCGGCCGAAACAAAGGGCCCGCGCCGGTCGTCCGGCGCGGGCCCGTCATTATCCGGTGCCGGGATCTACAGGTCGGTCTGCTGGTCCGGCTTGGGGGTGTTGATCTCGTCCGGCAGGGGCGCGTCGCAGTCCTTGCAGGGGAGGATGAGGTTCAGGACCACGCCGATGACGCCGGCAAGGCCGATGCCGCCGAGCTTGACGATGACCAGGTCGAAGTTCATGCCGCCGATGCCGAAGACCAGGATGATGGCGGCGATGGCCAGGTTGCGCGGGAGCATCAGGTCGGTGCCCGCGCGGACCAGGGTGTTGATGCCGATGACGGTGATGGCGCCGAAGAGCAGGATCATGATGCCGCCCATGACCGGGACCGGGATGGTGGCCAGCACGGCCCCGAGTTTGCCCACGAAGGCCAGGACGATGGCGGTGACGGCGGCCCAGGTCATGATGGCCGGGTTGAAGGCGCGGGTCAGGGCCACGGCGCCGGAGACCTCGGAGTAGGTGGTGTTCGGCGGGCCGCCCAGGGCGGCGGCCAGGGAGGTGGCCAGCCCGTCGCCGAGCATGGTCCTGTGGATGCCGGGGTCCTTGACGTAGTCCTTGCCCGAGATGCCCCCGATGGCCAGGACGTCGCCGAAGTGTTCGATGGCCGGGGCGATGGCCACGGGCACGATGAACAGGATGGCCTCCAGGTTCCAGGTGGGGAAGGTGAAGTTGGGCAGGGCCAGCAGGGGGGCCTCGGCGATCTTGCCGAATCCGACCAGGGTCGGGGCGGTGTAGTTCTGGAGCGCGCCGGGATCGAAGGCGGCCTGGGTGGCGGCGGAGAAGCCTGTGGCGTCCAGGATCAGGGAGGCGATGTATCCGGCCACGATGCCGAGCAGGATCGGGATCAGCTTGATCCAGCCCTTGCCGAGCAGAGAGGCGAAAATGGTGGTCAGCAGGGCGACTCCCGCGATGATCATGGCGGTGGTGTTGGGCACCAGCCAGGCCGAGCCGTCGCCGGTGCGGCCCATGGCCATGTGCACGGCCACGGGAGCCAGGATCAGGCCGATGACCATGATGACCGGGCCGGTGACCACGGGCGGGAGCACCCGGCGGAGCATGCCCACGCCGAAGGTGCGGATCAACATGCTGAAGACCACGTAGAGCAGGCCCGCGGCGAGCAGGCCGCACAGGGTGGACGGGATGCCCCAGGTCTGCACGCCGTAGATGATGGGCGCGATGAAGGCGAAGCTGGACGCCAGGAAGACCGGCACCTTGCCCTTGGTGACGACCTGGAAAAGCAGGGTGCCCGCGCCCGCGGTGAACAGGGCCACGTTGGCGTCGAGCCCGGTCAGCAGCGGAACCAGCACCAGCGCGCCGAAGGCCACGAAGAGCATCTGCGCGCCGAGCAGGGCGTCCTTCAGTTTGAAATTGTATTCGGTGGAATGCACGTTACTCATGAAAATCAACTCCTCCTCTGGTTGGAGGCCGCACGTCGCCCACGGCGTCCGGAATCGGCGGCCCAGGTTGCCCCCCAAAAAAAGGCACGCTTTGGAGCGTGCCTTCTACCCTTATTTGGTGCCGAATATCTTGTCTCCCGCATCTCCGAGACCCGGGATGATATAGCCTACGTCGTTGAGTCGTTCATCGACCGCCGCCACGTAGATGTCCACGTCCGGGTGCGCGTCCAGGATGCGCTTGACGCCCTCGGGCGCGGCGCAGAGGAACAGGCCGCGGATGGACTTGCAGCCCGCGTCCTTGAGCAGGCGGATGGTGGCGTCTAGGGTGCCGCCGGTGGCCAGCATGGGGTCGAGGATGATGGCGGTGCGCTCCTCGATCTTGTTGGCCAGCTTGACGTAGTACTGGACGGGCTCCAAGGTCTCCTCGTTGCGGTAGAAGCCCACCACCGAGGCCTTGGCGCCGGGGATCATGTCGTAAACGCCGTCCAACATGCCGAGGCCGGCGCGCAGGATGGGGACCACGGTGATCATTTTGCCCTTGATGGTGTCCACCTCGACCTTCCCGGCCCAGCCTTTGATGACCATCTTTTCCGTTTTCAGGTCCTTGGTGGCCTCGTAGGTCAGCAGTCGTGTGATCTCGGTCGCCAACTGGCGAAAGTGGCTGGTCGAGATGTCGTGCGAGCGGAGCAGGCCGACCTTGTGACGGATGAGCGGATGATCTACCAGGTGCAGGGCCACGGATTCCCCCTTGTTTCAAGTGAATATGGATATACTCTCGAGAAATTCTCAATAGCACAAAATTTCCCTTTTCTATGCCGCGTGCCGGAGCGGGTCAAGGCCCAATTTTGTCAACTGGCCTCCTCTGCCGGAGATAGAATTTTACTTTCCAATGATTCCCGGTATATCCTCCGGGCATGGAAAACGAGAGCAACAAGAATTTCTGGGAGCGCACGGCGACCGACCTGGACCGGGGCGTCCGGCTGGACAAGTTCTGGGCCGACGAGCTCTACGCCGAGGGCGTGTCGCGCGGCCGGGTCCGGGAGTGGATCGAGGCGGGCGGCGCGCGCGTGGACGGCGCGGTCGTGGATAAGGGCAAGCACCGGCTGACGGGATTCGAGACCCTGACCCTGGAGGGCGGGCCCCATGCGGCCGACGCCGGGCCCGAGGCCGTGGCGGGCGAACTCGACGCGGTCTTCGAGGACGCGCACGTTGCGGTGGTGGACAAGCCCGCCGGGCTGACCACCCACCCTGCGCCCGGCGAGCCAGGCCCGACCCTGGTCAACCTGCTCCTGCATCGCTATCCGGACATGGCGGACCCGGCCTCCGGCCTGACGGGCGAGCGGCCCGGCATCGTCCACCGGCTGGACAAGGACACCTCGGGCCTCATCGCCGTGGCCCGCACCGAGGCCGACCGCATGGCCCTCTCCGCCGATTTCGCGGCCCGCCGGGTGCGCAAGACCTACCTGGCCATCGTTCACGGCCGTCCCGAGCCCGCCCAGGGCGTCATCGAGGCGGAGATCGGCCGCCACCCCACGAAAAAGACGCGCATGGCCGTGGTCAGGAAGGGCGGGCGCGCGGCGAAGAGCGACTACCGGGTCCTCTGGACCGGGCCGCGCGGCCTGGCCAGCCTGGTGGCCGTGCGCATCCACACCGGGCGCACCCACCAGATTCGCGTGCACATGGCCCACATCGGCCACCCCCTGCTGGGCGACGCGGTCTACGGCTCGCGCGGGCAGGCCGAGTGGGGACGGCGGACCGACCTGCTGGCCGGGCTGGCCCCGCGCCAGATGCTCCACGCCTTCCATCTTTCCTTTATCCATCCGGCGGACGGGCGGCGGGTGACCCTGTGGCGCGAGCCGCCCGAGGACTTCCGCGCGCTCCTGGCCGGGCTGTCGCGCGAGTGTTTCCGCGTGGGTATCGTGGGCATGCCGGGCTGCGGCAAGTCCGCCCTGCGCGGGATGCTGGAGCGGGCCGGGTTGCCCTGCTTCAGCGCGGACGGCTGCGTGGCCGGGCTCTATGCCCCGGGCGGCGACGGCGCTGACATGCTGCGCCAGCGCTTCGGCGGGGCCTACACCCTGGAGGACGGCGGGGTGGACAAGCGGGCGCTGTTCGCGGCCATGCTCGCCTCCGAGCCGCTGAGGCGCGAGGTCATGGAGCTGGTCCATCCCATGGTCCGCCACGCCTGCGACGAATTCTTCCGCGCCCATCGGGACGATCCGGCCGCCTTCGCCGAGATTCCGCTGCTGCTGGAGTCGGGCTGGCGCAAGGGCAACCTGGTGGACGCCGTGGCCGGGGTGCGCTGCCCGGCGGCCAGGCGCACGGGCGAGCTGCGCGAACTGCGCGGGCTGGCCCCGGAGGCCCTGGCCGCCTTCGACGCCTGGCAGTGGCCCGAGGCGGACAAGCTGGCCGCTTGCGACCTGGTGCTGGACAACGACGCCGGGCTGGACCGGCTGGCCGCCGAGGCGGACCGGCTGGCGGCCTGGGCGCGGGAGCGGTTCGAGGATCGCAACCGGGCCTTCGCCGACTGGCTGGAAGGGCTGTGGCCCCGGCTGGCCGGTGAGATGGAGGCCGCCGGCGAGGCCGAGGACCTGGAGGCCGCGGAACGGGACGCCGGGGATATGGCGTTCGAGGACCGGGACGCGGCGGAGATCGGGGAATGATTCCCATCCGGGACAACGTGCCGCGCGTGACTCCGCCCCTGGCGGTCATCACGGTCATCGCGCTCAACGTCCTGGCCTTCGCCTACTGCCTGACCCTTGGGCCGCGTCCGCTCTTCGAATTCTTCCACCTCTTCGGCGTGGTCCCGGCGCGGTTCCTGCGCCCGGACTGGGCCGCCTTCGCGGGCTATCCGTCCACCCTGGGCTGGCCTTTCGTCTCCTACATGTTCCTGCACGGCGGCTGGCTGCACATCATCTTCAACATGTGGATGCTCTGGATCTTCGGCGACAACATCGAGGACGTCACCGGGCACGGCGGGTTCCTGGTCTTCTACCTGCTCTGCGGGCTGGCGGCGGTGGGGCTGCACATGGCCTTCGAGCCCGGCTCGCGCATCCCCATCGTGGGCGCGTCCGGGGCCATCGCCGGGGTCATGGGAGCCTACGTCGTGCTCTATCCCCACGGCCGGGTGCTGACGCTGGTGCCGGTCTTCTTCTTTCCGCTCTTCTTCCGGCTGCCGTCCTACGTCTTTCTGGGCTTCTGGTTCCTGATGCAGATACTCTCCGGCCTGGCCTCGCGGGGCGCGACCGAGGCCCAGGCCGTGGCCTGGTGGGCGCATGTGGGCGGGTTCGCGGCCGGGATGCTGCTCATCCGGGTCTTCCGGCGGCCCGGCCGCTGCAAGTACTGCTACAACCCGGACACCCGTGATTACGACCCCGAGGACGGGCCGGACAGCCTCTCCTGAAGATTCCACTCCTCCGCCAGCCGGGCCACGGCGGGCGGGACCATGGACCGGTAGTCGCGCCCCTCGCGGATGGCGGCGCGCACGTCCTTGCCCGCGAGCCCCTTTTGCTCGGGCGGCCGTTCCCACATGACGTGGGTGGCCAGTCCCAGGGACTCGAAGCGGCGTTTCTTCTCCTTTCCCCAGTCGTCGTAGATGGTCAGGTAGTAGACCGCCTCCGGGGGCGCGAGCTCCCGGATTCGCTCCGGCTGGCAGATGGGGAAGGGGATGACCTGGAACTCGTCTTCCGGCACCCCGGCCTCGATCAGGGCCGCGCGGATCATGGCCTCGCGCTCCGCATAGGTCAGGGGATTGTTGGCCGCGTCGGACCGGGCCGGGTCCGTGGCCTCGCGGAGGGTGGAGGCGGGGTCCGGGTTGGTCACGCCGATGATGAGGTGGCCGCACAGGGCCTTGCCCGCCAGCAGGTAGCGCAGGTGGTCGTTGTGCAGGACCTGGAACCGGCCGTGGATGAAGCCGAGGGGGTGCATCAGTCGGACTCCGGGTCGGACATCGTGAAGGGAAAGTAGTCGCCGGGCCAGTAGTCGCGGGCCACGGGCGAGTCGTGGATGCCCGCCAGGCGGGCGCGGTCCGTGTAGTTGAGGACCATATGCATCAGCTCGTCGCCGCGCATGGTGCCCAGGCAGCCGCCCGCCACGGCTATCTCGTCGTATTCGGTCACCGCGTCGCGCCGGACCTCGTCGCCCACGAACAGGAGCGGCACGGGCTCGCCCGAGTGGATGAGCGCGCCGCAGCTCGGGGTGGAGTGGTCGGCCGTGACCACCAGGAGCACGTCGTCGCGCAGGAGCTGGTCCACGGACTGGGCCAGCCCCCGGTCCAGGGACTCGATGGCCTTGAGCTTGGCGCGAGGGCTCTTGGTGTGGGCCGCGTGGTCCGGGGCCTTGGTGTGGATGTGGACGAAATCGTACTTGCCCAGCGCCTGGGCGGCGATGTCGATGCGTTCGGCCAGGTCCTTGCCGGGGTCGCGGGTATCCCGCACCTGGTGGAAGTCCATGCCCAGGAAGCGGGACATGCCCCGGTACATGATGCCGCTGGCCACGGACAGGCAGCGCATCCCGAACCGCTCGGGCAGGGAGGTCACCGGGCAGAGCCGCCCGGCCCGCTGCGTGACCAGGCCGTTGATGGGCGGGAGCTTCTGGCGGACGCGGATTTCGTTGGCCCCGATCTTGTTCAGCCGGGCGCAGGTGCGGCGCAGGAATGCGGTGAGCACGCGGGCCGTGCGCACCGCCGTGGCGTCATTGGTATGGGCCGTGAGGGGGGTGATGGCCGAGATCATCCGGCCGTCCACCATTGGGTTGGAGTCCGTGATGAACGGCGAGACCGCGCCGCGCATGACCAGCACGCCGAACATGCCGGAGGTCCGGTGCAGCTCGATGCGTACGCCCTCGCGCTCGAAGGGCTCCACGGCCTCGAACAGGGCGTCGGCCTCCTCCGGCGTGCCGCACATGCGGTCGTAGCGCAGGATCAGTTCGTTATCCAGGGTGGCCAGCACGCTGGCGAAGTGGGCGAGCATGGCCACGTCGCCCTCGCGCAGGTCCACGCCAGCGCCCAGGGCCTCCAGCGGGCCTCGGCCGGGGAACTCCTCGGGCGGGCAGCCGAACAGGGCGAAATGGGCGTTTTCGCTGGGCAGGGCGCGGCCGATCTTGCCGGCGTGGTAGAGGCCGGTGCTGCCGCGCGCGGCCAGCCTGTCGAGGGTTGGGGTCTTGGCCGCCTGGAGCGGCGTCTTGTGGCCGAGGTCGGCCAGGGCCCGGTCGCCCAGGCCGTCCAGCAGGATGAGAACACATTTCTTGGGCACGAAAAACTCCGTCCCGGCTGCCGAGCATAGACGCAGCCGGTAATCAGCTATAGATACAGGCTATGGATTCGGGTCGCCCGATCGGTAGAAGCTCTTTGTCAAAAGCGTGCGCATGGGGCAGAATCGCGGTATGCTCATCGATCTTCACGTCCATTCAACCGTCTCATCGTGTTCCTCGCTCTCCGTATGGGAGATCCTCGGGAATGCGCGCTCCCTCGGGTTGGACGGCGTCTGCATCACCGACCACGATTCCACCTCCGTTCTGGCACAAATCCGGGAAGGTTTCCAGCCCGATGGTTTGCTCGTCCTGGCGGGGATGGAGTACGCCACGCCCCAGGGGGATTTCCTGGTTTTCGGCCCGGTTGAGCGCCTTTGCCCCGGCCTGGACGGGGCGCGGCTGCTCGAAACGGTGGACCGGCTGGGCGGCGCGGTGGTGGCGGCCCACCCCTTCAGGAGCTGGCGGCCGTCCGACGTGGCCGTGCTGGAGCGCGGACCCTGCCTTATCGAGGTGGAGAACGGCCGCAACACCGACGCCGAGAACGCCCTGGCCGCCGGCCTGGCGGACAGGCTGGGCGTCCACGCCGTGTCCGGCTCCGACGCGCACACCCTGGGCGAGCTTGGGCGGCTGCCCACCCGGTTCGACGCGCCCGTGCGCTGCCGGGCCGACTTGGTCCGGGCCCTGCGCCGGGGGTTGTGCCAGCCCCTGCGCGCCCCCCTCGCCGCCGCTATTTAGGCGGAATCAGGAAGGACGTCACCTTCCGCACGCCCTCCACGCCCTTGGCGATCCTGACCGCCAGCTTCGCGTCCGCCTTGGTGCGGACCATGCCGAGCATGACCACCTCGCCGTTGAGCACCTCGGTCTCCACCTGGGTGGAGCTCAGCTCCTTTTCCCCGATGAGGGCGGTCCGGACTTTGGCCGCCAGCTTGAGGTCGTCCGAGGTGGTGTCGCTCTCCGCCACGAAATACTTGTTCACCTGCTTGACGCCCTCGGTCTTCTTGGCCGTGGCCACGGCGAAGTCGCGGAAGGACGCGTCGTCGACGGCCCCCACCAGATAGACGCGGCGCAGGAAGCAGTACACATGGACCTTGAGGGCGAGCTTCGAGTCTCGGTCGGCCAGGTCGGTCTTGATGGACAGGGAAATCTTCTTGTCCGCCGCCTGGTCGCCCACGCTGCGCTCGTCGCGGGCGGATTCATAGATGGCTCCCCAGGGCGTCCAGGCGACACTTATCATGGCGAGGGCCGCCAGGATAAGGCAGAGTGCGTTCATGGCCGGTGTTTTCATGGGCTGCGTTTCCTCCTTGGTGTCGACTGTGGAAAACATTGTGGAAAAAACATCAATCAATCCAAACGACCGTCTTGACAGACGATAAAAGCATATTACCTTACAATCCTGAATCGATAAATGATTTTTCTCTCGGATAAAGGAACGGCCCAGGCATGGAATACAAAGACTACTACAAGCTTCTCGGGGTTTCCCGGTCCGCCACCAAGGACGAGATCGGCAAGGCGTTCAAGAAGCTGGCGCGCAAATACCACCCGGACCTCAATCCCAACGACAAGGCCGCCGAGGCCAAGTTCAAGGAGATCAACGAGGCCTACGAGGTGCTCAAGGACGAGAAGAAGCGCAAGCTCTACGACCAGTTCGGCTCGAACTGGGAGCATGGGCAGAACTTTCAGCCGCCGCCGGGCTACGAAAACGTCAACTTCGGCGGAGGCGGCTTCTCGGGCGGCCCGGGCGGGTTCTCGGACTTCTTCGAGACCATCTTCGGCGGCGGCGGGGGAGGCGGGAACTTCCGGGGCGGCTTTTCGTCCGGCGGTTTCGGCGACGCGGGCTTCGGCGGGGGCGGCGGCTATCGCCAGCGTCCCCGGCGCGGCGCGGACTCCGAGGCCACCTACGAGCTGACCCTGGACGAGGCGTACCGGGGCGGGACCAAGTCCATCACCCTGCAGGAACAGGCGGCCGGGGCCGACGGCATCCCGCGCATGAACACCAAGACCCTGGAGGTCAAGGTGCCCGCCGGGATCAAGGATGGCCAGAAGATCCGGCTCGCGGGCCAGGGCAACCCCGGCATGTCCGGCGGGCCCAGGGGCGACCTGTACCTGAAGATCAAGCTGCTGCCCCACCATCTGTTCAAGGTCAGCGACTCGGACGTGATCCTGGACCTGCCGCTGGCCCCGTGGGAGGCCGTGCTGGGCGCGACCCTGCGCGTCCCCACCCTGGACGGCGCGGTGGAGATGAAGATCCCGCCGGGCATGGGTTCGGGCAAGAAGCTCCGGATCAAGGGCAAGGGTCTCGGCTCCGGCCACAAGCGCGGCGACCAGTTCGTGCGCGTCATGATCCAGGCCCCGGACCGGCTGACCGGCGACGAGCGGCGGCTCTGGGAAGAGTTGCAGGCCAAGTCGGACTTCCAGCCCAGGAACTTCTAGGGGGACGGCCATGAAAACCAGGAAGATACAGGAACTGATGATGCGGCTGCCCGGCCTGAACCTGCCGGAGCGCAGCGAATACGTGGCCTTCGCCCAACTGCTGGAGCTGACCGGCATCCCGAGGGTCGAGGTCGTGGAGCTGGTGGACCTGGGGTGGATCACCCCGGCCACCACGGGCGCGGACGAGTATCTCTTCCGCCTGCGCGACGTGTACCGCATCCACAAGCTGATGCGGCTGGTCAACGACCTGGAGATTCCGTTCAACTGCGGGTCCATCGTGGTGGACCTGCTGGAGCGCGTCGAAGAATTGGAAAAGGAGATCGAGGAGCTGCGGCGACTCGTATAGAGGAGGACATCATATGGATCCGAACACTTTTACCCAGAAAACCCAGAGCGCCATCTCCGAGGCCCAGAACCTGGCCATTCGGAGCGGGCATCAACAGATAGATTGCGAACACCTCCTGCGCGCCCTGGCGTCGCAGGAGCAGGGCCTCGTGCCCCAGATATTGCAAAAGCTCGGCGTGGCCCCGGACGCCTACGTGGGCGCGGTGGACGCCGAGATCGCGAAGCTGCCCCGCGTCTCCGGACCGGGCGCGCGGCCCGACCAGATCATGGTCACCCAGCGGCTCCAGCAGGTCCTGGTGGCCGCCACCGACGGCTCCAAGCGGATGAAGGACGAATTCGTCTCGGTGGAGCACGTCTTCCTCGCCCTCATGGACGAGCCCGCCGGGACCGGCGTGGGCCGCGTCAACCGCCAGTTCGGCCTGGACAAGAACAAGGTCCTGGCCGCCCTGACCGACGTGCGCGGCAAGCAGCGCGTGACCTCGGACAACCCCGAGGCCACCTACGACTCGCTCAAGAAGTACGGCCGCGACCTGGTGGAGGAGGCTCGCTCCGGCAAGCTCGACCCGGTCATCGGCCGCGACGCCGAGATCCGCCGCGTCATCCGCATCCTCAGCCGCCGGACCAAGAACAACCCGGTCCTCATCGGCGAGGCGGGCGTCGGCAAGACGGCCATCGCCGAGGGCCTGGCCCAGCGCATCGTCAAGGGCGACGTGCCCGAGGGCCTCAAGGACAAGACCGTCTTCTCCCTGGACATGGGCGCGCTCATCGCGGGCGCCAAGTATCGGGGCGAGTTCGAGGAGCGGCTCAAGGCCGTGCTCAAGGAGGTCCAGTCCTCGGCCGGACGGATCATCATGTTCATCGACGAGCTGCACACCATCGTGGGCGCGGGCAAGACCGACGGGGCCATGGACGCGAGCAACCTGCTCAAGCCCATGCTGGCGCGCGGCGAGCTGCACTGCATCGGCGCCACCACCGTGGACGAGTACCGCAAGTACATCGAGAAGGACCCCGCCCTGGAGCGCCGGTTCCAGACCGTCATGGTCGAGGAGCCCACCGTGGAGGACACCATCTCCATCCTGCGCGGCCTGCGCGAGCGGTTCGAGGTTCACCACGGCGTGCGCATCTCCGACGGCGCGGTGGTCGAGGCGGCCGTTCTCTCGCACCGCTACATCACCGACCGCCAGCTCCCGGACAAGGCCATCGACCTCATCGACGAGGCCGCGGCCATGATCCGCACCGAGATCGACTCCCAGCCCTATGAGCTGGACAAGGCCAACCGCCACATCATGCAGCTCGAGATCGAGCGCGAGGCCCTGAAGCGCGAGACCGACCAGAAGTCCAAGGACCGGCTGGTCAAGCTGGAGAAGGACCTCTCCGACCTCAAAGAGAAGCAGGCCGCCCTCCAGGCCCAGTGGGAGAACGAGAAGGGCTCCATCGAGCGGCTGCGCGGCCTCAAGACCGAGATCGAGTCCACCCGGCGCGAGATCGAGGAGGCCAAGCGCGTCTCCGACTACAAGCGCGCTTCGGAGCTGGAATACGGCACCCTGATGAGCCTGGAGAAGGAGCTGCGCGAGCGCAACGAGGCCCTGGAGGCGGGCGAGACCCCGCGCATGGTGCGCGAGGAGGTCGGCCCGGACGACATCGCCCAGGTCATCGCCCGCTGGACCGGCATTCCGGTCTCCAAGCTGATGGAGGGCGAGCGCGAGAAGCTGCTCCGGCTGGCCGACGTGCTCCACGAGCGCGTCATCGGCCAGGACGAGGCGGTCCAGGCCGTGGCCGACGCCGTGCTGCGCGCCCGCGCCGGGCTCAAGAACCCCACGCGGCCCATCGGTTCGTTCATCTTCCTCGGCCCCACGGGCGTGGGCAAGACCGAGCTGTGCAAGACGCTCGCCGCCGCCCTGTTCGACAGCGAGGACAACATGGTGCGCATCGACATGTCCGAGTACATGGAGAAGCACACCGTGGCCCGGCTGATCGGCGCGCCTCCAGGCTACGTGGGCTACGACGAGGGCGGCCAACTGACCGAGGCGGTCCGCCGCAAGCCGTACTCCGTGGTCCTCTTCGACGAGATCGAGAAGGCGCACCACGACGTGTTCAACGTCCTGCTCCAGATCCTGGACGACGGTCGGCTGACGGACTCCCACGGCCGCACCGTGGACTTCAAGAACACCATCGTCATCATGACCAGCAACCTGGGCGCGGAGTTCATGCTGGACGGCATCGACGAATCCGGCGAGTTCCTGCCCGGCGTTGAGGACCAGGTCCGCGACGTCCTGCGTCGCCATTTCCGGCCCGAGTTCCTGAACCGCGTGGACGAGACCGTGCTCTTCCGGCCCCTGCGGGAGGAGCAGTTGATCAAGATCATCGACCTGCTGGTGGGCTCCCTGCGCGAGCGGCTGGCCGAGCGCAAGATCGGCCTGACCCTGACCGACGGGGCCAAGGCGTTCATCGCCCAGTCCGCCTACGACCCGCATTACGGCGCGCGCCCGTTGCACCGCTACCTCCAGACCCACCTGGAGACCCCGCTGGCCAAGCTGCTCATCGGCGGCCAGTTGGAGGACGGGCGGCAGGTCACCGTGGAGGAACGGGACGGCGCGCTGGCCTTCGAATAGGCCGCGCAGCATCCGCCGCGTCAACGGGGACGTCCGGATATCCGGGCGTCCCCTTTTTCGTCGCCAGTTGACGGGATGAGTCCCGGTTTGCTAGATATGGCAGTAGGGGGAAAGGTTATGGTATCCGTGTGGCATTTCATGCGGTTTGTTCTCGTTGTGTGCCTTGTCTCGATCCGGGCCGAGGCCGGTCTTGCGGCCGCGCCGGAGTGGGACGGGGCGCGCCCCCTCGTTGTGGTCCATTCCCGCAACATGCCTCCGCTCTCCTTCCTCGGCGCCTACGGCGAGCCCAAGGGGCTGATCGTCGATTACTGGGAGCTCTGGTCCAGGGTCAACGGCGTGCCCATCAAGATGGTCCTGACCGACTGGGTCGAGACGCTGCGCATGGTCCGGGACGGGGAGGCCGACATCCACGGCGGCATGTTCTACACCAGGGAGCGGGCCCGGGAATTCGACTTCGAGGGGCCGTTCGTCGACATGGACTCCGCCGTGGCCGTCCGCAAGGGGCTCCCCGTCCGGTCCATGGCCGACCTGAAGGACGTCACTCTTGGCGTCCTGGCCGGCGGTTACGCCGTCCAGTATCTCAGGGATGTCTATCCCGACATCCGGCAGAAGCCGTACAAGGGCACGGCCCAGGTCGTGCAGGCCGCCCTGCGCGGGGAGATCGACGCCCTGCTGACCGAGCGGGTCACCCTGGTCCACCTGCTGGGCGAGGCGGGCAAGCTCGACGAGTTCCGGATGCTCGACGTGGCCTACAGGCACGGCATCCGTCCCGTGGTGGCCAAGGGCAACCGCAGGATGTTCGAACTGGTGAAAAAAGGCATGGAGGTCATCCCCGGGCGAGCGCTGGAGCGGACCTACAGCCGCTGGACCATCCCGACCCCCAGCGTCCCGTCATGGCTGATCGCCCTGGCCAGCCTGGCCCTCCTCATCCTGGTGGGCGGGGTGTTCTTCTTCCTCTTCCAGTTCCGGAGACGCTGAGTCCCATCTTTCCGCCGCGCACGAATCCGCTTGACTTCGCCTGCGGATTGACGAATGTTGCACCTTCAACTTCCACCAGGCGCCCGTTGCCGACGACCGTATGCCCAACCTGATCCTGCTCGCCCTGCTGGCGGCTTTTCCGCCCCTGTCAACGGACATGTACCTTCCGGCCATCCCCACGTTGCAGGAGGAGTGGGGCATTCCCTTTTCCACCGTCAACCTCTCGCTGGTCCTGTTCATGGCCGTGTTCAGCCTCGGGCTGCTCATCCACGGCCCGCTCTCGGACCGGTTCGGGCGGCGGCCGGTGCTCATCGTCGGCATCGTCATCTACCTCGCAGGCACGCTGTTCTGCGCGGCCTCCACGGACATCGGGATGCTCATCGCGGCTCGTTGCGTGCAGGCTGCGGGCGCGGCGGCGGGCGCGGCCCTGTCCCTGGCCCTGTCCAAGGACCTCTATGACGGGGCCCAGCGCCAGAAGATCCTGGCCCACATCGGCGTCATCATGGCCTTTGCGCCCATGCTCGCCCCGTCCCTGGGCGGGCTGGTCCTCAAGTTCGTGTCCTGGCGCTGGATATTCGTCATCCAGGCCTGCATGGGGCTGGTGGGGCTGTACGGGGTGTACCGGCTCAAGGAGCCGTTGACCGAATTCACGCGCGGCGGGGTGTTCTCCATGGCCGGGCGCTACGTGGCCGTGGTCCGGAATCTGCCGTTCACCGTGCTCTCCACGGGCTTCGCCCTGATGGTCCTGCCGCATTTCGCCTTCATCGGCGGGGCGACGGACATCTACATCAACGGCCTGGGGCTCTCCCCGCAGATCTTCGGCATCTTCTTCGGCGCCAACGCCGTGGGGTTCATGCTCGGGTCCTTCGTCTGCACCCGGCTGGTGGGCGTGTACAAGCCGCTGACCATGATCTACATCACCATGGTCGCCTACGTCCTCTCGGGCTCGCTCATGCTCTTCCTGGGCGGGCACACGCCCTTCACCGTGGCCATCCCCATGTTCTGCATCGCCTTCAGCTCCGGCTTCTCCCGGCCCATCAGCAACTCGTTGATCCTGGACCAGGTGGACACGGACGTGGGCGCGGCCTCGGGCATCATGACCTTCGAAATTTTCTTCGTGGCCGCCTTCTCCATGCAGCTCATCTCGCTTGAGTGGGACAGCAAGCCCTGGGTCCTGGGCGTCCTCGCCCTGCTGGGCGCGATCATCCCGTTCGCCTCGCTCCAGACGGTCCGGAAGCGCTGCCGCCTCTAGCTGTGAAGTTATAGGAGGTTGTTCACTCGGCCCAAATCGGTCAACTTGTGTTTGCTCAGACACAATCGCCGAAAGGAGGACCGAGTGAACATTCATGTGCTGATGCCGGATTGACGCTTGTCCATCGAGTGGAGCTTGTAGGCCGGATCAAAAGCGGAGAACGGCCACAAAATGTGGCGGCGGCGTTTGGGGTATCCCGGCGTACTGTTTACAAGTGGTTGGCGCGCCACAGAAAAGGGGAGGAACTTTGCGACAAGTCCTCACGGCCCCATCATTCGCCGACAGCCCTGTCGCCTCGAACCATAGGGCAGATCGCCGCCTTGCGCCGCCAGCACCTCACCGCTCGTCGCATCGCCGGTATGCTCGGCCTCTCCGCAGCGCGGGTGCACCGTGTGTTGCGCCGATTGCGCATGAACCGGCTCAAGACACTGGAGACGCCCCTTCCTCCACGGCGCTATCAGTGGGAAAATTCAGGCGATTTACTGCACATCGGCATCAAGAAACCGGGGTGTTTCGCCAGCCTGGCCACCGCGTGCATGGCGACCGACGGAGGGCGACGCGCGGCGCGGGCTGGGAGTTCGTGCACGTGGCCATTGACGACGCCAGCCGCATCGCCTTTGCGGAAATCCTGGCCGACGAACGCAAGGAGAGCGTCGTTGCGTTCCTTTCATCGGCTCTTCGTTTTTACAAGTCGTTGGGAATTACCGTGCGCCGGGTGATGACGGACAATGGAATGGGCTATGTTTCCAAGCTGTTCCGTGAGGCATGTGCACGACTTGGGCTCCGGCATATCCGCACCCGGCCTTATACGCCGCGCACCAACGGCAAGGCGGAGCGATTCATCCAGACCGCGCTTCGCGAGTGGGCCTATGCCGCCAGCTATGCGAATTCATGCGAAAGAGCCAGCGAGTTGCCCCGCTGGCTCCATGAATACAATTATTACAGGAATCATTCGGCGTTACAGTATAAACCGCCCATCAGCCGATTGGGAGAAGGGGATGGACCACTCCAGCTCCTCCTCGGGCTGGTTTCAATCCACGCCCC
>NZ_JAQUWN010000130.1 GCF_028692895.1 Pseudodesulfovibrio sp.
GCCAGGCCCAGGGCAGCACAGCCAGGACCATGGTCAGCCCGAGGACGGGCCCGACCCATATCGAGACGGAAAGCAGGTCGAGGTCGCCCTCGCCGCCGACGGCCGCCAGCAGGGCCGGGATCAGCAGCGAGCGATGGAGCGAAACGAAAAATTCGGAGGGATGGCCCCCCTCCCGGACGATTCGGCGGGCCTCGGACAGGTGGTAGTACCCGTCGTTATTCGTCACCATGGGCACGCCGTCCACGGCGACGCCCCGGTCGACGAGGCTGCGCCAGTCCCGGTGGGCGCACCAGGCGGCCGAAAGGAGCAGAATCAGGACGAGGGCGATGAGGGCCGGGTATAGATTTATGGCCGAATCGTCTTGCTTCACGCTACCAAACGCCTTCTTGCTTGAGCAGGCCGGGAACCACGGCGGCCCAATCCCCGCCATGGCTGACGCCCTTGATGGCGATCACCCGAACGTCGCCTTTGTCCGGCATCGCCCCGAGATAGCTTTGCACCACCGAGCCGGGGACGATCGCATCATCCTCGCTCACAATATGAACTTGACGGATGGATTGCAACGCCGGGGCGTAATCCCTCGGGTTCAACGAGTCGCGAAGCGGCGACACGCCATGCAGCCGGGTCCAGAACGCATGGTCGAGATTGCCCGCCACGGTGACGACGATATCGACGTCATTGCGCCGCGCGGCCACCAGCAATGCGATGGCTCCCCCGCCGGAATAGCCGATGAGCGCAACCCGTCCGGCATGAGTGCGAGCCTTGATGTCATCTATGGCTAGATTCATGTCCGCCACGACGGGTTCGGCAAAACGGGCAGAGGTCCAGAGCGGGAAACAGCAGTTCCTGCGCTGCTCCCCCGCGACATATTGGCAGGGACGGGCCAGATAGGCCACCGCAGGATGCAAATCGGTCAGCGCCAGTTCGAGCGCTACGGGATCGTCGGGAGTCGGATCGGATGACGGCGTCCGGCGATTGCGCCAGGCCTTTCCGTCCCCCTCGATATAGATGTGGACGACAGGTCCGTTTCCCCGCACATACTCCCGCAAATCGAAATATGTTCCGGCGAAGGTCGCCTCGGCGAGGCCCGCCTCGGAGGCGCGCCCCAAGACGGCGGAGCGGCTTGCACAACCCGCCAACGCCACAAGAACGAAGATGAGCAGAAAGCGGCGGAACATTTTGGTCGCCCCATAAAAGTAGAACTGGTTTGATCTGTAGTTTCCTACAAAGCAAACCAGTCCCCGCAAATTAAGGAAGTTGTTGAAGCAATACTAAAATCACTCACATTTCCAACTTTGTCAACATCTTTCGGAAATTAATGTGTCAAACTAACCGTTAGGATTCCTTGATGTTATCCGTCGCCTTATCCAAATCACCGGGTGCCGCCCTCCTCTCCCGGAGCTTGCTCAGTTCGGCCTCATAGGCGGCCATGCGCTGCGTCAGTATCCGCAGCTTGGTTTCATGGGCGGTCCGCTCGATGTCCATCATCAACAGCTTGACCACAATGAGGCAAAGCGTGACGACTATGAGCAGCACGGGCGGGTAGGCGACGCCCAGGCGGTGCCCCAGCCAGTCGAAGGCCTTGGGGAAGGCGCCGGCGAGAACCAGGCCCAAGGCGGTGCACACCCACATCAAGGTTTGGTAGATGCCGAGGCGCTGCCGCCGCACCAGGTAGAAGGTCCAGCCGCCGAAAAAAACGGCGAGGACGACGGAGAGGACGTTATAGCGAATCATCTTGCTTCCTGCAGGACAGCCGTCTCGGCGGTGACACCCAATCGGCAAAAATCCATAACATGGTGGTCGCCAGATAGCGCGCGACCTTCAACCATGTGTCAAAGATACGGGAATGGCCGACCAGCCGGGTCCTCATGGGGATGGCGACTTCCCCAAAATGCATATGATGCCGCCGCAATAATAGCAACACACCCAGATCCTGATAGTCGAGAAGCGACGCTTCGTTGCACAGCAGCACTCCGGCTGCCCGATGATCATACAACCGGAACCCCGAGGTAATGTCTTTGGCCCGCAGTCGGGTCAGCATGGAAAAGACGCACCACGCAAGCTTGCGCGCCTTGCTGCCCCGTTCGGGGCAACTGCCGATGATCAGGTTCTCGTTTCTGGCCCTGTACGCATCGATGAGGGTGGCGATATGCTGCGGCTCGTGCTGCCCGTCTGCGTCCATGGTGATGAACAGGCCATACCCCAAGTTGAGGGCGTAGCGCATACCGGCCTGAATGGCCCCCCAGGCTCCCTGTTGATAGGGCATCCGTAACACGGTCGCCCCAGCCTCCGCCGCGACCTTCCCCGTCGCATCGCAACTGCTGTCGTCGACGACAAAGACGGCGTGTCCGAGGGAACAGGCTGAAGCAACTACGCCGCCAATGGTCGGAGCCTCATTGAAGGCCGGAATTATGATGGCCACCTTGAAAGCATCGGCCATGAATCGGGCCTCTCCATCTGTTGAGGGGAGAAAAAAAGAGGTGGCCAAAGCCACCTCTTTTCCTTTTCAAGACAATCGGGAATTAGAACTCGTAGCGAACGTAGAACTGACCGCGGTAGGCTTCGAATTCGTCACGTCCCATGGACATGCCGCCTTCGACGTTCAGCACCCAGTTGTCGATGTTCCAGTTCAGGCCCAGGGAGCCTTCGAACTCATCGTAGTCGGAACCGACCGGGATCGAAGAGGTCTGCAGGTCCACCATGTACTTCAGAGCGGCATAGGGCTCGAAGCCGTTGGCAAAGAGATAGGCGGCCTTGGCCTGCAGGTTGGCCTGGCTGAGCCAGGAATCCGGGTTGGCGACATCCACGCCGCCGCGGGAGTAGCTGCCCAGGTTACCCTGCACATACATGTACCCGGCGCGGGCGCTCAAGGTCCACTGGTCGATCAGGTAGTAATAGGACAGGCCGACGTTGGTCATGTACCGGTCGGAAGTGTACTTGCCGGTGTTGGTGCCGTCGTTGTCCTTGTATTCGCCGTTGGAGTAGGCGAAGGCGGCGTCGGCGATCAGATCGTCAGTGAAGTTGTAAGCGGCGTAAGGCATGATCGTCAGTTCGTCATCCGTCCGGATGTAACCGTTGTTGCCCCACTTCTTGTCCAGATCCAGGGAGCCCCAGCCGCCGGCCAGACCGATCAGCAGATCGGAGGTCGCACGCCAGTCGACGCCGAGGAAGATGTTGTACGCGTCCGCGTCATACCGTGCGCCGGAAGCGGTGCTCTTGAAATTGGTGTAGGCGCCGAGGCCCCAGATGCCGATCGTGTCGGCAGCGCCACCGGAGGCGATACCCAGGTCCTGGGCGTTCAGAGCGAACTTGAAATTGCCGTTCGCGTCGAGGCTGCTCGTGTTGACGGGCTTGGGAGCGGGCGAAACGACCTGCGCAATGCGGCCGACCACAGCATTCGCGATGACGGTCGAAGTGTTCTTGACGATGTCATCGTTGGCCACAGTCTGACCATTGTTGTCGGCGCTTGCAATCGAAGCAAGCATCAACAGAGCCAGCACAGCGAAAATTGTTGCAAGTTTTTTCATGGCTTCATCATCCTTCCTGCTCCAGAATCATCGACAACTTCCTTAATGAAATCGATAACCTGAATAGTTTTGACCCGCACCAGGCCGTTAATTATTAACTCATGAATACCCGATTC
>NZ_JAQUWN010000011.1 GCF_028692895.1 Pseudodesulfovibrio sp.
CCCGGCCGAAGGTCCGGCGAATCCGGCGCAAAGCGCTCGACGAACCGCGCCCGGCCGTGCTACTGATGCCGCAAAAAAAGAAAGGGGCTTTACGGTTTCTTTCCTTTTCCCGCCCGGAACCCTGACTGCGTTGGTCAAGGCCATTTCCCACCGGGCGGTTTTTTCCTTTTGACGACAGGGAGATAGCAGATGGACAAATACCAGAAGCAGGCGCTCCAGGTGGCCAAGGAAGTGGTCATCAAATTCATCGAGGTGGGGCGCATCTCGCCCGCCAACTTCGGGCAGAATTTCGACGTCATCTACAAGGACATCATCCGCACCATCTCCGGCGAGACGGCCGGGGACGGCTCGCGCGAGGCCGAGCTGGCCGAGATGGACGAACCGGAGACGGAAGAGTAGATGGCGAAACCGCAGTGCGAGTCCGCCACCGGGGCCACCACCCATGCCGAGCACGGCAAGCGGGTGGCGGCCATGTTCGGCCGCATCGCCGGGTGGTACGACTTCCTCAACCACACCCTGAGCGGATGCCAGGACATCTACTGGCGCTACCGGCTGGCCAAGGCCGCCCGGCCCGCGCCGGGCGAGACCATCCTCGACCTGGCCGCCGGCACCATGGACGTGTCCGTGGAGCTGATGCGCCAGTATCCCGCCTGCCGGGTGGCGGCCCTGGACTTCGCCCTGCCCATGCTCACCCACGGCAAGGCGCGCAAGCTGAGGGACGGGCGCGAGGAAAAAATCTTTCCGGTCCAGGCGGACGGCCGCTGCCTGCCCCTGCCCGACGCCTCCATGGGCGCGGCCACCATCGCCTTCGGCATCCGCAACATCCTCCCGCGCGAGGAGGCCTACGCGGAGTTCCTGCGCGTGCTGCGGCCGGGCGCGCGGCTGTGCATCCTGGAGTTCGGCACGGGCAGCCGCCGGGTCTGGAAGGGGCTTTACAACTTCTACCTGGACAGGCTGCTGCCGTTCATCGGCGACCACATTTCCGGCGATCCCGGCGCGTACCGCTACCTGGCCGAGACCATCAAGCATTTCCCGGACGAGCGCGCCCTGGCGCGCGAACTGCTGGACGCAGGGTTCGAGCGGGTCTACGCCGTGCCCATGATGTCGGGCATCGTCTACCTGCACGTGGCCGAGAAGCCCGCCGGGAAACCGGGCGAAAAGTAGTCTGCGCGGGCCGGGCCGCTAGAAGGTCAGGGAACGGCCCAGCGAGATGACGAGCAGGCCCAGGATGATGGCCGCGAGGCCGATGAAGCGAAGAAATTTCGGCGGCTGCTCCGCCAGCTTGAGCAGCATGAGCGGCATGCGCTCGGCGAACAGGAAGTAGGGCACGCCCTCGAAGACCAGGGCGAGACCCACCGCCACGATGAGAAGGGGCCAGTCGATGTTCATTGTCCGGTGATAGCCGGGATGTCGGCCGGTGTCCACTTGAAGAAAGAATACGGAGACGGATAGAAGATATGAGCATGGTGACGTTCGAATCGTTGAAGAGCGGGGAGGACGCCCTGGCCATCGTCGGCCTGGGCTATGTCGGACTCCCGCTGGCCGTGGCGCTGGGCCGCCACTTCCGGGTGGTGGGCGTGGACGTGTCGCGGCGGCGCGTGGACGAGCTGAACCGGCGGATCGACCGCACGGGCGAGGTGGATTTCTCCACCGTGGGCGACGACGTGAACCTGACCTTCACGGCCGACCTGGCAGACCTGGCCGGGACGCGGCTCATCCTGGTGGCCGTGCCCACGCCCATCGACGAGTACCGCAACCCGGACCTGCGCCCGGTCATCGGGGCCAGCACCTCGGTGGGCAAACACCTGACCAGGGGCAGCGTGGTCTGCTACGAGTCCACGGTCTACCCCGGCCTGACCGAGGAGATCTGCGTGCCCATCCTGGAGCGCGAGTCCGGCCTCAAGTGCGGCGTGGACTTCACCGTGGGATACTCGCCCGAGCGCATCAACCCCGGCGACAAGGTCCACCGGCTGGAGACCATCACCAAGGTCGTGGCCGGGCAGGACAAGGCCACGGGCGAGCTGCTCCGGGCGGTCTACGGCTCGGTGGTCAAGGCCGGGACGCACCTGGCTCCGAACATCCGCACGGCCGAGGCGGCCAAGGTCATCGAGAACACCCAGCGCGACCTGAACATCGCGCTCATGAACGAGCTGGCCATGATCTTCGACCGCATGGGCATCGACACCCTGGACGTGCTCGAGGCCTCGGGCACCAAATGGAATTTCCTGCCGTTCAGGCCCGGCCTGGTGGGCGGCCACTGCATCGGCGTGGACCCGTACTACCTGACCTTCAAGGCCGAGGCCATGGGCTTCCACCCCCAGGTCATCCTGGCGGGCCGGACCATCAACGACTCCATGGGCAAGCATGTGGCCGAGACCACGGTCAAACGGCTCATCCAAAGCGACCGCAAGGTCAAGGGGGCGCGCGTGGGCGTGCTCGGCCTGACCTTCAAGGAGAACGTGCCAGACCTGCGCAACACCCGCGTGGTGGACATCGTGGAGGAGCTCCTCGACTACGGCGTGGACGTGCTGGTGCACGACGCCATGGCCGATCCCGAGGAGGCGCGCGAGGAGCTGGGGGTCGAGCTGTGCGCCCTGGACGACATGCGCGGCCTGGATGCGCTCATCCTGGCCGTGAGCCACGACGCCTACAAGGCGTTGACCCCGGCGGCCATCCTGCCCTGGTTCGCGGACCCGGACACCGCCCTGGTCATCGACGTGAAGGGATTCTTCGACCGCGCGGCCCTGGACGACGCGGGCATCGCCTGGTGGCGGCTGTAGGGGCGGGCGCATGTTGATCTTCGTCGCCGCCACGGACAAGGAAATGCACGCGGCCCTGGGCCATGCCGGGGCCCCGGCCCTGGAGCAGGGCCGGGAGGTCGAATTCCGGACGGCCGGGCGCGAGCTGCTGCTCTGCGTCACGGGCGTGGGCCTGGTCAACGCGGCCCTGCACGCCGGCCGGCTCCTGGAGCGGCCGGACGTGGAGGGCCTGGTCGCCGTGGGCATCGCCGGGGTCTACAGCCTGGGCGAGCTGTCGCTTACCTCCACCTGCTACGCCTGGCGCGAGATCTGGCCCGAGTACGGGCTGCTGAACGAGGACGGCGGGGTGGACGCCAGGGGCATCGGCTTCGCCCAGGAGACCATCGGCGGCAAGCCTGTCTGGGACCGGGTGGACCTGAACCCGACCAACGACGCGGCCCGCATGGGGCTGCATCTTTCCGCGGACTGGCCGCGCGCCTCGGCCGTGACCGTCTCCTCGGTGACGGGCACGGCGGAGCGGGCTGGCTGGCTGGAGACGGCGTACAGCGCCGATATCGAGAACATGGAGGGGTTCGCCCTGGCCCTGGCCGCCGCGCGCAAGGGAGCGCCCTTCCTTGAGCTTCGGACCATCTCCAACCTGGCGGGCTCCCGGTTCGCCGACGAATGGGACGTGGGGGGAGCGCTGAAATCGCTGGGAAACAGCGTCCGGCACCTCCTTTCCGGCGCGTAGAAACCTTTACTTCCGACGGGCAAACGGCCATACTGGACTGATATGAACGACCTGCTGCGCTACTTCGAACGGGAACTCCCCGGCATCAACGCCTGCCTCGACGCCGAGGCCGACAAGCTCAACGGACTGGTCAGGGACGTGGCCAAACACATCATCGGCTCGGGCGGCAAGCGCATCCGGCCGGTGCTGACCCTGCTCTTCGCCCGCGCCCTGGGCTACAAGGCGGACGACTTCCACGCCATCGCCTGCGCCCTGGAGCTGCTCCACTCGGCCACCCTGCTGCACGACGACTACCTGGACGACGCCGAGCTCCGGCGCGGCCGGGTGGCGGCCCACATCCGCTTCGGCCGCACCGAGACCATCCTGGCGGGCGACGCGCTGCTCGCCCTGGCCAACGAGATGGGCGCGCGCTACGGCAACGCCCGGCTCTCCTGGCTCCTGGCCAAGGGGATCATGGAGACCGCCGTGGGCGAGATCGAGGAGATCGAATTTTCCCGCAATCCCTCCCTGGACCGCGAGACCTACATGGCCATCATCATCGGCAAGACGGCGCGGCTCATCGAGTGCGCCTGCCGCTGCGGCGCGGCCCTGGCCGGGGCCACCCCGGAGCAGGAGGACGCGGCGGGCGACTACGGCCTGAACCTGGGCATCGCCTTCCAACTGGTGGACGACGCCCTGGACTACGCCTCGCCCACGTCCGAGACCGGCAAGCCCGAGGGGGGCGACCTGCGCGAGGGCAAGGTCACCCTGCCCCTCATCCTGCTCATGGAGGAGGACGACGGGGCCGGGCGCGACGCGCTGCTCGCGGGCCTGCGCGACCGGAGCCTGACCGAGGCCCAGTGCGAGGACGTGCTGGCCCGGGTGCGCGCCGGGAGCCATGCGGACAAGACCCGGGCCGAGGCCGCCGTCTTCGTGGAGCGGGCCAAGGCCACCCTGTCCTCCCTGGGGGAGGGCGAACCCGTGACCGTGCTGCGGCAGGCCGCGGACTTCGTGTTGACCAGAACCAAGTGATTCCGGGCCGGCTCCCCGGCGGGCCGGCCATTCAGCTTTCCATACGCGATCGAGGAGAAAGACCATGCTGTGTCGTGTCGTCGTCGGCCTGAAGGAGAACGTGCGGGACGTGCTGGGCGAGAAAGTCGCCCGCAAGATCCGGAGCGAACTGGGCATGAACGTGGACGGTGTGCGCATCGTCAACGTCTACACGCTGGAGGGGCTGAGCCCCGAGCAGGTGGACCTGGCCATCGAGCGGGCCGCCCTGCACGACCCCGTGCTGCACGAGGTCGCGCTCGCGCCGCTGGCCCGCGACTTCGACTGGATCATCGAGGTCGGCTTCCGCCCCGGCGTCACCGACAACGAGGGCCGCACCGCCCGCGAGACCCTGGGCGTGGCCCTCGGGCTGGGCAAGAAGGCGCTGGAAGGGGTCAAGGTCTACACCTCCCGCCAGTACCTGGTCTCCGCCGCCATGGACGAGGGCGGGGCCCTGCGCATCGCCCGCGACCTGCTGGCCAACGAGCTGATCCAGCGCTACGAGTTCAAGTCCGCCGCCCAGTGGGCCGCCGCCCCCGGCTTCGAGGCCAAGGCCGCCCGCGTCACCGGCAAGGCCAGCGACGAGGTGGCCGTCATCCCGCTCTCCACCATGAGCGATGCCGAGATGATGGACTTCTCCCGGGCCAACACCCTGGCCCTGTCGCTGAATGAGCTGCACATCATCCGCGACTGGTACGCAGACCCGGCCGTGCGCGCCGGGCGCGAGGCCATGGGCCTCTCGGCCGACCCCACGGACGCCGAGATCGAGGTCCTGGCCCAGACCTGGTCCGAGCACTGCAAGCACAAGATATTCTCCGCGAAAATCAATTACGAAAACAAGGAGACGGGCGCGAAGGCGCGGTTCTCCAGCCTGTACAAGACCTTCATTCAGGGCTCCACCAAACAACTGCGCGAGCGCAACGCCGCCACCCGCGAGGGCGGCGACTACTGCCTGTCCGTGTTCAAGGACAACGCGGGCGTCATCAAGTTTTCCGAGACCGTCAACGTCTGCGTCAAGATGGAGACGCACAACTCCCCCTCGGCGCTCGACCCCTACGGCGGGGCCCTGACCGGCATCGTGGGCGTCAACCGCGACCCCATGGGCACGGGCATGGGCGCCAACCTGCTGTGCAACACCGACGTGTTCTGCTTCGCCTCCCCGTTCTTCGAGGGCGAGCTGCCGCCCCGGCTGCTGCACCCGCGCCGCGTCTTCGAGGGCGTGCGCGAGGGCGTGGAGCACGGCGGCAACAAGTCGGGCATCCCCACGGTCAACGGGTCCATCGTGTTCGACGAGCGCTACCTGGGCAAGCCCCTGGTCTACTGCGGCACCATCGGCACCATGCCCGTGACCGTGGCGGGCCACCCTTCCTACGAGAAGAAGGCCGAGGCCGGCGACGCCATCGTCATGTCCGGCGGCCGCATCGGCGCGGACGGCATCCACGGCGCAACCTTCTCGTCCGAGGAGCTGCACGAGGGCAGCCCGGCCACGGCCGTGCAGATCGGCGACCCCATCACCCAGCGCAAGATGTACGACTTCCTGATGCGGGCGCGCGACCGGGGGCTCTACCACGCCATCACCGACAACGGGGCGGGCGGCCTGTCCTCCTCGGTGGGCGAGATGGCCGAGGACTCCGGCGGGTTTGAGATGGACCTGGCCAAGGCCCCGCTCAAGTACGACGGCCTGCGGCCCTGGGAAATCCTCATCTCCGAGGCCCAGGAGCGAATGACCATGGCCGTGCCCCAGGACAAGCTCAAGGAATTCATGGACCTTTCCGCCGAAATGGACGTGGAGTCCACCGTGCTCGGCACCTTCACCGACTCCGGCCGCTACTTGGTCAGGTACGGCGAAAAGATCGTCACCTGCCTGGACATGGAGTTCCTGCACCACGGCGTGCCCCAGATGGAGCTTGAGGCCGTGTGGGAGCGCCCGGCCGTGGCCGACGAGCCCGCGCCCGCCGTGAGCGACCAGGGCGGGCTGCTCAGGGCCATGCTCGGCAGGTTGAACATCTGCTCCAAGGAATACGTGGTGCGTCAGTACGACCACGAGGTCCAGGGCAAGAGCGCGGTCAAGCCCATGGTGGGCGTCAAGGCCGACGGCCCGTCCGACGCGGGCGTCATCCGGCCCGAGCTCTCCCGCGAGCGCGGCCTGGTGGTCGCCCACGGCATCTGCCCGCAGTTCTCGGACCTGGACACCTACTGGATGATGGCCAACGCCATCGACGAGGGCATCCGCAACGCCGTGGCCGTGGGCGGCGACGTGGACTACATGGCCGGTGTGGACAACTTCTGCTGGTGCGACCCGGTTCAGTCCGAGTCCACGCCCGACGGGCGCTACAAGCTGGCCCAGCTTGTCCGGGCCAACCAGGCCCTGGCCCACTACTGCCTGGGCTTCGGCGTGCCGTGCATCTCGGGCAAAGACTCCATGAAGAACGACTACAAGGGCGGCGGGCGCAAGATTTCCATTCCGCCCACGGTGCTGTTCTCGGTCATCGGCGTGGTGCCGGACGTGAACAAGTGCGTGACCTCCGACTTCAAGCAGGCGGGCGACGCCATCTACCTGCTGGGCGTGACCCGGCCGGAGTTCGGCGGCAGCGAGGTGGCGGCCCAGCTCGGTTTCTCGGGCGGGCAGGTTCCCCAGGTCGACGTGGTGGCGGCCAAGGCGCGGTATCGGGCCGTGTTCAGGGCCGCCCAGGCCGGGCTGATCGCCGCCTGTCACGACTGCTCGGACGGCGGCCTGGGCGTGGCCCTGGCCGAGATGTGCATCGGCGGCCGCCTGGGCGCGGACGTGGACCTGGACAAGGTCCCCGCTGTCGGCAGCCTGGACGCCACCGGCAAGCTCTACGCCGAGTCGGCCAGCCGCCTGCTGGCGGCCGTTCCCGCTGCAAATCGGGAGGCCTTCGAGGCCCTGTTCGCCGGGCAGGTCCTGGCCTGCGTCGGCGAGGTGACGGAGGGGTCGGCCCTGCGCGTGAAGTCGGCCGGAGCCGTGGTCCTGGAGCAGCCGGTGGAGGCGCTGGCCGAGGCCTTCAAGGCCCCGCTCAACTGGTAGCTGGGCCGAATCGGCAACCGCCTTTACCTATTTGGAAAAAGGGTTTATACGAAGCGAAACTGGAGGGGCGGATTCCGTCGGTATCTGGAATCATCTTTATCATTTGACTGCGTGTACTGGGGGTGGTGCATGTTGGGATCGTTCTGGCTGAAGGGCTGTCTGGCCCTGTCTCTGGCAACCGTGCTCGTCGGCGTGGCCATGACGGGCGTGGGCAAGACCAATTCCGGACAATACGTCGGAAGCGAGGCCTGCGCCGAATGTCATGACAAGGAGTACGGCAACTACAAGAAATTCTCCAAAAAGGCCCATTCCGGCGAATCGGTCAAGCTCATGTCGGGTGACTTGACCAAGCAGGAACTGGAAGAGTGTTATCACTGCCACATGACCGGCTTCGGCAAGCCGGGCGGTTTCGTCAGCTTCGAGGAAACCCCCGCCATGGCCGACGCCGGGTGCGAGACCTGCCACGGGCCGGGATTCGACCATGTGGAGGCGGGCGGCGACCCCGAACTTATCAAGGGCAAGTTGCAGTTGTCCGATTGCGAGGTCTGCCATAATCCCGAGCGCGTGGCCGCGTTCGACTTCAAGCCGCTGCTCTTCGGCGGCGCGCACTAGGAGGCTGCCATGCAATTCATCCGACAGTCTCTCGGGATCAAAGTCATCCTGCTTTCGTCGCTCCTGACCATTGTCGCCTTCACCGGCCTGTTCATCTACAATTCCTATTCCACTTACGGCAACACCCTGGAATCGGTGCACCAGGCGTCCGAGGAAGTGGCGGACCTGCTCTACATGGCCATCGAGGACCCCATGAGCGTGGGCGACAACGAGGGCACCGAGCTCAAGTTCACCCAGATGACCCAGCGCTACAAGCACATCGGGGCCTATCTGACCGACTACAAGGGGGAGATCACCTACTCCACCCATCCCAAGACCGTGCGCAAGAACATCGGCAAGGTGCGCGGCGAGAACGGCCTGCCAGCCCTCATCGAGCGCAGCCAAAAGGAGATGATCTCCGAGGGGCGGCTCATGGAGATCGACGGCAAGTTGCAGTTCGCCGAGGTCAAGTCCATCGCCAACATGCCGAATTGCTACCACTGCCATGGCCGCACCCGGAAGATTCTGGGCTCCATGGTCCTGACCGTTGACGTCAGCCCGCAGTTCGACGCCCTCAAGACC
Organism: Pseudodesulfovibrio sp.; assembly: GCF_028692895.1. Classification (GTDB taxonomy): domain Bacteria; phylum Desulfobacterota; class Desulfovibrionia; order Desulfovibrionales; family Desulfovibrionaceae; genus Pseudodesulfovibrio. Next base: position 8,735 of record NZ_JAQUWN010000011.1, read on the forward strand.
AACCAGATCCGTTCCGCGGGCATCTCGGTGGTCGGCGTAGTGGCCCTGCTGGCCGCGCTGATCCTGTTCATGCGCCGCAACGTGGTCAACCGCATCACCTCCATCGCCGTCACCGCCGAGGATGTGAGCAAGGGCAACCTGGACGCCCGGTTCGCGGTCAAGGGTTCCGACGAGCTCGGCTCCCTGTCCCGCTACCTGGGCGAGATGGTGGACCAGATCAAGGACCAGCTCCAATACAACAAGAGCGTGCTCGAAGGCATCGTGGTGCCGCTTTTCGTCACCGACGCCGAGCAGCGCCTCCAGTTCGTGAACCCGCCGCTCAGGGAGATCATGGGGCTGGATCTCGATGCCGTTAAGGGCCGCACCGTCGCCGAGCTCTTCGAGTGCGACGAGGGCGACGATCAGTGCGACGCCGCCCAGGTCATCGCCAGCGGCGTGTCCATCTCGGGCAAGTTCCACTTCGCGCGGCAGGACGGCACCGTCTTCCCGCTGCACTTTGAGGCCTCGCCCCTCCACGACGCCGAGGGCCGCTCCGTGGGCGCCATCTGCGTGCTCATCGACCTGACCCGCGAGGAGCAGGACCGCAAGAACATCGAAAAGCAGCGCCAGGACCTGCTGGTGGTGGCCAACGAGGTCACCGAAGTGGCCAGCAAGCTCAACGAGGCGTCCGACCTGCTGGCGGAGCAGATGCAGCATCTGGCAAGGGGCGTGGACACCACGGCCGACCAGACCGGCCAGGTGGCCACCGCCATGGAGGAGATGAACGCCACCGTGCTTGAGGTGGCCAAGAACGCGGCCGAGACCTCGGACGCCTCGGCCCAGGCCAACAAGGTGGCCGCCGACGGCGGCGCCGTGGTCGGCCGGACCGTGGAAGAGATCAACTCCGTGGCCGAGATCACCGAGAACCTGGCCAAGGCCCTGGCCTCCCTGTCCTCCCGCGCGGAGAACATCGGGCAGGTCATGGCCGTCATCAACGACATCGCGGACCAGACCAACCTGCTGGCGCTCAACGCGGCCATCGAGGCCGCCCGCGCGGGCGAGGCCGGGCGCGGGTTCGCCGTGGTCGCCGACGAGGTGCGCAAGCTGGCCGAGAAGACCATGACCGCCACCAAGGAGGTCGAGGAGGCCATCCGGCTCATCCAGCAGTCCACCACCGACGTGGTGCGCGAGATGGACACGGCCAAGGAGCGCGTTCTCAACACCTCGGGCATGGCCCGCGAGGCGGGCGGGGTCCTGGACGAGATCGTGGGCCACTCCAACGCCATCGCCGACATGGTGCGCGGCATCGCCACCGCGGCCGAGCAGCAGTCGTCCACCTCGGACGAGATCAACACCTCGGTCACGCACATCAACGAGCTCTCACAGGAAGTGCTGAGCGGCATCCGCGAGTCCAACGAGAGCATCCAGGAAGTGTCCCGCCTGGCCCAGGACCTGACCACCCTGGTGGCCAAGTTCCGCAGCTAGGGGACGAAAACGACGCAAGCAGGGCGGCCCGGCAACCATGCCGGGCCGCCTCTTTTTATGCCAAAGACAGGTTTTCCCCAATGAAACCGCCTGGCAAACTTACCGTTTGCGGTGAGTGGGAAACTGCGGTAGGACAAGGCATTTCCCGGGGAGGGAATGCCTCGCACGTCGGGCTTCGAATCCGCTTGACTTTGAGCGGCAAAGCGAATAATAATGGTTATCATTTTTTGATAATGGAGGTTGACCTATGACTTCCGACATGGGATTCCGGCTGTCCAAGCAGCGCAAGGTCATTTTGGAAGAACTGAGGAAAGTGAAGACGCATCCCACGGCGGATGAGGTCTACGACATGGTGCGCAAGATCATTCCCCGCATCAGCCTGGGGACGGTCTATCGCAACCTGGAGTTTCTGTGCAGCAAGGGGCTCGTCCTCAAGCTGGGCGCGCCCGGCGCGCAGAAACGGTTTGACGGCACGCCCGAGCCGCACCCGCACATCCGTTGCGCCGTGTGCACGGCCGTGGCCGACGTGGAGTGCGAGATCGAGGTGCCCGAGATCCCGGCCGAGTGCGCGGCAGGGTACACCATCCACGCCACCAACATCGAATTCGTGGGCATCTGCCCGCAGTGCCAGAAGATCCGGCAGTAGCCGGTTCGTCGGTCCGGAAAGCAGGAGGCCGGGCGTCCCGTCGGGACGCCCGGCCTTGTTTTGTGTCCTTTCCCGGACGCTCGCCGGTTACTGCTTGGGGAAGAACTCGGGCGGGCGTGTGGTGTCGCCGGTGGCCCCGGGGAAGTCGGGGTAGCGGTACGCCTTCTGCCCGGTCTCGATGAGGTGGCGGGCCTCCTCCATGAACCGATTGTAGCGGTGCTTGCATTCATAGAAGCCGTGCCACCAGGCGTAGTCCGGGGCCATCATCATGGCGCCCATGCGCGCCCGGCGTCCCTCGTGGTGCCACAGCTCGTAGAACTCCACCTCCAGCGCCTCGTCGAAGTACCTGGTCTTGTCGAGCGCTCCCTTGTCATAGAGCTGGTCGAGCATGGCCTTGGCGGGCTTGTAGTAGACCTCGTTGTACTCCTCCACCGCCTTGTCGAAGTCTGTGTAGAACCCTTCGACCCAGGCCTTGCCGTGGCACTGGTAGCAGATCTGCTGCATCTTGGCGCGCTCGGACTGCCAGTCGGTCTTGGCGGGCAGGGGCTTGAAGTCCTGCGGCCGCACGGTCAGCGGGGCCTGGGTTTCCCAGGAAAGGCGCTCGGTCACATCGTGGGTGGTGGCCACCTTGCCCGCGCCGGACATGTGGCAGGCGGCGCAGGTGGGCGAGCGGTAATCCACCCCGGCGGTCCAGGTGCCGGGCGCGGCGTCCCAGTTGTACTGGTTGCCGAAGGCCTTGTAGATGTCGCCGTGCTTGGACTCGGAATAGATTTCGATCTGCGGGTGGTCCGGGCCGAGGTGGCACTGGCCGCAGGTCTCGGGCTTGCGCGCCTCCATGACCGAGAAGCGGTGGCGGGTGTGGCAACTGGTGCAACTGCCCAGGCTGCCGTCCAGATTGCGGCGGCCTACGCCCACGTTGGGCCAGGTGGCCGGGTCGAGCTTGCCGTCCTTGATCTTCAGGATGGTGCCGTGACAGTAGTAACACCCGGTCTGGCGCTCCACGGCCGAGTTCATGCCCTTGTTCAGCCAGGGGTCGAGCTTCCACATGATCTCGATGGTGTTGGCGTGCTTGCTCACGGAATACTGCCTGGCCTCGTCGGGGTGGCAGCGCGAGCAGTCCTTGGGCGTCACGGCCGAGGCCACGGGGATGAAGTACTGTTTTTCGCCCATGGGCAGGTCCCCGCGCGAGTAGTACTGCTCGTGCCCGGTGGCGATGTCCTGGTCCGTGGGCAGGGCCTGGTGGCAGTCCAGGCAGGTGATGTTGGCCGCGGCGTGGCGGCTCATGGCCCAGTCGGCGAAGATGCCGGGGGTGGCCTGCTGGTGGCAGACCACGCAGGCCTTGGCCTGCTCCGGCATGCCGCGCTCGATGCGGAACTCCCGCTGTTTGGGGAAATTGTCCGCCGCCGGGGCGGGGATGGAGGCCAGCGCGACCAGCGCCGCGGCCACGACCGTCACAAAGATTCTCGTCCTCATGCAGCACCTCCCGTGGGATCGGATGATTACAGGCCCGGCGCCCGGTAGGGCGCGGACAGTTGCTTGTACTTGTAGAAGGTCACGTCGACGTGGACCAGGTTGGAGTGGCAGTCCGTGCAGCGGTAGGCGTGCCCCGGCCGGGGGTATAGGACCTGGCGGTGGGCGAGCATGGCCCCCCGGCGCTGCGGCAGGTAGAGGATGTTGCGGTGGCACTTCATGCACTGGCTGTTGTCCAGCTCGGCATAGACCCGGCCGCGCATGGCCGCGCGGTCATACCGCTCGTCCCCGCCGGTGAAGTGGGAGACCACGTCCTTTATCCCGTGCAGGGTCTTGGCGTAGAAGAAGTCGAAGGTGTCCTGTGGCGCGGGCAGGTGGCAGTCCATGCAGTCGGCCACGATGCCCTGGGCGTTGTTGGCGTGGGTGGAGGTCCGCCAGGCGCCGAAGGCTGGGCGGATCTCGTGGCAGGAGGAGCAGAATTCCGGGGTCGAGGTCCTGACCATGGTGTAATAGGTCATGCTGAAGATGGGAAAGGCCAGCAGGATGCCGATGCCAACGAGCAGCATGGATTTGACGCCGCGTTTCATGCTTCCTCCCTCTGTTTTCCCCCGGCCCGCGCCCCCCGGCGGAGTCCGGTGTTTGGCATTAACCATAACTTGGCGGCAGTTTTCCTGTAAACCGGATTCGGGAAAAAATAACATGGACGTTTCGGCCGCAAGCTCGGCATGGGCCCGCCGCCGGGTGCGGTCGGCCCCGCTCCGCGCCGGCGATTGCCTTTTCCGTATCCGGTCTTATTTTCTTCCTTGACAGTCCGGCCTGCTATAAGTAGGAATGATTCTCACATTGCGCGTAACTCGCAAAATTCGTTGATTTGACTTTTGGCCGGTGGTTAATAATATAAATGACACGGCCGCCCGATGTACTTTCCGCCGGTATCTGGTATGGAAGGGATGGGGCGACAACCCACGGCCGACAACCGACACACACCAGGAGGAAATCCATGTCTTTGAAAGGATCGCAGACCGAGAAGAACCTTTTGTACGCCTTCATCGGCGAGTCTCAGGCCCGCAACAAGTACACCTACTGGGCCAGCGTGGCCAAGAATGAGGGCTACGTGCAGATTTCCAAGATTTTCGAGGAGACCGCCGGCCACGAGAAGGAGCACGCCAAACGACTCTTCAAGTTCATGCCCGGCGGGACCGCCGAGGTCGTCGGCACCTTCCCGGTCGGCGTGATCGGCACCACCCTTGAGAACCTCAAGGCCGCGGCCGCGGGCGAACATGAGGAGTACACCGAGATGTACCCCGATTTCGCCAAGGTCGCCCGCTCCGAGGGTTTCAACGAGATCGCGGCGGTCATGGAGAACATCGCCGTGGCCGAGCGCTACCACGAGGAGCGCTACAAATCCCTCATCGCCAACATCGAGAACGACCGCGTCTTCAAGAAGGACGAGGAGATCGTCTGGCGCTGCCAGAACTGCGGATACAACCACAAGGGGACCACGGCCCCGGTCAAGTGCCCGGCCTGCGATCATCCCCAGGCGCATTTCGAGATCAAGGACACCAACTGGTAAACACCATCCCGAAGGAGAGAACAGATGGCTATCAAATTGGGTGAAGTTTACAAATGTGAAGTCTGCGGCAACATCGTCATGACCATCCATGAGGGCGGGGGAACGCTCGTCTGCTGCGGCCAGGACATGAAGCTCATGTCCGAGAACACCGTTGACGCCGCCAAGGAAAAGCACGTCCCGGTCATCGAGAAGGACGGCGACAAGGTCACCGTCAAGGTCGGCTCCGTGCCCCATCCCATGGAGGAGAAGCACTACATCGAGTGGATCGAGCTCCAGGTGGGCGACGTGGTCTTGACCAAGATGCTCCAGCCGGGCGAAAAACCCGAGGCCACCTTCTGCGTCTGCGGCCTGAACGGCCCCATGGTGGCGCGCGAGTACTGCAACCTGCACGGGCTCTGGAAGGCTTCGGCCTAGGCCCCGCACCGAGCAAAACCATCCATGAGGGGCGGGCTGGTGCCCGCCCCTTTTTTCCGATCCCCGGAGGAACACCATGGCGAGACCCGAAGACATGTGGCAATGCCAGACCGTGAACTGCGGCTACATTTACAACCCGGACAAGGGCGACCGGAAGGGCAAGATTCCCAAGGGCGTCAAGTTCGAGGACCTTCCGGACGACTGGCGCTGCCCCATCTGCGGCGGGACCAAGAAATGCTTCCGCCCCCTGGCCGGGCCGGGCTCGACCAAGGCGGACTGTGAACTTCCGGTGGAGACCGACTCCGCCAAGTTGACAGCGGGGGCAGAGACTGCGAAACTGGAACGAAAGGAGACGAACCCCATGAAAAAATATGTCTGTGATGTTTGTGGCTATGTGTACGACCCCGCCGTGGGCGATCCCGACAACGACGTGGCTCCCGGCACCGCCTGGGAAGACGTCCCCGCCGATTGGACCTGCCCCGTTTGCGGCGCGGACAAGGACAGCTTCTCGCCCGAGGAATAACTGAAACCGGCCGGCCCGGACGAGGCGCGAACCCATCGCGCCTCCTTTTTTTTCCAAACCCGCCGACCCCCCAAAGCGGAGACCCCGATGAAACCCTGCGAAATCAAAGACGGCATCTACTGGACCGGTGCGGTGGACTGGAACCGCCGCAGCTTCCACGGCTATTCCCTGTCGCACAAGGGAACCACCTACAACAACTACCTGATCAAGGACGAGAAGATCGCCCTGGTCGACACCGTGGCCGAGGAGTTCTGGGGCACCCTCCAGTGCAACGTGGCCCAGGTGCTCAAGCCCGGCGAGAAGATCGACTATTTCGTCATCAACCACCTGGAGCCGGATCACGCCGGTTCCCTGGCCCTGGCCGTGGCCAAGTACCAGCCCGAGAAAATCTACGTCTCGCCCATGGGCCAGAAGGCCATGGACGCCCATTTCCACTACAAGGACTGGCCCGTGGAGGTCGTCCCCACCGGCACGGAAATCTCCCTGGGCAAGCGCACCCTCAAGTTCATCGAGGCGCGCATGCTCCACTGGCCGGATTCCATGCTGACCTATTGCCCGGAGGACAAGATCGTCTTCACCAACGACGCCTTCGGCCAGAACTGGGCCACCAGCGAGCGCTTCGCCGACCAGGTGGACCGCTCCACCCTGGAGCGGCTCATGGGCGAGTACTACGCCAACATCGTGCTGCCGTATTCCCCGGTGGTCCTCAAGCTGCTCGGCACCATCGAGGAGCTGAAGCTCGACATCGACATGGTCTGCCCGGACCACGGCCTCATCTTCCGGGGCGCCGAGGACTGCAAGTGGGCCATGGAGAAATACCGCGAGTTCGCCGAGCAGAAGCCGAAGAACAAGGCGGTCATCGTCTACGACACCATGTGGCACTCCACCGAGAAAATGGCCCTGGCCGTGGCCTCGGGCCTGGCCGAGGAGGGCGTTTCCGTGCGCGTCATGTGCATGAAGAACAATCACCACTCCGACGTCATGAGTGAAATCCGCGACGCCGCCGCCGTCATCGTGGGCTCGCCCACGCACAACAACGGCATCCTCCCGCTCATGGCCGACATGCTGACCTACATGAAGGGGTTGCGGCCTCAGAACAAGATCGGCTCGGCCGTCGGCTCCTTCGGCTGGTCCGGCGAGTGCGTCAAGATTCTCAACCAGTGGCTTGAGGATTGCGGCATGGAGGTCCTGGAGGGCGTGAAGGTCAAGCACGTGCCGGATCACGAGATCCTCGGCAAGTGCTTCGACCAGGGCAAGGCCATCGCCGCCGCCATCAAGGCGAAGCTCGCCTAGTCGGGCTCCCGCGCGTCATTGCCGCGGCCCGGTTCCCATGGGGGCCGGGCCGTTTTTTTGCGGCAGGCGCGGCAGGAGGGATGACGCCGCCTGGCCGGTCATGTATGAATGTCTGGACAGAAGATAGTTTTTTCCCGAAACGGCGGAAGGGAGGAACGGGAATGCGCGTGATGACGAGATCGCCGCGGCGTCGCGAGGGCGGAATGGCCGCCGCGGTCCTGCTCGCACTCATCCTTGTATCGGCGGCCGCGTCGTCGGCGGAGCCGCGATCGTCCGGGCCGGACGATCCGGACGGGATGCCTATCCTGGTCTTTTCCACCTTCGAATCGCGGGGAATGAGCCGGTTGTTCGGGCGGATTCTGAAGGAAGCCTATGCCCGGCTGGGCTATGAGGCCGCCTTTTTGGAGGTCCCGGCCGAGCGTGCTCTGGTCATGGCCAACCAGGGCCGGGTGGACGGCGAGGCGGGCCGGGTCCCGGTCATCGAGCCGCGATGCCCCAATCTCATTCGGGTCCCGACCTCGCTCTACACCAACCGCGTGGTGGCCTTCGTCCGGAAGGACGGCGTTCCGTACGTCGCTTCCTGGGGCGCACTGGCCCAATACCGGATCGGCGCGGTGCTCGGGTACAAGTTTGTGGACAAGATGACCATGAACATGAACCGGACCCTGGTCTCGGATTACGCCAAGCTCTTCAACATGCTGACCAACTGCCGGATCGACGTGGCGGTGGTGGAGTATCTCGACGTTCTGCCCTCCCTGCGCTCCCTGGACCTGAAGGCGATCCGGCTGCTCCAGCCGCCCCTGGCCTTCAATCCCATGTACCACTACCTGCACAAGCGGCACGCCGACCTTGTTCCCCGCCTCGACCGCGTCCTGCGCGACATGCAGCGCGAAGGGAGGATGGTCCAGATTCAGCGGGAGATGGAGAACGAGTTGGGCGGGATGGCCTGCCCGATGACCTGCCCGGTGCACATGAACGGGGCCGACGGCTAGCCGGTCCGCCGGGGCGCGCCTTTCCCTTTCCTCCCCCACCGAAAAGCCCTTCGAACCGAACCAGTCGGCCGCAGTGCGCGCCCCGCAGGCGTTGCGGGCTTTGCCTGCCGGCCGGGGCGGCTGGCCCTGCCGACAAAAAAAGCGGGCCGTAGTCCGCTTTCATCGTTGTCCGAGTTGGTTCGGCGGGCTATTCCCAGCTATTGCCCTTGAGCTTGAAGATGCGGATGCGCCGGTTGACCAGGGAGGGGAGGAACTCGGCGGCGCGGCAGGCCTGCGGCGAGGCCGCGATGCTCTTGTAGATGATTTCCTTGTAGCGGAGGATGGCGGTATAGATGCCGGACGTGCTTTTCTTGACCGTGCAGACCATGTCGTTCTCGTCGCTTCGGTGGTAGATGGCGCTGTAGGTGCCGTCCGCCTCCTGCCGAATCTGCATGCGATTCCTGGACAGGACGTGGTGCTGGTTGCTGGTGCGGATCCAGGCCTTGGCGAAGCGGGAAAAGTCCGCGTATTTGCTGGCCAGGTCCTCGTCCAGGTAGGCCGGGATGGTGGCCGAATTGACCGGCGCGGGGGCCCGGCCAGGTTCGATGGCGGCGAGGTCCACCGAGGCGGCGGGATCGGCGGCCAGGGCGGGCAGGGCGGCAAGGGCCAGCGCGGCCACGACGGCGATGAGCAGGTGTTTCATGGGTGGCGTCCTCCGGCCGGATTGTCCGGCATCGGCGGCACATGGCCGCCTGGGATCGGCCGCGAAATATCGGCAGCCGAATGGGCCGGGCGGCGGAGCGCCGCCCGGCCGGTATCGACTGTAGCCTTACTTGTTCAGGATATCAACCCTGCGGTTGAGCTTGCGGCCTTCGCGGGTCGCGTTGTCGTACTTGGGCGCGAGCTCGCCGTAACCCTTGGATTCGAGGCGCTTGGCGTCGATGCCGTGGGCCGCGAGCCAGTCGTGCACGGAAGCGGCGCGGCGTTCGGACAGGCCCTGGTTGTAGGCCTCGGCGCCGGTGGAGTCGGTGTGGCCGGCCACTTCGAAGGAGGCGTTCGGGTACTCGTCCAGGATGGCCTTGGCCTCTTCCAGGACCGGGATCATCTCATCGGTGAGCTGGTACTTGTCGAAGCCGAAGTGCAGGTTGAAGGAGATGCTCGGCACGGCGACCGGGGCCGGGGCGGGAGCCGGGGCCGGGGCGTCGGCGACTTCCTCGTAGAAGACGTCCTTGGCGTACTTGTCCATGGCGCCGGCTGCGGCCAGGGAGGCGTAGTCGGCCACGACGGTGCAGGAGGACAGGGCGCGGATCTGGTCGATGATCATCTGGCCGCGGGCCACGTCGGCATAGCTGACGATGTGGATGCACAGCTTGTCGCCGTACTTGGCGTAGAGAGCCTTGGCCTGGGCCACGGGGTCGGCGCCGATGTTGGAGTTGCCGTCGGTGAAGATGATCAGAGCGGTCTTGCCGGACAGGCCGGAGAGGACCGGGTCGAGGTCCATGAGGCCGTTGCCCATGGGCGTCTTGCGGTTGAAGATGTCGAAGTCGGTGGCCACGCCGTCAATGACCTTGGCCATGGCGGCCTTGTTGTACGCGCCGGGCTGGGCCTTGGCCTCGAAGGGGGCGAACAGGAACATGCCCGCGGTGTAGTCGAGGGCCGGGATGGCCTGGTTCATGGCTTTCATGGTGGACAGGGCCATGTCGATCTTGCGGTCGCCATTGCCGTTGTACTTCATGGCCATGGAACCGGACTGGTCGAGGAAGAAAATGAAATTGTCTGCCTTTTTGACCATCTTGGCGCTGGCCGGGGCCGCAAGGGCGAAAGAAAGCGTCAGCATCGCCGCCAGGGTCAGCAAGAGGGTTTTACTGGTCAGCTTCATGGGTACACTCCTTAATTATGGGTTGACCGGTTGGGGGAGAAGCCAGATTGACCTTACAGTGAATCAATATACGCGACCCCGAAGGAGGGCGCAAGCCTCTTCGAGTTAGAATGTGAATAGGATTTCGCATGTCCGGCGGGGAGTTACCGGAAGGCGCGGGTTGCGTCCTCCGCCCGAACAAAGTATAAAGAGGCGTTTACCGTCCGGACGCCCGGTCGGAAACCCCAGAGCGAGGAGACCCTTATGTATATCGTCACCGGCGGCGCGGGCTTCATCGGAAGCGCCATGATTTGGAAGCTCAACGCCATGGGCATTGAGGACATCCTGGTGGTTGACAACCTCTCGACAAGCGAGAAGTGGAATAATCTCGTTGGGTTGAAGTATGAAGACTACCTGCATCGCGACCAGTTCCTCAAGTTCATCCTCGAAGACGAGGACCGGTTCGAGACCGAGGCGGTGATCCACATGGGCGCCTGCTCCTCCACCACGGAGCACAACGCCGACTTCCTCATGGAGAACAACTACCGCTACACCCAGTACGTCTGCCGCCACTGCATGGCCCACGGCGCGCGCTTCATCAACGCCTCCTCGGCCGCCACCTACGGCAACGGCGAGTTCGGGTTCGACGACGACCACGCCGGCATCGACCGGTTGCGTCCCCTGAACATGTACGGCTACTCCAAGCAGCTTTTCGACCTCTGGGCCAAGTCCGCCGGGCTCCTGGACCAGATCGTCTGCCTCAAGTTCTTCAACGTCTACGGGCCCAACGAATACCACAAGGACGACATGAAGAGCGTCATCTGCAAGGCCCACGCCCAGATCCTGGAGACGGGCAAGCTCAAGCTCTTCAAGTCCTACCGCTCGGAATACCCCCACGGCGGCCAGCAGCGCGACTTCGTCTACGTCAAGGACTGCGTGGACATCATGGCCTGGTTCCTGGAGCACCCCGAGGCCAACGGCATCTTCAACATCGGCACGGGAACTGCAAGGTCGTGGAATGACTTGGCAAACGCCGTGTTCGCCGCCATGGGCCGCGAGCCGGCCATCGAGTACATCGAGATGCCGGAGGTGATTCGCGATAAATACCAGTACTTTACCCAAGCGAATATGGCCAAGCTCGCCGCCGCCGGGTGCGACGTGAAAATGACGTCGCTGGAAGACGGCGCGGCCGATTACGTGCAAAACTACCTGGACAGGGACAACTCCTACCTCCGGTCCCGGTAGGTCGAGGCGCGGCGAAACAAGCGGTACGTCGAGGTGTTGTTGAAACGGATTTTGCCGAAGATAGGACTGACGGGGGCCCTGCTGGCCGCCCTTGTCCTGTGCCTGCCGTTGACCATGCTGGGCAACAGCCCGCTGCTCAACAAGGTCAGGCGGTACGTTTCCGACGCCCCGGTGGCCGAGCCCGAGAAGGACCAGTGGACCTTTTCGGCCGACCGCGTGGTCGGCTCCCACACCAGCGAGTACGTCGAGGCCTTCGGCAACTGCACCCTCTCCCTGGGCGAAAACGAGCTCCGGGCCGACTTTGCTCGCTACTACCAGTCCACGGGCTGGGTCTTCGTCAAGGGGAACATCCGGGCCCGCTGGGGCGGCGACTTCCTCCAGGCGGAGGAGGGCGAGTTCGACCTGAACACCCTGACCGGCTGGCTCAAGCGCGGCCGCCTGTTCATGGCCAAGCCCCACATCTACGTCGAGGCCGAGCAGGTGGAGCGGACCAACGGCGACACCTACAAGTTCAAGAACGCCAAGGTCACGGCCTGCGACGGCGAAAAACCCTCCTGGTCCGTGACCACCGAGGAGGGCGACGTGGAGCTGGACGGCCGCGTGCATCTGTACCGCTCCGCCTTCCGGATCAAGGACGTGCCGGTCTTCTACTGGCCCTACATGGTCCTGCCGGGACGCAAGCCGCGCCAGAGCGGCTTTCTCATGCCCTACATGTCGAGCAGCAAGAAGCTCGGCTTCCAGATGAACCTGCCGTACTACTGGGCCATCAACGACGAAGCGGACATGACCTTCTACCAGAACTACATGTCGCGCCGGGGCTACATGCAGGGGCTGGAGTTCCGCCACGCCAACGACGCGGCCACCCGGGGCGTCTGGAAGGTGGACATGCTCAAGGACAACATCCGCGCGGTCACCGAGGCCGACGAATGGAAGGACTACCGGGGCGACGGACTGGCCCGGCCCAACCGCAGCCGGTGGTGGGTGCGCAGCAAGTACAACGGCTGGCTCGGCAGCCCTTCCCTCCAGGTCAAGCTCGACCTGGACCTGGTCTCGGACCAGGACTACCTGCGCGACTTCCAGGACGGCCCCACGGGGTTCGAGCACGACCGCGAGGAGTTCCTGGACGCCTTCGGCCGCGACATCGAGAACAAGGACAGCCTGACCCGGACCTCCACCGCCTTCCTGAACCGGAGCTGGGACCGGTTCGGCCTGGCCGCCACGGCCAGGTACGTGGAGGACCTGCGCTACATGAACGGCAACGGCAAGTCGGGCGACAACACCACGCCCCAGACTCTGCCGGAGCTGGAGGCCTTCGCCTTCCAGCAGAGCCTTGCCGGAACGCCGCTCGAGGTCTCGGCCGAGGCCAAATACGACTTTTTCCTGCGCAACAAGGGCCACTCGGGCCAGCGGGTTCGGGCCACGCCCGAGCTCAAGATTCCCCTCTCGTCCCGCTTCGGCACCATCATCCCGTCCGCGGGCATCGACTACACGGGCTACAGCCTGACCCGCCACGAGGGTTACGGCAACCAGACCATAGTGGACGACGGCGGCCGCACCGACGAGCTGGACTCCAACGCCACCAGGAGCGGATTCCAGAGCCGCACCACCTGGAACGCGGGCTTCACCGCCTTCAGCGAGATGACCCGCGTCTTCGCCCTGGGCGACGAGGTCCGGGCCGATCCCGGGCTGGTGGGCACCTCGCGCTGGACCCGGCTCCGCCATTCCGTCACGCCGCGGGTGGAGTACAGCTATACCCCGACCATCACCGGCCAGGACAAGCTGCCCTATTTCGACCAGTTCGACCGCATCACCGGCGAGAACCTGGTGACCTACTCCCTGACCAACGTCCTGGACCGCCGCCGCGAGAGCGTGGTCCTGTCGCCGGGCCACGGGGGCGACCCCCAGGCCTCGGTGGCCACGGACTACCTGGACTTCCTGCTCTTCCGCCTGGAGCAGTCCTACGACCGCAACGAGGCCACCCGCAACCATGATCTGGCCCAGTACGAGCGGCGGCCCTTCTCGGACGTCATGGCCGAGCTGCGCATCCGGCCCGAGACCTTCATCGACCTCATCAGCCGGGCCTGGTTCTCGCCCTACAAGACGCGCCTGACCGAGAACGAGAACACGGTCCGCCTGTACCGGGACGACCTGGGCGAGATCACCCTCGGCTACGACTACCTGGTCAAGATCGACGAGTACAAGCGCTATCGCGACCGGACCATGTCCATCCTCGACCTGGGGGCCAAGTGGTTCGTCAACGACACCTTCACCCTGGCCGCCAAGTACCGCCACGACTTCAACGAGCAGAAGGATCTGGAGCGCACCCTGCGTCTGAGCTGGGCGGCCGACTGCTATACCCTGCACTTCCAGTTCACCCAGAAGCCCAACGACAACCGGTTCGAAGTCGGCTTCGACCTTTACAATTTCTAGCAGTCTGCCCCGGGATTGCGATCCGCCCGGCTTGGACGCTATGATTTCCAGCCCCGCCCGGCCGATTGCTTCCCGGTCCCAAACATGGCACATGACCCGGAAGGAGATCGAAGCGCCCGCGCGGCGCAGCCTGTCATGAAAACACGCAAGACCATACGCATCCTGCCGCCGGGGTTGAAGAACCAGATCGCCGCCGGCGAGGTCGTGGAACGCCCCGCCAGCGTGGTCAAGGAACTGGTGGAGAACAGCCTGGACGCCGGGGCCACCCGGGTGGACGTCACCGTGGAGGGGGGCGGCCGCGCCCTGATCCTGGTCCAGGACAACGGCCAGGGCATCCCGGCCGACGAGCTCAACCTGGCGGTCACCCGCCACGCCACCAGCAAGATAGCCTCCCTGGAGGACCTCTCGGCCATCGGCTCCTTCGGGTTCCGGGGCGAGGCCCTGCCGTCCATCGGTTCGGTCTCGCGCCTGACCGTGACGTCGCGCGCCGAGGGCGCGGAGGAGGGGGCCTTCATCGAGGTCCGCGCGGGCGAGGTGGCGGCCGAGGGCCCCGCCGCTCCGGCCGCCGGGACCCGCGTGGAGGTGCGCGAGCTTTTCGCCGCCACCCCGGCCCGGCTCAAGTTCCTCAAGGCCGAATCCACCGAGAACAAGCGCTGCCAGGACACGCTCATGCGCGTCTCCCTGGCCCACCTGGCCGCCGGGTTCTCCCTGACCATGGGCGGCCGCGAGAGCTTCCGCCTGCCCCAGGGCCAGGCCCTGGCCGCCCGGCTCCAGACCTTCTGGCCCCCGGCCGTGTGCCGGGACCTCCTGCCCTTCGACGCGGAGCGCGACGGCTACCGCGCCCACGGCCTGGCCGGTTCGCCCGCAACGGCCCAGGGCCGGGGCGACCGCATCCTGCTCTACGTCAACGGCCGCCCGGTCCAGGACAAGATGATGCTCTCGGCCGTGCGCCAGGCCTACAAGGGCCGCCTCATCTCCCGCGAATACCCGCAGGTGGCGCTCTTTCTGGAGGTCCCGCCCGCCGAGGTGGACGTGAACGTGCACCCGGCCAAGCTGGAGGTGCGCTTCCTGGAGGAGAACCGCGTCTTTTCCGTGATCCGCAGCGGCATCCTCCAGGCCCTGGCCACCCTGGAGCAGCCGGGCGCGGCCCTGGCCGACGATTTTCCCGCCCCCGGCCACGCACCGTTTTCGCCCAGGCCAGGCGTTTCGCCGACCTGGCTTCCGTCCGCTGCCGAGCCTGGCGCGGAACCGGCTCCGGCCGCGCCCGCCAAGGCCATGCGCCGGCCGTCCGGCGCGTCCGGTTTCGGGGACGGTCCCAAATTTCCGAGCTATCGCGAATACCAGGCCGAGTACCGGCCGCCCAGGGACCTGCCCCTGCCCGTGGCCCCGCCGCCCGGCGGGGGGGATGCGCCCGCCATGGCCCCGTTCCGCCCCGTCGGCCTGGGGGAAGCGTCGGTGTCGGCCCGGCTGGCGGGCACGGATTTTACCTACCTGGGCCAGGTGGCGGACACCTATCTGGTCCTGCGGCGCGGGCGCGACCTTGTCCTGGTGGACCAGCACGCGGCCCATGAGCGGGTCCTGCTGGCGGCCATGCGCGAGGCGCGCACCCGGGGCGACTGCCAGCCCCTGGCCCTGCCCCTGGAGCTGACCCTGCACCCGAGCGAGGCCGAGGCGGTCCAGGAGGCGTGGGAAGCGTTGCGCGCCCAGGGTTTCCGCCTGGAGATGGACGGCCCGGCGCGGCTCCTGGTCCGGGCCGTGCCCCCGACGCTGGACGCCGGGGAGGCAAGGGAGTACCTTGCCGACGTTCTGGCGGAAAAGGCGCGCACCCTGGACGACTTGTGGACCATGCTTTCCTGCAAGTCCGCCATCAAGGCGGGACAGCCCCTGGCCGTTGACGAGGCCCTGTCCCTGCTCGAAACCTGGCTCGCCACCCCGGAAAAGGACTATTGCCCCCACGGCCGCCCCGTCGCGGTGACGTGGAGCCCGGCCGACCTCGAAAGACTGTTCAAGAGAAAATAGACCGCCATGATCGACTACAACAAGATTCGGGTCCGCGTGACCCTGGACAACCTGCGCCATAACTACCGCGTCTTCACGGCGGTGCATCCCCACGTCATCCCGGTCATCAAGTCCGACGCCTACGGCCACGGCCTGGCCGAGGTCGCCCGGGTCCTGGAGGCCGAGGGGGCCGACACCTTCGGCGTCGGCTTCGTCAGCGAGGCCGCGGACCTGCGACGCTCGGGCTGCAAGGCGCGCATCCTGGCCCTGCTCGGGCCGGTGGACGACGCAGACTACGCCTCCCTGTGGTCCCACGACGTCCTGGCCTTCATCGGCCGGTTCGACCAGTTGGAGCGGCTGGCCGAGGAAGCCCAGGGCCGGGGACCGCTGGACATCGCCCTCAAGTTCGACACCGGTATGCGCCGCCTGGGCTTTTCCCCGGACCAGGTGGACGGGGTCGTGAAATTTCTCAAGGCCCATCCGGCCGTGCGGCCGGTCATGGCCAGCTCCCATCTGGCCCGGGCCGACGAGCCGGGCCGCGAGGCCGACGTGGCCCTTCAGGGACGCCGCTTCGAGCAGGCCGTGGACGGCCTGAAAGCGGCCGGGTTCGACGTGGAGGCCTGCCTGGCCAACACGGCCGGGGCCCTGGCCCACGAGGCCGTGCGCCACGACTCCATGCGCCTGGGCATCGGGCTCTACGGCTGCAACCCGCTCCACGGCACGCCCCTGGAGCGCCTGGGCGCTGGCCTCAGGCCCGCCATGGAGGTCTCGGCCCCCATCCTCCAGGTGCGCGAGCTCAAGGCCGGGGAGGGCATCAGCTACGGCTGGACCCACGTGGCCGAGCACGACTCGGTGGTGGCCATCGTGGGCGCGGGCTATGCCGACGCCTACAGCCGGACCCTTTCCAACAAGGGATTCATGAACGTGAAGGGGCGCCTCTCGCCCATCGTGGGGCGGGTGTGCATGCAGATGACCGCCATTGACGTCACCGACGCCCTGGGGCAGGGAGCGGTGGTCCGGCCGGGCGACGAGGCCTGGCTGCTGGGCGGCCCCGCCCCGGGGACCATCAGCCCCGAGGACCTGGCCGGATGGTGGGGAAGCATCACCTACGAGCCTTTTTGCCTGCTGGGGATGAACCCGCGGGAATACGTCTAAATTCAAGGATACAAGGAGCGAACCATGCCTGCCGTGCGTGACGATGAATGGACCGTGGCCGAGAGCCATACCCTGGCCGAAATGGAGGAACAGGGCGTTTCCGCCAAGTGGCTGGAAAAGAAGTGGCTGGACGTGGCCGACGACATGGCCCTGATCCCGGAGAACAACGTACGCATCGTCGAGGAAAACGGCTCGGTGCGCATCGAGGTCTCCATGTACCTCATGGAGTGCATGCGCGGCTTCTAGGCCCGCCCGCTGTCTTGCGCAGGGGGAGGCGCTTCGACGCGTCTCCCTTTTTTTGCGCCCGGCGGCCCGGCCCGGGGACGCCCCCTGATCGGCGCATTCCCGGCGCGGCTGCGCGATTCGGCAAGACCGCCGTATCCCCGCATATTCCGCACGATCGCCACGATTCCGTTACAGCCTTACGGTATTCTTGCCAAATCGCTTTGTAACAGAACCGTAACAATGAAAATCGTTACAATCCCGTGACGATTGTGTTACAGACCCCTCGCGCCTTGTGTCCTTTGCTCCGGGCTGGAGCGGGAAGGCGGGTGCGGGATCGAAGGAAAATGGGAATGAATCTCCGATCGTTTCAGATGCGCATCCTGTTGTGGACGTGGGCGCTTCTGCTCACGGCCCTGGCCGTGATATTCTACTATTCCACCAGCGTGGTCGGCAGCGAACTGGTCAGCGAGACCCGGCACCGCACCGAGAGCGAGCTGGGAACCATCAAGTGGCTGATCCAGGAGCACGCCCCGTTCAAGGACGAGCAGGCCTTCGCCGCGTGGGTGGAGAACATGGGCTTCAAGCTGGGCCGCCGCATCACCTACATCGTGGACGGCCGGGTGGTGGCCGACTCCAACGTGCCCTATGCCGACCTCGGCAGCCTGGACGACCACAGCCGCCGGCCCGAGGTCCTGGCCGCCCGCGAGGCCGGGAAGGGGAGCAACATCCGCCATTCCGACACCCTGGGCACGGACATGATGTACGTGGCCGTGACCATGGACCACCCCCTGAACGTGGCCGACGGCGTGCTCCGCCTGGCCGTTCCCTTCTCCCGGGTCAGCGCGCGCATCAGTTCGCTCAAGACCAACTTCATCTGGATATTCCTCTCCACCCTGGCCTGCGCCCTGCTGGTCAGCGTGCTGGTCTCGCGCAACATGAGCCGGTCCATCACCGCCTTTTCCGAGGCGGCCCGGTCCATCGGCGAGGGCAACTACGCGCTTCGGCTGCGCGCCCTGCCCGGCGGCGAGTTCAAGCCCCTGGCCGAATCGGTCAACGCCATGGCCCGGTCCATCGAGCGCAACGTGCGCATCATCGACGACCAGCGCGGCGAGCTCAAGGCCATCCTCGACGGCATGCGCGAGGGCGTCATGACCCTGAACGCGCGGGGGCGCATCGAGTCCTTCAACGGCGCTCTCGACGAGATGTTCAACCTGGCCGAGTCCACCCTCGGCCGCACCCCCATCGAGGTCACCCGGCGCTTCGAGATTCAGGACATGGTGGACGAGCTCCTGGCCGAGCCGGACAAGGGCGACCGCTTCATCCAGATCGACCTCATGGACACCCGCACCGTGGAGGTCTCCGGGGTGCCGTTCTTCGACCACAACGATGTCAGCAAGCTCATCCTCGTCTTTCACGACATCACCGAGATGAAGCGCAGCGAGAAGGGCCTCAAGGAATTTGTGGCCAACGCCTCGCACCAGCTTCGGACGCCGCTCACCTCCATCAAGGGCTACACCGAGACGCTTATCGACAACCCTCCGGCAAAGCCCGAGGACGGCCGCGCCTTTCTGGAGATCGTGCTCAAGAACGCCAACCACATGGACAAGGTCATTTCCTCCATGCTCGCCCTGGCCAAGTCCGAGCAGATGGGCAAGGCCCTCAGCCTTTCGTCGGTGTCCGGCCGGGAGTTCATGGCGCGGGCCGTGGGCGACGTCACCCCCTGGGCCGGCGAGCGGTCCATCACCTTCAATCTGCGGGTGCCGGATGACGGGATGTTCGTCATGGCCGAGCCGGACGGGCTGCTGCACGTCTTCCACAACCTGCTGAACAACGCGGTCAAGTACAGCCCGGACGGCGGGGTCATCTCGCTCAGCGCCGAGGACGACGGCGAGTCCATCGTCTTCTGCGTGGAGGACCAGGGGCCGGGCATTTCGAGAGAACACAGCACCAAGGTTTTCGAGCGGTTCTACCGGGTGGACGAAAACACCATCGACGACTCGGGCAGCTCCGGTCTCGGCCTGGCCATCTGCCGCCGGATCGTGAGGAACCTCGGTGGAGAGATATGGCACGACGGGTACGGCGAAGGCACGCGGGGAGCGCGCTTCTGCTTCCGGCTGAACAAGCCGGCCCGGTCCTGACAACCCTTTGGCAAATACCCTCGCAAGAGGGGGACGCAATGGATATCTACGATCTCTTCTTCTATCTGTCCCTGGGGGCCGGGTTCCTGATGGCCTTCAACCTGGGGGCCAACGACGTGGCCAACTCCATGGCCTCGGCCGTGGGCGCGCGGGCCATCACCGTGCGACAGGCCGTATTCATCGCGGGCGTGCTCAACTTCGTGGGCGCGGTCCTGCTTGGGTCCCACGTCACCGCGACCATCAGCAAAGGCATCATCAATCCGGCGGCCATCGCGGACCCGAAGCTGATTATGATCGGCATGTTCGCGGCCCTGCTGGCGGCGGCCGCGTGGGTCCTCGTGGCCACGCTCACATCGCTGCCGGTGTCGTCAACCCACTCCATCGTGGGGGCCATAACCGGCTTCGGCATGGTCGCGGGAGGGCCGAGCGTGGTCAACTGGGCCAAGATGGGCGGCATCGTCCTGTCCTGGATCATCTCCCCGTTCTTCGCCGCCGCCATCGCCTACCTGGTCTTCACCCACATCCGCCGCTTCATCCTCTACAAGACGCATTTCGTGCTCCAGGTACGGCGCTGGGCCCCGTTTTGGGTGGCGGTGACCGTGGTGCTCATCGCCCTGTCGTTCCTGTACAAGACCCCGGCCGGCAAGTCGCTGGGCATTCCGTGGTACGCCTCCCTGGCCCTGGCCGCGGTGCTGGCCGTGCTGACCTACGCGGTTTCGCGCTACTTCGTCTCGAAGCTGATCCTCAACGAGGAGGAGGGCGCCGAGGGCGTGGAGCGGGTCTTCCGCAAGATGCAGGTGGGCACGTCCTGCTACGTGGCCCTCTCCCAGGGCGCCAACGACGTGGCCAACGCCATCGGCCCGGTGGCGGCCATCTACCTGATCGCCAAGGAGCACCAGTTGCTCGCCAAGGCGGAAGTGCCGATGTCCATGCTCATCCTGGGCGGACTCGGCATCGCCATCGGCATCGCGCTGCTCGGGCACAAGGTCATGGCCACCGTGGGCGAGAAGATCACCACCCTGACCAACACGCGCGGGTTCGCCGTGGACTTCGGCGCGGCCTCCACCGTGCTGGTGGCGTCGAATCTCGGCCTGCCGGTCTCCACCACCCACGCGGCCGTGGGCGGCGTGGTCGGCGTCGGGCTGGCCCGCGGCTTCAAGGCGGTGGATTTCCGGGTCCTGCTGCGCATCGTGGCCTACTGGGTGGCCACGGTGCCCATCGCCGCCCTGACCAGCATAGTTTTCTTTGTGCTGCTGAAATGGTTATGTTACAGCTAGGTTACAAAACTACAAGCATTCCATGCAACGAGGTTACCATATGACCATACGTCTTCCTTTTTTCGGGCTTCTGGCCAATCGTTCCCCCATGGACGGTTTGACGGAGCACTACGACAAGATCGCCGAGTGCATCGCCACCATCGATGAATCCCTGGAATGCTACGTCTCGGGCGGCGTCTGCCGCGAGTTCGAGGACCTGCTCCGGACCATCGACGACATCGAGAACCACGCGGACAAGATCAAGCGGAACATCCGCAACCACCTGCCGCGCGGCCTGTTCATGCCGGTGGATAAGACGACCTTCCTCAACTACACCAAGTCCCAGGACAACATCCTGGATTCCGCCCAGGACGCCCTGCACTGGCTGGGCATGCGCAAGGTGGGCATCCCCGAGGAGGTGCAGAAGGACGTCATCTTCCTGCTCGACGCCGTGGCGCGGACCACGGTGCTCCTCGGCCCGGCGCTCAAGGCGACCATCTCCCTGGTGCACGGCGCGTCCATCGACCGCGAAGGAACCAAGGACTGCTTCCGCAAGGTGCGCGAGGAGCGCGAGAACGTCCGCAAGCTCAAGAACGAGCTGGAGCGCAAGGTCTACGCCATGGACATCGACTTCAAGGACATCTACCAGCTCCTGCACTTCATCGACTGCCTGGACAAGATGGGCCACAACACCGAGAATTGCGTGGACCAGCTCCGGGTCATGATCGCCCGCTAGCCCGCGCGCAACGGACTTCCCCGGCCGACCGCCCGCAAAGGCGGCCGGCCTTTTTCGCGCCCGCGCGTGGCCGCGAAAGCCCCGGCGGGGGAGGGCGGTCCGCCGCCCCTATCCCCCGGCATCCGCCCCTTGTCGCCGTCGCCGGACGCCGCCTTCCCGCGCCCGGCCGGGCCGTCACGCATCTCGGCGAAGCCGCCCGTGATCCGCCAGAGCAGCTTCCCGCGTGGCGGAGAACGCGCTGGCGTCCCCTCAATCCGCATCCGCGCCCCGCAATTTCGCCGCCCAGCCCCCGGGGCGACTCGCCGCGCAGAAGGCTCGGTCCTTGCGCCAGCCCGGACCGGCCAACGCCGCCACATTCCCTATCCCCCCAGGGCCTAACGCACGGCTGCACATCCGAAGCCCGCAGGCCCCCATTCCAGAGCCTCCAATCCCGCCCATTTCCAGAAGCCGATGTCGACAACCAAAAAAGAATACTTCCCTTTTTTTCAAAAAATATCTTGATAATGAAATTCAATTTCAGTAATGTCCGTTTCGTGCCGTCCGCCAGGGCGGAAAGGAGCGATTGGATGCGATCACAGGCGAACCCGACCAGCCACGGCCCGAACCGAAGGGGCCACTCCGGGCGATGTACCGTCCGGCCGACCGATGCCGCGTCGGCCGGGCCAATCATCACAAGGAGAAAAAAATGCATCAGCTCAAGAAAATCGGCCTGTTGAACCGCGAAGGAATGGCCGCCCTCAATGACGGACGGATGGACGACGCCCTGAACCGGCTGCTGGAGGCCGACCGCATCGCCCGCGAGCAGCAGCAGCCCCTGCACGAGGCCAAGGTGCAGAACAACCTCGGCCTGGTCCACCAGGCGGCGGGCCGCTATCCCGAGGCCGAATCCTGCTTCCGGCAGGCCGTTCGCATCGCTGTGGAGCGCGCCGGTTCCGGCAACATTCTGCACCGGACCATCGCCCGCAACCTGGCCCGGCTGGACGAGGCCCGCGACCACGGCGGTTGCTGCGGCAACCACGCCTGCGAAAATCATTGCGCCTGCGGGGGCTCCTGCCGTGCCTAACGACCCGTCGGCGGCTCTGGCCGCCTTCTCTCTGGGGGCGGACTCCGGCCTGGAGTCCGCCCGTTTCATCACCTCGGTCATGCACCAGTTCGCCGAGTCACTGGGCAACGCCATCGACGCCAAGGACCCCCATACCTCGC
Source organism: Pseudodesulfovibrio sp. (assembly GCF_028692895.1). Taxonomy (GTDB): domain Bacteria; phylum Desulfobacterota; class Desulfovibrionia; order Desulfovibrionales; family Desulfovibrionaceae; genus Pseudodesulfovibrio. The sequence goes on from NZ_JAQUWN010000011.1 coordinate 31,333, forward strand.
GGCATTCCGACGAAGTGGCGGAAATCTCCCGCGTCCTGGCCCTGGCCCTGGGGCTCGGCCACCACAAGGCGGACCTCATCCACGTGGCCGGGCACCTGCACGACATCGGCAAGATCGGCGTGCCCGACGTCGTGCTCGGCAAGCAGGGGCCCCTGACCACTCGCGAATGGGCCACCATCCGAAAACATCCTGAGGACGGCGCGGCCATCCTTCGGCCCGTGGCCGCCCTCAGCACTCTCGGCGTCGTTGACATGGTCCTGCACCACCACGAGCGCCACGACGGCCTGGGATACCCCCACGGCCTTTCCGGGGGCGCAATCCCCATGGGCGCGCGGATCATCGCCCTGGCGGATTCGCTTTCGGCCATGCTCCAGGACCGGCCCTACCGCCGGGCCGGGTCCTTCGATTCCGCCCGGCGTGAAATACTGCATTGTTCGGGTTCGCAGTTTGATCCGCGCGTGGTGGACGCCTTCGCCCGGTCCGAAGCCGAAATCCGGGCCATCATGGAGCGGGCGCAGCACCGACCGGCAGCCGCCTGAATCCGGCCTGGCGGGCATACAAATTTTTTGCCCCATGCCGGGCGGACCCGGGGAAAGTCCAAGTTTTTGTACCTCGAACCCTGCGCAAAGCAGCCATGCCTGGAAGAATATTGATAATATAACACGCCGCCATTACAGGAGATAAAAATATTTTGAGCAATGATTCTGACTTTGGCACGGAGGATGCTAATCCTAAAACATCTTCCTTCTTTTGCACCGAGAAAACAAATGGCCTCCTCCGGGAGGCCTTTCTCGTTTCCGGGCCACGCGCGCCGTTCTCCGTCTTGCGGCGCATTGACCGCCGCCCGGTCCGCCGGGTAGTCTCCCGACAACCGAACCAATCCACAAGGAGCCGCCATGCCGCGCCCGCGCCGCCACATATTCGCCGCCATATTGCCGTCCGTCCTCTGCCTCGTCCTCCTTTCCGCCTCGGCCGGCCAGGCCCTGGAGCTCTCCCAGCCCATCCGCTGCGACTACGGCGTCGGCTGTTTCGTCCAGAACTACGTGGACGTGGACCCGTCCCCGGACGCCGCCGACTTCACCTGCGGGGCCCTGACCTACGACGGCCACAAAGGCACAGACTTCCGCATCCCCTGGGCCGACTACCGGAAAGGGGTCGAGGTGCTGGCCGCCGCGCCCGGCGCCGTGCTGCGCGTGCGCGACTCCGTCGAGGACCGCGACGCGCGCGGCCATGAGGAGGAGGTCCGGCCCTACGGCCTGGGCAACGCCGTCATCATCGAGCACGAGGACGGCTACCAGACCGTCTATGCGCACATGAAGCAGGGTTCGGTCCGGGTCAAGGAGGGCGACAGGGTCGAACGCGGCCAGGTGCTCGGCCTGGTGGGGTTGTCCGGCCTGACCGTCTTTCCGCACCTCCATTTCGGGGTCACCCGTGACGGCCACGCCGTCTGCCCCTTCCTGGGCCGCCAGGCCGACCTGCCCGCTCTGTGCGGCACCCCGCCCGACCCGCTCTGGGGCCCCAAGGTCCGCATCGGCTACATCCCCACCGGCCTGATCCGAGCCACCTTTCTCGACGCCCGGCCCGAATTCCCGGCCGTGCTCCGCGAACCGGAAAAAACGACCCTGCGCGCCGATTCGTCCGCCATCGTTTTCGCCGTCGCCGTCTTTGGCACCCGCGCGGGCGACCGGGTCGAAATGCGCATCCTCGACCCCCTCGGCCGCGTTGTCTCCCGGGCCGACTCGCCCATCGAAAAGACCCAGGCCCAACGCCTTATCTACATCGGCAAGCGCCTGGAAGACCCGAAAAAGCCCTGGCTGGCCGGAACCTATCAGGGCGAATACCGCCTCCTGCGCGGCGGCAAGACCGTGGTCCGCGCCAGCAGCAAGGTCGAGGTGCGCTAAGAGCCTTCGGCGGCCCCTTCAAGGGGCGGGCGGGACCGGCTTCGAGGCCCTTGGCTTCCTTGTTGCCGGGGTTGTGGAGAGAGTGGCGTTGCAGGAGAAGGGGTTCTCATAGGTGAAACCACATGGGGCGGGATCGACAAGGGAGATCCGCCGTCCGGGGGGCGCAGCTTGATTCGGAGCCCGACGCCAAAGCACTCGCTGCCGACTGCAACCGCGAGGAAGCTTGCCCGGGGGTTGGGCAAGCGGCTGCTTCTTGCCCTGCTCTCGGTGGCGGCATCAACCGGATGCGCGGTTACGACAACAACCGGTTCAAGGGCCGGGCCGCCCTTTGTCACGGGTTCGAATGCCGCCACATGCCCAGGTGGAATTCCCTGAAGGATTATTGGCTGGGCCGGGTGGCCGACGACTGGGACCCCGTCACGCTCAACCGGAACATGAAGCATGACGCCGGAATACGCCTCTCGGCGTGAATCAACGACTCCCTCGGCCGGGCGGATTTCGCAGCCTCTCTCGCGGCCTGGCGCATCCGGGTCATGGTCGGGTTGCCCTTCTGACGGTGCTTCCTTAAAACTTATGATTCAAAATTCCGTTCTCCCGGTGTATAGCATAAACGTACATTTTGCGTTCGCCCGTACACAGTGCTGTGTGCCGGATGAAATCGGGAGGGCCTATGATCGAGGTTCAATCAAGAGTTCTGGATTACGTTGGCGGCGGGATGCTGGTCTTCGTGAGCCTGGTGTTTCTCTATGGGATGATCTTCGTGTGCGACATCCCCTGCCAGATTGCGAAAAAACGCGAGCATCCCCATCAGGACGCCATTTGCGTGGCGGGTTGGGTGAGCCTGCTGTCCCTGCATGTCATCTGGCCGTTTCTGTGGATATGGGCCATGATGCACAAGCCGGATCTCCCCGGAGACGAGGACCTCGAGAAACAGGCTCCGAACGCGGTCCCGGCGGGCAAGGCGCCGGGCGGGGAGGCGTAAATGGCTCTGCTTCTCGCAATGACCTACGCGGCGATAATCTTCGTGTGTTTCCGGGTTTTCAGGCTGCCGGTGAACAAGTTGTCCGTGGCGACGGCTGTGATAGGCGGCTTTTTCATTGTCGGGGGGCTGTTCCTGGGCATGGCCTATTGCCATCCGTTCACCTCCGAGGCGCGCATCTATTTCCAGACCACGCCCATCGTGCCCCAGGTCCGTGGCAAGGTTGTCGCGGTGCACGCCAAGCCCAATATGCCGCTCAAGGCCGGTGACCCCCTGTTCTCCATTGATCCCACGCCCTACCAAGCCCAGGCCGACGATCTGGAGTCCCAGTTGGCCTTCGCCAAGCGCCGCCTGGCCGAATCCATGGAGCTGGCCAAGCACGCGGCGGGCAGCCAGTACGACGTGGAGCAATATCAGAAGGATGTGAAGGCGTTGACCGCGCAACTCGACAAGGCGAATTTCGACCTGGACAGCACGACCGTCCTGGCGCCCACGGACGGTTGGGTTACCCAGATTCGCCTGCGGCCGGGCATGATGGCCGCGCCTCTGCCCGTCGCCCCGGTCATGACCTTCGTTCACTCAGAGAATCCGATCCTGGTGGGCGCGTTCAGGCAGAACCCGCTACAGAACATCAGGCCCGGAGAGCCCGCGGAGATCATTTTCCCGGCCCTTCCCGGCCGTTGCTTCAAGGGAAAGGTGACGGCGGTCCTGACGGCCCTGGCCGAAGGGCAGTTGCAGCCTTCGGGAAACCTCCTTTCGGTGCAGCCTAACGCTCCGGCGGGGCGCGTGCCGGTGTTCATCGAAATTGCCGACGACATGTCCCCGTGGAACCTGCCGTTGGGCAGCGCGGCGTCAGTGGCCGTGTACAGCGATTCCATGAAGTCGCTGGCTCCCATCCGCCAGATACTCCTGCGCATGGCGAGCTGGCGCAACATAGTGTGTTTCGAATCCTTGTAGGGAGGCCTCCGTGTTGTCATGCCGTCACCTTCTTTCCCTTGTCGCGGCCATGTTGCTCCTTGCCGCCTGCGGCAAGGAATACAGCCACACCGAGGCCACCGTCGACATCGCTCCCGACAAGATCGTGCAACGACAGGAGTGGGCAGCGGTGAAGGACTCCGGTCAAGTCGGGGACGGATGGCTTGCCGACTTCAACGACCCGGTCCTGGACGCGCTGGTCAATGAAGCCATGGGCCACAATCCGGATTTGCAGGCTGCCGCGGCCCGCGTGGACCGCGCCTGGGCCCTGGCCGCGGCGGCGGGGGCGGAACTCAAGCCGTCGATCGGCCTTGGAGGCCGGCTCGCCGGGGTCACGGAACCGGCCTATCGCCCGGCGCAGGGCGTGGGGGCGGGGGTGTCCTGGGAACTCGACGTATGGGGGCGGCTGGGCCAGGGCGCCCGGGCTGCCGAGGAGTCCGCGAGGTCGGCCGAGGCGCGGTACGAATTCGCCCGCCAGTCCCTGGCCGCATCCACGGCAAAGGCGTGGTTCATGGCCTGCGAGACCAGGATCATGCTGGACTATCTCAATTCCGTGGTCGGCATCCTCGAACGGATGACCGCCATCGTGATAAAGAAGAACCAGGTCGGGCAGGTTTCCAGGCTCGATGTCCACCAGATCAACGCCCAACTCGCGTCCGCGAGGGAGGCCGCCGTCAAGGCCGGGATCGCCATGAAAAAGGCGGTGCGCGGCCTCGAGACACTGGTGGGCCGGTATCCGTCGGCGGAGCTCGAAGCCGCAGGGCGGCTCACGGCCCTGCCCGGCCCGATCCCGGCGGGTATGCCGTCTGACATCCTTTCCCGTCGGCCCGACCTCATTGCGGCCGAGGATACGGTGGCGGCGGCCTTCTATGCGCAAAGGGGCGCAGAGCTGTTGCATCTGCCCGCCTTCACCATCCAGGCCGGGGCCATGACCAATCTGAACCAAGCCATCGCCGGGCTGACGGGCGGCGTGATTGCTCCGATCTACACCGGCGGCGCCATCGAGGCCCAGATAGCCCAGGCCACCGCTGCGCAGAAGGAGGCCGTGGCCGCCTACGCCGCGACGGCCCTGAAGGCGTTCCGGGAGGTGGAGAACGCCTTGTCCAACGAAATGTCGCTGGCCGAGCGGGAAACATATCTCGAAACGGCCGTCTCCGAGAGCGGGGAATCGTTCAGACTCTCCGAGATGCAATACAAAGTGGGGCGCACGGACCTGTTCAAGACCCTGGACCTTCAGTCCAAATGGATCGGCTCCCGTATCACCCTGCTGGATGTGCAGCGCGAGCGGCTGGACAACCGCGTCGACCTGCATCTGGCCCTGGGCGGAAGCATGGAGGGTTCTCCCGATTCGGGGCAGGCAGCCGAGCCGTAGCCCGGGCCGGGAAGAAATCCCTTTTGCAATGGAGGCCGGGCAACCGGCCTTTACCGCGTCAAGCGGTCGCCCTGAGCGGCATCATTTGTCCAGGCGTCGCAGGAGGTTCCCGGCTGCGGTGTGGCCGGGCGTTTCCCGAAGTGTTTCCTCGGCAAGCGCCCTGGCCTTGTCCGGCAGGCCGGACTGCAGATACAGGTTCGCCAGGGCCGCGAAAAGCTGCTCGTCCTTGGGCGCAAGGGCCAATCCGTTTGCAAAGGCCTGCGCTGCCTGATCGGGGTGGCGCAGGGCCAGGAAGGCCTGCCCCTGGTTGTAATAGGCCCGGGCGTATCCCATCCCGGCGGCGGCGCGGCCGAGGTAGGCCGACGCGTCCTCGTAGTTGCCCATCTCCGCCAGCAGCAGGCCGAGGGAGTAGGCGGCCTCGTACAGGGTCGGTTCCTGTTCGGCCACTTCCCGCAGGAGGCGTTCGGCCTCGCGGTTGTTTCCCTGCCGGTTGCAGAGCATGGCCAGGTTGACCTTGGCCGGGTAGAACGCTCCGTCAATTTGGATAGCCTTGCGGTATTCGGCCTCTGCCAGGGCTTGGTCCCCCGCATTGATGGCCAGGTTGCCGAGGTTGTATCGCTGGGGCGCGAGGTCCGCGTTGTAGATCATGCTTTGCCGGTACGACTCCAGGGCGGCGCGGAACGCATCCCGGTCCTCCGGACGCAACTGTTCCCGGGGCAGGCCGCTCAGCATGGCGGCCGCCTCGCCCCGCACGGCCCTGACCGGGTCGTAGAGCTTGGGCGCGATGCGCTTCAGCCGCGTCTCGGCGTCGAAAAATTCCAGACTGCGGATGGCGGTATAGCGGATCAGCCCGTCCTCGTCCTCAAGAGCCCTGGCCAGGGCGGCGCGGCTGTCCGGGGCCGGATAGGCGCGCAACAGCTCCAGGGCGGTGGCCCGGACCATGGCCGGGAGGAGGGCGTCGTCCGCAAGCCGGATCAGGTCCGCCCGCGCTTCCGGATTCTGCGCGCGTCCGGCGGCGAAGACCGTGCCGTAATGCGGCTTGCGCGACTCGCCGTGCCATTTGGCGATGTGCCCGACGTTCCAGTCCAGGGACTTGTCGTCATGGCAGCCCGGGGCCATGCAGGCGTTGGGCGTCTTGATGGACGAGCTCAGGTCCGGGCGCGGAACGCGCAGGCTGTGGTCCGCCCGCTTGTCGACGCCCATGTAGGTGCGCTCCGGCATGTGGCAGATGACGCAGAGATACCCTTTGCTCGGCTTGCCCTCAAAGGTCTTCTTGTGAAAGTGGTGGGCCGGCGTGTCGTAGGTCTCGGCGCGGTGGCACTGGGTGCAGAGATCGTTGCCGTCCTTGTGGCGCTTGAGGCTGTGCACGTCGTGGCAGTCGCCGCACCGGACCCCCCGGTCGTACATCTTGGACTGGACGAAGGAGCCGTACACGTACACCTCATCCAGGATCTGGCCGTCGGGGTAATACAGTCCCTCCTCCAGCAGCCGGGGGACCACCAGGTCAAGCAGCTCGCCCTCGCCGTGGCTGTTGTCGCCCAGTTGGAACCTGCGCGAGTGGCAGGGCGCGCAGATGCGGACCTGCGCCCCGGCGTCGAGATCGGCGGTGCGGACGGTCAGTCCGTAATCCGGCACGTCCTTCCTGGCCAGCGGCGGCAGCTTGGCCCAGTCCACATGGTCGGAGCCGGGGCCGTGACACGCCTCGCAGCCCACGTCGATCTCGGCCCATGTGGTCCGGTAGGTGTCGCTGTCCGGGTCGTACCCCTTGGTGACCTTCGTGGAATGACATTCCGCGCACATGACGTTCCAGGTCTGCCCGCCTCTTGTCCAGTGCAGCCAGTCGTCCGGTCCCTTTACGTCGCAGGGCGGGAGGCGGTACCATGCCCTCCGCTCCACGTCCCATGCGATGTTCAGGCATTGCAGCCGCCCGCCGGGGAACGGCGCCAGGTACTGCTGGAGGGGCTGGACCCCGAAGGTGTGCGTGATCTCGAACTCGCCCGGCTTGCCGTCCGGCCCTTCGGTTTCGACGAAATACTTGCCGTCCCGCCGATAGAAGCGGGAGGTGACGTGATTGTGCGGGTCGGTGAACACGGCGTTGTCGAAGTCGCCCAGGACGGACCGCTCGTTGGCCTCGTCCATGGCTAGGTCGTGGTGGGAGCCCCGCCACTTGTCGTAGGCCGTCCGGTGGCAGTCCCGGCACGCTTCGCTGCCCACGAAACCGGCGGCGGGCGCCTGTGCAACCGTCCCCTGTGGCCGCCCGGCCAGCAGCCAGATGACCGGGGACAGCAGTATCACGGCCGCCGCGGCCAGCGCGGCCCGTTCCCAGTGCGTGACGCCGTTGGATGCCCTTGCCATGCGCGCTACCCGCTTCCCGTTTTCCGTCTAGACCCGTGCCGTCTGTTCCGCGCTGAAGCGGTCGCGTTTTTGCGGCGACGAGACGTCCACCTTGACGATGCCGTTTTCGATGCGCACCGGGAACGTGTCAAGCGGCCTCGGGGCGGGGCCGGTCAGGACCTCTCCGGTCAGGCTGAAGGCGGAGCCGTGACAGGGGCAGACGAACCGCCTCTCCTCTTCGTTCCAGGGGACGGAACAGCCCAGGTGCGTGCAGCGCCGGGAAAGGGCGAGCAGGCTGCCGTCCTCCAGGCAGGCGAGATGGAACTGCCCCTGGGGGATGGGCGTGACCGTGGCCGGGGCGAAGTTCGCCAGCGGGCCTGCTGTGACGATGCTTTCCGTCTTCCGGGGCCTGTCCCGTCGGTTGCGCGCCTTCAGAAACGTTCCCCCCAGCCAGCCGAATTCGGCCAGGGCGGCCAGCCCGAAAAGGGACCAGATCCATTTCATGAACCGTCGGCGGTTGGGAGCTGTCCCGCCCGTGTCGTTGTCGTGCTCGGTCATCCGTCTCGTTCCGTTCATTTGAAAAACACCTCCGGACTACCAGGGGCAGACGAGGCGCATCTCCGCGCCCCGGGACCAGACGCCGACCATCGTGCAGATCAGCATAGCCGCAAACAGCATGAGCAGACAGAACATGACGCCCTCGGCGCGGGAGCGGCGGAACATGCGGGTCAACAGCAGGTACATGCCTGCCGGGTACGCGGCCAGCGCCAGGGTCGGCAACAGCCCGCGCGTGGGCATGATATCACCCGCGGAGGTCGCCCCCGGCGTCTGCGCCAGTTCATCCAGCAGGATCGCCGCCATGGTCGGCAATGCTCCGGCAAGCAGGCCCAGGACGGCCAGGCGCCAGCCGTTGCGCGAGCCGAACCAGACGCCGCCCGGCAGGGCCGAGTCCTTCCAGAAGGGCACAAGGACAAGCGCTGCAACCCCCAGGAGCGGCCAGACGAGGACCGCGTACATCGGATGCAGATGCAGGAGCAACTCCTGGAACCCCTGGAAATACCACGGGGCCTTGGTCGGGTTGGGGCTCATGCCCGGATTGGCCTGCTCCAGCAGGGGCGCATCCCAGACCATGGCCAGCAGCAGCACGAAAGCCGCGAGGCCTAGCCCGACGGCGGCTTCGCGCATGAGCAGGTCCGGCATCACGGGGACGCGCTCCTCTCCCGCGCCTTCGGAGTCCTGCCGCGCCAGTCCGCCCGCTCGGCGGACCAGCCAGAAGTGCCAACCGAGCAGGACCAGCAGCGATCCGGGAATGACCGCCACATGGAGCACGTGGAAATTGGCCAGCGTGGCCGGGCCGATTTCGTCGCCGCCCAGGAAGAACTGGCGGAGCCCGTCGCCCGCCAGCGGGATGTAGGCGAGCATGGAGGTCGAGATGGTCACCGCCCAGTAGGCGAGCTGGTCCCACGGCAGCAGATAGCCGGTGAAGTTTGCGGCCAGCACCAGGAACAACAGGCACAGGCCGACGATCCAGTTGAGGCGGCGGCTCGGTCCGAACGCGCCGGTCAGCGCCACCCGCAGCAGGTGCAGCATCGCCACGACGACCAGCAGGTTGGCGCTGGCGTGGTGAATGTTGCGCACCCACGGGCCGAAGGTGGTGGAGCGACTCAGGAAAAGGACCGAGTCGTAGGCCTGCCCGATCGAAGGCGCATACACCGTGAGCAGCAGGATGCCCGTGACGAAAAGCAGGCCGACCAGCATGACGGCCATGCCGCCCAGTCCCCAGCTCAGGGTGAACCGCAGGGTCCGGGACGGTATGGTCCGGGGGTGCAGATGGAGCACGAGGTCGGTGATGGATTTTCTCGACGGCTGCATTCGCTTCCTTGATCGGTGGAGCACATGAGGCGTCCTATGCCGCGGAACGCCACAAGGGAACTGTTTGCGGATAACCCATGGGGAACAAAATGGAAAGGGCAGGTCGTGCGGCCGTGGCTTTGTTTTCGCGCCACGGCCCGCATGGGTTTGTCTATTGGGCCGGAGGATAGATGGTCTTCCAGTCGCGTTTCATGTCCACGACCGTCCATCCCGTCTTGGCCGCCTCGGCCAGTGCGTTTTCCGCGCCCTTGTCGTAGGAGAACTCCCGCTCGGCGTCGGTGTGGCGGACCAGAAGCGAGAATCGGGTGGCCCACTGGAGCATCTCCAGGTCGCCGTCGGAATTGCCGAACGCGGCGATGGGACGGCGGCCGACGTGCGAATTGATGCCCACGGGTTTGCCCGCCTTGTCGTCGATGAAGTCGATCTTGGCCAGCCGCATGAGGACCGGCTTGCCGTCCCGCATCTCGAACCGGGTCGCGACGGAACTGCCCACGACCTGCTCCGGGGGGATTCCATAAGTCTTTTCCGTCCAGGGGCGCATGAACTCGATGCCGCCGCCCGAGACGATGAAGGTCTTGAAGCCGTTGGCGCGCAGGTAGGCCAGCAGTTCCAGCATGGGCTGATACACCATGCCGGTGAACGGGAGCTTGGTCCGGGGATGCCTGGCCTTGGCTATCCATTCCGCGACCAGGTTTTCAAATTCTTCGGTGGTCATGCCCGTGTGGGTGGCCATGACGAGTTTTATCAGCGACGTCTCCCCGTCCTTGAACGCGGCGTTCAAGTCCCCCTTGAGCACGGAGGCGTAGGGCTCTTCGGTCCGCCATTCCGGATGCTGCGGGGCAAGGGCCTTGACCCGGTCCAGGGCGAAGAACGCCTGGAAATAGATCGGTTTTTCGGCCCAGAGGGTGCCGTCATTGTCAAAGGTGGCGATGCGCTCGGGCGCCGGGACGAAGTCCGGCCCGCCCTTGGCGGTTACCTTGTTCACGAAGTCGATGATGCCGGCCTTGGCCATGCCGTCGTTCCAGGAGGGAAGCGGATCGGCCGCCGGGGCCGCCTGGCCGAAGGCGATGACGACAATCAGGACAAACAGGCATGCGATGTGTCGGCGTAGGTGCATTTGCTTTCTCCTTGGGTGATGGCCCGCCCCCGGAGGCCAGGGCCTCCGGGGGCGGGTGTCGATGTCGTCCTGCTTGATGTGCCGTTCAAGCCCGTCCTAGTTGCCGGTGGGCAGGGGCAGGCTGATGCCGTCGTTGACAAGGGAATCGCGAATGTACTTGAAGTGCTGATACTTGGTCAGCGTGATGGGGCCGGTGTAGACCTCGCTTTGCAGCTTGCGCGGAGGGTACTGCACATATGTCTTCATCAGATCCTGGATCGCCGCGTTGATGGTCACGAGGGTCCAGGTCCGTTCGGTGTAGTTGTTCATGAAGATGTCGTAGCGTTCCTGCGGGTCTTGCCAGAGGTCGAAGACCTGCGGCACGGCGGCGGTGTACTTGCTCGGTCCCTTCCAGCCGAGGTTGGTGTCAACGGCCAGGCCGCCGGTGGGCTGCCCGTTGTCTCCACGCAGGTTGAACAGGGCCTTGTAATTGCCCACACGGGCCGCGCCGGGGGTCAGTTCGTCCTCGGTGAAGTAGAACCAGGAGGTCCGCTCGCACTTGCCCTTGCCGAAGAGCACGGGGGACATGTCGTAGCTGTCGAAGATGATCGGCTGGCCCTCGCGATCCTTGGCCGGGAGCTTCACCTCGGCGATCCTGGCGAAGGTGGCCATGAGATCCAGGCCGCCGACGAGATCGTGGCTCTTGGAGCCGGCCTTGATCTTGCCGGGCATCCAGGCGATGGCGGGAACGCGGTTGCCGCCTTCGCGCACCGTTCCCTTGGTGCCGCGGAACGGGGTGTAGCCGGCGTCAGGGTATACGTCCTGCCATGCGCCATTGTCCGTGGTCCAGAAGACCAGGGTGTTGCTGTCCAGCTTCAACTCGCGGATCTTGTCCATGATGCGGCCGACCCGGGTGTCGAGTTCGACCACGGAATCGGCGTACTTGGATTTGGACAGGGACTTGTGCTCGAACTCCGGGGCCGGCATGTTGGGCTGGTGGACCTTCATGAAGTTCACGTTGAGAAAGAAGGGCTGGCTGGATCGGGCCCCCGCTTCGAGGTATTCCAGAGCCGCCTTTTCGACGTACTTGTCAAAGAACGGGATGCCGACCACGCCCTTCTCGGGGGTATCGACATACTGCCCGTTGATCTTGAAGTCTTCCTTGGCCTTCTCCCCGTCCTTGCCCGAGAGCGAGCCCTTGGTCACCTTCTTGAACATTGCCCTCAACTGGGGGTCCATGTCCGGGAACCAGGTCGGGTCCGCGTAGGTGTAGGCGTTGAGGTGGTACAATCCAACGTACTTCATCTCGTCGTAGCCCTGGGCGTTGGGCAGCGCGTAGTCTGCTTCGCCGAGGTGCCACTTGCCGGTGAAGTAGGTCTTGTACCCGCCCTGCCTGAGGACCGACGCCAGCGTCCATTCGGCTGCGGGCAGGCCGCCGCCCTGGCCCTGGAAGGCCACGGTGGTCATGCCGCTGCGGTTGGGAATGCGGCCGGTCTGCATGGCGGCGCGGCCGGGGGTGCAGCTCGGCTGGGCGTAGAACGAGAACATGGTCATGCCCTCGTCAGCCATCCGGTCGAAGTTCGGCGTAGGCATGCCGCGCCCTGCGCCGCCGCCGTAGGCGCCCAGATCGCCATAGCCCGTGTCGTCCGACACGATGAGCACGATGTTCGGCTTCTTGGCGGCCTGCGACGTCCCTGCCAAGCAGAGCGTCGTCAGACAGGCGACAATTCCCATGAGACATATAATGCGTTTCATCTCACTGCCTCCTCGCGCCTCGCTCCACCGCCGAAGAGTCCGGCTGTTCGTTTGACGGCTAATATTGTTATGATTAGCCTGGTTTGGAAGACAATTCCCATTCCTTCTCTCAAAAGTGTTTCGGCGAATTTGTCGCTTCACTCAACCATCCGTTATTGGGCGCATGACGTCTATGCATCGCCCAGATGGGATTATCTACTTATTCCACGCATAATCGAGTCGTGAAATATTTAAAAGCAATTTTTTTTAATCACGATTGACATTTTTTATCAATTTTCCGGGCAGGGCGTTGCCTGAATGGCGGAAAAGCAGGTATCGAACAGGCGAAATGCAGGCTGCAACGTACAGGCGCAAGCCGCGATACGCTCTAGAGGCGCATCGGCGGCGCGGATGGGCAAAAGCCCGGGCGGCCGGTGAACGGAGATGTCCTGCACAAGGTGAAACAGGGGGTGTCGTGATTCTCGTGGGCCACATGCGCATTCCGTCCTTGCTCTGCGTCTTTCTGGCGGTCTGCGTCGCGTCGATCTCGCCCTGCTTGGCCGACGGCGACGCCGGATGGTTCGACGCCATGCACCGGTCCGGGAAGGCCGCGGAGAGGAAGGCGCAGCCGATATCCGACCGGATTGTCGTCGCACCGGTTCCGATGGTGAACCCAACCCTGGGCGCGGGGTTGATCGGCGTGGGCATGTACATGCACCCGAAGGACTCGTTCTGGAATGACGAGGCCTCGGAGGACAACGCGACCCGGCAGTCCATCTCCGGCATCGCGGCCCTGGCTTCAACCAACGGGAGTTGGGGGGTCGGCGCGTTCCACAAGGGCTTCTACGACAACGACACCTTTCGCGGCGTCGCCTTTCTCGCATACGGCGATTTCCAGTTGAAGTATTTCGGTTCGGGAGACGATGCGTATCTTCGCGACAACCCCGTCGGCTACGCGGCAAAGATCACCGCGTTCCAACCCGAACTCATGGCGCGGGTGGAGGGCGACTGGTTCGTCGGCGCCAAGTATTCCCTCTTCTCATGGGATTTCGGCGCGGACCTGTCGAAGCTGTCCCCGACCCTGCCGTATCTGAACCACACGATCACGACGGCCGGGCTGGGGCTGGTCGGCGAACGGGATACCACCGACGACAGCGTCTATCCGACCAGGGGCGGGCTTTTTCAGTTCGAGGCGACGGATTACGGGGGGGCCTGGGGAGGGGACTTTGAATATGCCAAGGCCTCGGCGAGCTATGCGCACTATTTCCCGTTGACGGACAAGCTTGTCCTGGCCGGCCAGGGGGAGCTGAACCTCTCCACGGGGAGTACGCCTTTTTTCGACATGCCTTTCCTCCACCTGCGGGGATTTCCCTACGCCAAGTACATCGACAAGCAGTCGTCTTCCATTCAGGGCGAAGCCCGCTACAAATTGAGCGAAAAATGGGCCGCAAACATTTTCGCGGGCCTGGGCTGGACCAGCGGAGAGCCCGGGGGCCTCTACAAGGGGCCGACCATCCCGACCGGCGGCTTCGGGATTCGTTACCTCATCGCCGAAGAACAGAAGATGTACCTGGGGATGGACCTGGCCTTTGGCCCCGGGTCGACGGCCTTGTATTTCCGCTTGGGCGAGTGGTTCTAGGCGAAGGGCCGCCACCGGGTAAGCGGAGGTGGCGGCGTTGCGCTCAGCCGCTGCTCCAGATGTTGACGCCCTGTTTGAAAGGAACTGTATCCTGCGCCCTTGCAGCGCAACAAGTAGCTCCCTGCCATGTCGCGGAGATATGGCAGGGAGTTGATCCTCGGGAACGTGGCGGCTGCATCTTGCAATCCCGTCTCCCCCGGTCGCCGCAGACGAAACAAAACCGCCCGCTCCGGCTTGAGCCGGGGCGGGCGGTTATTGTATCGCGTGTGCGCGTGCGGGCCTAGCGTTTGTACACGGCGCCTTGGGCGGCGGAGGTGACGAGTTTGGCGTAGCGGCGCAGGAAGGGCGAGTCGATCTGTTTCTCGACGGGCTTGAAGGCCTTTTGGCGTGCTTCGAGCTCGGCGTCGTCCACGAGCAGGTCGATGGTGCGGGCGGGGATGTCGATCTGGATCTTGTCGCCGTCCTTGATGAGTCCGCAGGGGCCGCCGGAGGCGGCTTCGGGCGAGATGTGTCCGATGGCCGCGCCGCGCGTGCCGCCGGAGAAACGGCCGTCGGTGATGAGGGCGACGGATTCGCCCAGTCCCATGCCGGAGATGGCGGATGTGGGGGTGAGCATTTCGCGCATTCCGGGTCCGCCCTTGGGTCCTTCGTAGAGGATGACGACCACGTCGCCGGGCTTGATTTCCTTGCCCAGGATGGCGGAGACGGCGTCTTCCTCGGAGTTGAAGACGCGGGCGACGCCGGTGTTTTGCATCATCTCCGGGGCCACGGCGGACTGTTTGACGCAGCAGCCGTCGGGCGCGATGTTGCCGTAGAGGATGGCGATGCCGCCTTCCGGGGAGTACGGGTTGTCGATGGGCCGGACGATCTCGTGGTTGGTGACGCGGGCGTTCAGGTCCTTCAGGTTCTCGCCCAGGGTCTTGCCGGTGACGGTCATGACGTCCAGGTGGAGCAGGTCCCGCTTGGCCAGTTCGCTCATGACGCCGGGGATGCCGCCCGCTTCCTCCAGCTCCTCCATGTAGTGGGGGCCGGCCGGGGCGAGCTTGCACAGATTGGGCGTCTTTTTGCTGATCTCGTTGAACATGGCCAGGTTCAGGTCCAGCCCGGCCTCGGCGAAGAGGGCGGGCAGGTGAAGCGTGGTGTTGGTGGAGCAGCCGAGCGCCATGTCCATGGTCACGGCGTTGTGCACGGACTTTTCGGTGACGATGTCGCGCGGGCGGATGTTCTTTTCGAGCATTTCCATGACCTGCATGCCCGCCTTCTTGGCCAGACGGACGCGGGCGGACATGACGGCCGGGATGGTGCCGTTGCCGGGCAGGGCCAGGCCGATGGATTCGGAGAGGCAGTTCATGGAGTTGGCGGTGAACATGCCGGAGCAGGAGCCGCAGGAGGGGCAGGCGGTCTCTTCGAGTTCGGTGAGCTCCTCCATGGTCATGGAGCCGGTCTTGACGCGGCCCACGCCCTCGAACACGGTGATGAGGTCGGCGGAGCGGCGGCGTCCGGCGAGCATGGGGCCGCCGGAGACGATGACGGCCGGGATGTTCAGGCGCAGGATGGCCATGAGCATGCCGGGCACGATCTTGTCGCAGTTGGGGATGCAGACCAGGGCGTCGAACGGGTGGGCGGTGGCCATGATCTCCACGGAGTCGGCGATGATTTCGCGGCTGGGGAGGGACATCTTCATGCCCTCGTGGTTCATGGAGAGGCCGTCGCACACGCCGATGGCCGGGAATTCCATGGGGGTGCCGCCCGCCATGCGGATGCCCGCCTTGACCGCCTCGGCGATGGTGTCGAGGTGGATGTGGCCGGGAATGATTTCGTTGGCGGCGCAGCATACGCCGATGATCGGCCGTTCCATTTCCTCTTTGGTCAGTCCGTCCGCATAGAGCAGGGAGCGGTGGGGGGCTTTTTCCAGCCCGGCGGTCATTTTCTTGCTACGCATGGTTCCTCCTCGGAGCGCATTTTCGGTGCGTCAGTTGACGCACAACGGGAGCGGCTGTCAACCGCGCCGGGGGGTTAGCCTGTTATTTCGGCCACCCGTTTCGAAATATGGTCTTGGATCTCTCTGATCCTGGCCTCGTCCGCCGTGCGGACCGTGGAGGCCAGGCCGGGGATGGCGGCCTCGTCGAGCCCGCTCATCATGCCGACGGTGAACGCGTCCACCTCCTCGTCCTCGGCGGGCAGGAGGCCGCAGCCGCCCACCGCGCCGATGACCTCGCCGTCCCTCTTGACCGGCACGGAGACGCGCAGCAGGCCCGCGTCGCACATCTCGGCGAAGGGCTCGCCTTCCTTGAGCAGCCGGGTGAACATCTGGCCCGCCATGACGCAGATGGAGGAAAAGCCCTTGTCGTCGTTGCGAATGGCCCGGCAGAGGTCGTTGCCCCAGGTGTTGCCGAAGAGCCGGTGGCCGTCTGCGTCCATGATGTCGGCATTGAGGCCGAAGCGGTCGTGCAGGTCCTGTTGCAGTTCGCGCCACTTGGCTTCGGGCGCAAGGTCGGTCAGCTTCATGTTGTAGCCTCTTGTGATGGTCTTGGTTGGGTGAACGGGTTTGGTAACCCTATTCACTGCGGCGCGCAAGGGTTGCGGGAGCGTGGCCGCTCGAGAATAGTGGTTTTCAGCTTCGGCAAAAGCGGCTAGAAGGAGGCGGTGGAGAGACCATGACGACGCAAGACTGGAAGAACCGTTTCCGGGCCATGACCTTCGGGGTGCCGTGGAACATGATGCTCCTGACCTTCGGGGCGTTCCTCATCGCCTATGCGGTCAAGGCCGTGGCCGTGCCGCACGGGCTGCTCACGGGCGGCATGTCGGGCATCGCGCTGCTCTGCTACTACGCTTTCGGCGGCCTGAGCACCGGCCAGTGGTACCTGCTGCTCAACCTGCCGGTCTTCGTGCTCGGCTGGGTCTACGTCAGCCGCAAGTTCCTTTTCCTGAGCCTCTACGGCATGCTCGCCACATCGCTGTTCATCGACATCATTCCCTGGTCCCTGCCCATGGAGGACGTCTGGCTCGCGGTCATCACCGGCGGCGGCATCCTGGGCGCGGGCGTGGGCGTGGCCCTGCGCTCGCTCGGGTCCACGGGCGGGTCGGACATCCTGGCGGTCATCTGCAAGGAACGGTTCAATATCTCCATGGGCTCATTCGAGTTCTGGTTCAACATGCTCGGGTTCCTGGGCGGCTTCGCCTTCCTGGACCCGCACATCGTGCTCTATTCCATCGCCATGACCTTCGTCACGGCCGTGGCCATCGAGTACGTGGTGCACCTGTTCAGCGAGCGGAAGATGGTCATCATCGTCTCGGACAACGCGGACGCGGTGCGGCGGACCATCCTCGACGACCTGGACCGGGGCGTGACCCTGCTCGACGGCACGGGAGGCTGGTCCGGCGACCCCAAGAAGGTCATCCTGACCATGATCTCGTCCCTGCAACTCAAGCGGCTGGAGGAATTGGTATACGCCGTGGACCCGGATGCCTTTTTCATTGTAGGGTCGGGCTTCCACGTACTGGGCCAGGGTTTTTCAGCAAGGAAGATCTACTGATGTTCGCGAAGAAGAAGGAATCGCCGCCCCGGACCATCGGGCTGCTCACGGATTTCGGCGTCACCGACCCCTACGTCGGCCAGGTCAAGGCCGTGCTGGCGCGCAAGGCCCCGGCCTGCCCGGTGGTGGACATCTCCCACCGCGTGGAGCCCTACAACGTGGCCCAGGCCGCGTTCTTCCTGGCCTCGTCGTACATGCATTTCCCCAAGGACGCGGTCATCATGGCCGTGGTGGACCCCGGCGTGGGCACTTCCAGACGCATCGCCGGCGTGCGCATCGGCGAACGGTTCCTGCTCGCCCCGGACAACGGGTTGCTCTCCCTGGCCATGCGCAACGCCTGGACCGAGGAGATCGCCGCCTATGACCTGACCGTGGCCGTGCAGGCGCGCAGCAAGGTAGCCCAGACTTTTCACGGCCGGGACGTCTTCGCTCCGCTGACGGCCTGGATCGCCCTGGGCGGCGACCCCGGCTCGCTGGGCACGGAAATGGACCCCGCCGAACTGGTGTCCCCGCTCTGGGCCAGCCCCACGGTGGAGCCGGGCCGCGCCGCGGGCCACGTCCTGCACATCGACCGCTTCGGCAACTGCGTGCTCAACCTGCCCACCGGCACCCTGCCTGCGGCCGGGCGCATCGAGCTGGTCTCCCCGGCCCATGGCGAACTCGGCTTTTCCTCGGCCTACGCCGACCTGCCCGACGGCCGTCCCGGCCTGCTGGAGGGCAGCCAGGGCTTCCTGGAGATCGCCGTCAACCAGCGCTCGGCGGCCCGGCAGCTCGGCCTGTCCATGGGCGACCGGGTGGAACTGACCTGGGAGGAATAAGGATGCGTTTTCTCGACACCCTCGGTTTTCTGACCCGGCTGGCTCCGGCCCGCGTCATCCCGGAGGCGGAGATGAGCCGCTGCATCGGCTGGATGCCCGCCGTGGGCCTCGTGCTGGGCGCGGCCGTGGCCCTGGCGCCCTGGCTCGGGCTGTTCGCCAAGGCCCCGTGGGTCCAGGCCTGGGGAATGGTCGCCCTGGGCGTCTACCTGACGCGCGGCTTCCATCACGACGGCCTGTCCGACATCAGCGACGCGGTGACCACCCACGGCGACCCCGACCGGTTCTGGCAGGTGGTCAAGGACAGCCGCTCCGGCGCGTTCGGGATCATGGGCCTGGTCCTGGCCCTGGGCGGCCAGGCGGTCCTGTTCCGGGAGATGGCCGTGCGCGACGCCTTCGGGGCCGTGGTCTGGACCTTCGTCCTGGGCCGGGCCGCCAGCGTGGCCCTGGCCTACGGCGTGCACCACCTGGCCCGGCCGGGCCTGGGCAGGCTCTACATGACCGGCGCGACCCTGCGCGTGGCCCTCGCGGCCGGGGCCTTCGCCCTTGTCAGCGGATTTTTCCTGGCCGGTCCCCTGGCCACCCTGGCGGGCATGGCCCTGGCCGGGCTGGCCCTGGTCCCGCTCTACCGGCTGGCCGAGCATGTGCGCGGGGCCAACGGCGATTTCCTGGGCTGCGCCGTGATCCTGGGCGAGCTGGCCGCCGGGCTGGGCTTCGTCCTGGCCTTGTAGGGCGGGCTTCCCCCGTCCTGCCGCCCGGCGCGGACCTGCGCGCCGCACCGTCTTTTCCGCGCCGGGGGCTCGCGCTTTTTCGTCCGGCCTGTTACGCTCGGCCCATCCGCAACCCGCATGGAGGCATCATGAAATTCCGTTTCATCCCGGCCCTGGCCCTGCTCCTGTTCCTGCTGCCCGGCTGCGCGCCCAAGATCAAACTCTTCGCCGCCCCGTCCACCGAGCCGCTCAAGGAGTTCGTCATCGAGGGCCAGGGCGGGGGCAAGCTGGCCCTGGTGCACTTGAACGGGTTCCTGATGGACCAGCCGCGCCAGGGCGTGCTGCGCGCCGCGCCGAGCCCGGTGCAGGAGCTGGTCAGCGCGCTGCAACTGGCCGAGGCCGACGACGAGGTCAAGGCGGTGGTCCTGGCCATCAATTCCCCCGGCGGCACCACCACGGCGTCGGACATCCTCTACCACGAGATTTCGGCCTTCAAGGAGCGCACCGGCAAGAAGGTGGTGGTCTGCATGTTCGACGTGGCCGCGTCGGGCGGCTACTACGCGGCCCTGCCCGCCGACTGGATCGTGGCCCATCCGACAACCATCACCGGGTCGGTGGGCGTCATCTTCATGCGGCCCAAGCTGGTCGGCCTGTTCGACAAGATCGGCGTGGACGTGGAGGTGACCAAGTCCGGCGCGGACAAGGACATGGGCTCGCCGTTCCGGCCCACCACGCCCGGGGAGGCGGCCCTGTTCCAGGGCATCATCGACGATTACGCCGAACGGTTCCAGGCCCTGGTGATGCGGCATCGCAAGCTGACGCCCGAGGCCATGGCCGAGGTGCGGACGGCCCGCGTGTTCACGGCGAACCGGGCCAAGGCCGTGGGGCTTGTCGATCAGATCGGCTACGTCCAGGACGCCTTCGCCAAGGCGCGCGAGCTGGCCGGGCTGCCCGCCGACGGCAAGGTCGTGACGTATAGGCGCGACACCTATCCCAACGACAATCCCTACAACACCCTGACGGCGGCCGAGCCGGGCAGGCTCGACCTGCTCGGCGTGGACGCGGGGTACATCCTGCCGCCCAAGGCGGGGTTCTACTATGTCTGGCCCCAGGGGGTGACCCGGTAGGGGGGCTGCTTGGTTGCTTTTCCCCTTTGGGGGGGAAGGCAAGCAGTAGCTTGGTAGTCCGGCCAGAGCCGGGGGAGGCGTCCGCTTCCCCCTCCACGATTTTGTAATGCCCTGCGCGGGCGGCGCTTCTTTTTTGCTGGGCCAAAAAAAAGTAAAAAAGGCACTTGCGGGTAGCTTGGCCGCCTGTGTGTCGCGTCGCCAAGCATCCGATCCAAGCGGGACGGCTCCATCTCTCGGAAAAGCTACAAGCCGTTCCTCCACGCATATTCGTAGACTGCACAAAACCGTCCTGGTGGCCACATGGAGCCGCCTTACCCGCTTGGTCGGCTGCCAATCGCCGGAACACAGGGCTGGGCTCGGCGAATTGATGGAGAGAAACTGCGGCCCCGGACGATTGTCTTGGGCTTTTGCTTTTGCGGATGATCGGGCTGTTGCTTGCCGCTGCGGCGTTCCTGCAAGTTTCGACAATGCAGCCCTGCGGCCAGGCGGCTTAGAAGCTGTCCAAACGGCCGGAGCGGCTTGCTTGCTTTTGGGCGTCCGGTCCAAAAGCAAGTCGCGCCTTCTGGGCGCGAAACCTCCCGATAAAGTCCCGCCGGAGACGGCTCCTTGTCTGCCTTTCCGCTTTGCTTTTTTACAGGAACGATGTGGAGGGCTGCCGCCCCCCGCCCGGCTAGAGCTTCAGCTCGCCGGTGGAGAAGCGGCGCTCCAGGTAGTTGGAGAGGTGGATGAGCGGGAAACAGACCGCGAAGTAGAGCAGGCCGACCAGGGCGAAGACCATCAGGCCTTCGGGCACGCGCTGCACGGTCAGCCACCCGGCTCGGGTGATGTCCGTAAGCCCGATGACCGAGACGATGGACGAGTCCTTGATGAGCAGGACATATTGGCCAACCAGGGCGGGCAGCGCCATGCGCAGCGCCTGGGGCAGGATGACCAGGAGCATGGCCTGGGTGTGGGTGTGGCCCAGGGATCGGCACGCCTCCTCCTGGCCGGACGGCACGGCCTCGATGGCTGCGCAGACTATCTCGCAGATGTAGGACCCGGCGTAGATGGTCAGGCTGATGACCGCTGCGGCGAAGGCCTCCATTTGCAACCCGAACTCCGGCAGGATGAAGAAGATGATGAACAACTGGACCAGGAACGGCGTGCCGCGCATGAAATCGACGTACAGCGAGAGCAGGTGGGAAATGATGGAGCGCCGCCGGGCGCGCAGGACGCCGGTGACGACCCCGATGATGGTGCCGCCGACCAGGCTCAGGGCCGAGACCCCGGCGGTCATGGCCAGCCCTTTCCAGAACATGGGCAGGCTGTGCAGGAGCTGCTCGAAATAATATCCCCACATGGCTCAGGCGCTCCTGAAGCGCATCATGCGCAGTTGATAGAACTTGGTCACGCCCTTGAGCGCGTAGTAGATGACGAGGTACAGGGCGGCCACGGTCAGGAAGGCCTCGGAGGGCATGAACCGTTCGGAGTTGAGAACCTGGCCCGCGCGGGTCAGCTCCATGACCGAGATCAGGGAGAGCACGGCCGAGTCCTTGACCAGGACGATGGCCTGGCCGAGCAGCGGCGGCAGGGTGTTGGCCAGCGCCTGGGGCAGGAGGATGAACAGAAAGCGCTGGTAGACGTTGAACCCCTGGCCCATGGCGGCCTCCACCTGCCCGAAGGGGATGCCCTTGAAGCCCGCGCGGAGAATTTCCGCCACGTAGGCGCCCGAGTTGAGGGAGAGGGCCACGATGCCCGTGGTCAGCTCGCTCACGTCGATGCCCAGGGAGGGCAGGCCGAAGTAGAGGAAGTAGAGCTGGGCCAGGAGCGGGGTGGAGCGGATGGCTTCGATGTAGACCACGGCCGGGGCGACGAGCCATTTGACGCGGCTGATGCGGCAGGCGCAGGCGATCATGCCCACGACCAGCGCGCCGATGATCCCGAGCAGGGAAATCCAGCAGGTATGGTACAAGCCCTCCATGAAGAGGGGCATATACTCCCAGATGATGCGAAAGTTGAAATATTCGAGCATGTGCAGGACCCGTAAAGGGGTGCGCCATGCCCCGGCGGGGCATGGCGCACGGCTTACGGTCTAGTGATCCTTTTCCCAGTCCTTGGACTCGACCCAGTACTTGATGTTGGCGTCGTAGCGCCCATCGGAACGGATCCAGTTGAAGAACAGGTTCATCCACTGGCGCAGGTTCTCGTCCTCGTGACGAACCGCGAAGGACAGCGGCTGCTTGGACATGATGTCGCCCACGAACTTGGTGGAGTTCGGCGGGAAGGCGGCCAGGGAGCCCATGATGGAGGTCTTGTCGTTGACCGCGACATCGGCCTTGCCGGCCATGAGGGCGTTGATGACCATGGGCCCGCCGCCCTTGTAGGACTTGATCTCCGCGTTGGGGAAGAGGCGCTTGGCGTCAGCCTCGCCGGTGCCGCCGAGAAGAACGGCGACCTTGATGCCCTTCTGGTTGATCTGGTCCCAGGAGGTCAGCGGGGAGTCGGCCTTGGTCATGGCCACGGAGCCGGTGTAGTAGAACGGGTCGGTGAAGGAGACCTTCAGGGCGCGCTGCAGGTTGGCGGTCATGTCGGCGGCCAGCATGTCGGCCTTGCCGGAGAGCAGGGCCGGAATCAGGCCGTCCCAGTCATAGTCCAGAAATTTGATCTGCACGCCCATTTCCTTGGCCATCAGCTTGCAGAACTCGACGGACGAGCCGGTGCGCTCGCCGTTCTTGTCCACGAAGCTGAAGGGGGGGCACTGGGTCTGGCAGGCGACGCGCAACTCGCCGCGCTTGACGATTTCGGCCAGGGCGTCGGCAGACGCCGTGGTGGCCGCGGCCATCAGCATGCAGAGCATGACGGCCAGGCAGATGAGACGTTTCATTGTTCCTCCTCGGTGTGCATGAAAGGGCTGATCCGAACGATTCGTGGTCAGCGTCCCGGAAAAAAGCGGACCGAATAGCGTGAAACGCTAATGGAAGTGTGACGATTTTGCAAGCGCGCCGCCCGGTCCCGCAGCAAAAGAATCAAGGAAATTTGAGGTCATCCGCACATGCCGCCGACGCCGGATGGACCGGGGGCGGTCGGCGGCCGCGTTTTCCCCGCCTCGCCGAGCAGGCGGCATTCCCCGTGGCGGAAGCAGTCGGCCAGGTGGTCGTTGACCATGCCCACGGCCTGCATGAAGGCGTAGACGATGGTCGGACCGACAAAGCCGAAGCCGTACGACTTGAGAGCCTTGCTCATGGCCTGGGACTGCGCGGTCCGGGCCGGGGCCTCGGCCGGAGTGCGCCAGTGATTGACCACCTGGCGGCCGTCCACGAACCGCCACAGGAAGTCGCTGAACGAGCCCTCGCGCTCCATGATCTCCAGGTAGCCGCGCGCGTTGGCCACGGCCGCCCGGACCTTGAGCCGGTTGCGGATGACGCCGGGGTTCGCCAGCAGTTCCTCGATCTTGGCCTCGTCATAGCGGGCCATCCGTTCGGGGTCGAGCCCGTCGAAGGCCGCATAATACGACTCGCGGCGGCGCAGGATGGTGATCCAGCTCAGCCCGGCCTGGGCGCCGTCGAGGATGAGCTTGGCGAAGAGCTGGCGGTCGTCGTATTCCGGCACGCCCCACTCGCGGTCGTGGTAGTCCACGTAGAGCGGATCGTCGCCGCACCAGGGGCAGCGGATGATGTCGGCCATGCGGCTTCCCTCCCTCGGCGCACCCTAGCAGCGCGGCCCCGGCCTGACCATGCGTTTTTTGCCCGGTTCGTCCCCGTCGCCCATTGGCATATTCGGCCGCGCCGGGTACAGTGGTCCCATGCCGTTTCCCAGGAACCTGCCCCTCGAAGACGTCTTCGCCTCCATCGCGGACGGGCTTTTCACCGTGGATGCCGACTGGAACATCACGTACTTCAACGAGTCGGCCCAGCGCATCACCGGCGTGAGCTACGCCGAGGCCGTGGGCCGCAAGTGCTGGGACGTGTTCCGCTCCAGCCTGTGCGACGGCAACTGCGCCGTGGACCATTGCCTGCGCCGGGGCGTGAGCATCACCAACAAGTCCATCTTCATCATCAAGAACGACGGCAGCCGGCTGCCCGTGTCCATCTCCGCCTCGGCGCTGACCAACAGCGACGGCGAGGTGGTGGGCGGGGTCGAGACCTTTCGCGACCTGACCGAAATCCAGGCCATGCGCCGCAAGGTCAAGGACCTCTACCGGTTCGAGGACATCGTGGGCCACAGCCCGTCGCTCGACCGGATATTCCGCATCCTGCCCCAGGTCAGCTCCAGCCAGGCCACGACCCTGCTGCTCGGCGAGTCCGGCACGGGCAAGGAGCTCTTCGCCCGGGCCATCCACTCCCTGAGCCCGCGCCGGGACAAGCCCTTCGTGCCCGTCAACTGCGGGGCGCTGCCCGAAAACCTGTTGGAGAGCGAGCTCTTCGGCTACAAGGCCGGGGCCTTCACCGACGCCCGGCACGACAAGCCGGGGCGGCTGGAGATGGCCGAGGGCGGCACGGTCTTCCTGGACGAGATCGGCGACCTGCCCGGCCCGCTCCAGGTCAAGCTGCTCCGGTTTCTCCAGGAGAAGACCTTCGAGCCCCTGGGCGGGGTCGCGCCGGTGCGGGCGGACGTGCGCGTGGTGGCCGCCACCAATCGCGACCTGGAAAAGCGCGTGGCCGACGGCCGGTTCCGCCAGGATCTCTTCTACCGGCTCAACGTGGTCACCTTCCACCTGCCGCCCCTGCGCGAGCGGCGCGAGGACATTCCCCTGCTGGTGGAGCACTTCGTGGAGCAGTTCAACGCCATCCAGGGCAAGCAGGTCCAGGGCGTGAGCGAGGACGTGCTCCTGCTGCTCCTGCGCCACGACTTTCCCGGCAACGTCCGCGAGCTGGAGAACATCCTTGAATACGCCTTCATCCTCTGCTCCTCCGGGTTCATCCAGCAGGAACACCTGCCCGACTCCCTCCAGGCCGGGGCTGAACCCGCCGCCTCGGCCGGCGGCCTGCACGGCACTCTGGAGGAAATCAAGCGCCGCGCCGCACGCCACGCCGTGGAGCGCAACCAGGGCCGCCGCATGGCCGCCTGCCGCGAGCTGGGCATAACCAAGGACACCCTGCGCCGCCTTCTGGATTCCAAAGAGTAGGGCGTATTTTTCGCCCGCCCCCCGATTGCATGGGCGTTTTTTTAGCCGCAGTCTGGGTAAGGGGCTAAGGCAACATCCTTGATTTACAGGCTTTTTAGCGTGGCACGATCCATGCTCTCCTTTGTTCAGTCCGGCATGGGTCCCCGGGGAAGCACGGGTGCACATGACTCCTGAATCCCCCACGCGCATCTGCCTCGCGTGCTACAAGGACCGGCTGGCCTCCGTCTGCGAAAATGCGGACCGGTACAAGCTGTTTGACATACGTGACAACGATATTTACCCCGCAGGCCTCCTATCCCTTCCCTCAAAGGACCCTATGGACAGGACATCCGCCATACTGGCCTGCGGGGTATCTTATTTGTTGTGCGGGGCCATCGGGGCCGACACCCGCGCCCGGCTGGAACGCGCCGGGGTGGGCGTGCGTCCCTGGCTGACGGGCTCCGTGGCCCAGGCCGTTTCCGCCTTCCGCCGGGGCAACCTCGCCGATCTGGCCATGCCGGGTTGCAGACCGCGCCGGGAGGATATTTGACTTTTCCCGCGCGATGACTATTCCAGTCACGTTACCGGCCGCGCGGCCGGTCCAGCGAACCACCAAGCCGAGGGCGGGGCGACCCGCCGTCTCCAGGAGAACACAATGAGCGATTGCAGCGGATGCTCCTCTGCCGGGCCCGACGGCGGCTGCGCCAGCGCCACGGGATGCGACCAGAACCCTGACGCGAAACTGAAAAAGACCCTGGGCCGGATCAAGCACAAGATCGTGGTCATGTCCGGCAAGGGCGGCGTGGGCAAGTCCACCGTGGCCGCCAACCTCGCCGTGGCTCTCTCCCTGGCGGGCAAGAAGGTCGGCCTGCTGGACGTGGACGTCCACGGCCCGAGCATCCCCCGCCTGCTCGCCCTCAAGGGCCAGCAGCCGCACATGGGCGTGGACGTCATGGAGCCCGTCTCCTGGTCCAAGAACCTTTCCGTCATGTCCCTTGGCTTCCTGCTCCAGGACGACCGCCAGGCCGTGATCTGGCGCGGGCCGGTCAAGATCGGGCTGATAAAGCAGTTCGTGGAGGACGTCATGTGGGGCGACCTCGACTACCTGATCGTCGACTGCCCCCCCGGAACCGGCGACGAGCCGCTCTCCACCCTCCAGACCCTCGGCCCCACGGCCATGGCCGTCATCGTCACCACCCCCCAGGGCGTGGCCATCGACGACGTCCGCCGTTCCGTCTCCTTCGTGGGCGAAGTGGGCAACCGCGTGCTCGGCATCATCGAGAACATGTCCGGCTTCGCCTGCCCCAACTGCGGCGCGGTGCACAACATCTTCAACTCCGGCGGCGGCGAGGACCTGGCCAAGGAATCGGGCGTCCGTTTCCTGGGCCGCATCCCCCTGGACCCGGAAGTGGCGCGCTCCGGCGACGAGGGCTACCCCTTCATGAAGGTCCACCGCGACACGGCCACCGGCAAGGCCCTGGGCGAAATCATCGCCCCCATCCTCGCCTTGCCCGATCCGCCCGCGGCGGCCTAAGGCCTGCCCGCAAAGCGGCTTTCCCGAAATTCGACCCGTTTCCTCTTCGCCCTGTCCGGCCATGCCGGGCAGGGCGAATTTTTCGCCCAACCCTCTCTCCCTCCATTTGCGCACATCGCTTTTCCCCGGCGCGGAAATGTCGTATGTCATTTCCATGCCGCGCTACCTCAAACATCTGCTGACCGTGGTCACCCTGATCGTCCTGGCCGCCTTTCTGGCCTTCCTGCATGACTGCGTCGCCGGGCTGGCCGGTTTCGCGGGTCGCCTGAACCCGGCCTTCGAGCCGTGGGTCTTCTGGACCTTGGCCGGGCTGGTGGGCGGGCTGATCCTGTGGGGCGTGGGCCAGGTGCTCCTGCGGCCCCGGCCGCTCCTGCTCCACGCCGCGCCCACCGAGGCGGAAATGGCCGAGTTCCGCCGCGCCCTGGCCAAACGGCTGCGGGCCAACCCCGTGGTCCGCGAGGCCGGGATCGACGTGCGCGACGCGGCGGACCTGGAGCCCGCCCTGGCCCTGCTGGGCGAGCGGGCCGACGAGGAGATACGGGCCACGGGCAAGCGGGTCTTCATCGGCACGGCCCTGTCCCAGAACGGGCGGCTGGACGCCATGGTCGTCCTCTTCCTGGTCATGCGTCTGGTCTGGCGGCTGGCCCGGCTCTTCAACCAGCGGCCCCACCCGCGCGAGCTGATGAACCTCTACGCCAACATCGCGGCCACCACCTTCCTGGCGGGCTCGGTGGAGGACATCGGCATCGAGGAATACGTGCGCGAGCTCATGGCCCCGCTGGTGGGCGGCTCGGCCGTGGGGGCCCTGCCCGGCGCCCAGGCCATCGCCGGGGTCATCACCTCGTCGGTGCTGACCGGCTCCACCAACTGTCTGCTGACCCTGCGCTGCGGCATCATCGCCCGCAACTACCTCTCCCTCTCCCTGGACGGCCGGGGGGCCATGCGCCGCAACGCGACCATCGAAGCGGCCCGCATGTTCATGGGCCTGAGCACCGGCACCGTGGCCTACGTGACCAAGGTCCTGGTCAAGGGCTCCACCGGCGCGCTCAGGAGCGGCACGTCCAAGGTCGTCCACGGCGTGGGCGACGCCATCACCGGCACGGCCGGGAAGGTGGGCGGCACGGCGGGCAGCGTGATCCGCTCCGGCCGGGACACGGTCCGGCGCGTCACCGACGCGTTCAAGCGGCCGCCCAAGTAGATCCTGGCAAAAAAGGCTGGACAACTCGTCGAATCCGGGCTGTATTGCGATCATGAATGGCTACCATTGGGGAACCGCTGGAAACGACAGGGCATCGGCGTTGCGATTCCTTCTCCTCGTCCTGGGCTTTCTCCTGCTGTTTCCCGCGCCGGGCTCCTGCGCCTCGCTCCGCGTGGTCACGGAGGAATGGCCGCCCTACAACTACGCCGAAAACGGGGCCGCCGCCGGGCTGGTCACCGCAGTGGTCCGCGCCGCGCTGGACCGGGCCGGGCTCGACTACACCATCAAGGTCCTGCCCTGGGCCAGAGCCTATTCCCTGGCCCTGCACGACCCGAACGTCCTGCTCTACAGCACGCTCAAGCTTCCGGAGCGGGAGCCGCACTTCCACTGGGTGCGCCTGGACGGGCTCGGGGTCGAGATGCACCTCTTCCGCCCCCGGCACCGGAGAGACATCCGCATAGGGACCCTTGACGACGCCAAGGCCTACCGCGTGGGCCTCACCCGCGACTCCGCCCCGCACCACTTCCTGCTCCGGCAAGGCTTCCAGGAGGGGGTCAATCTCTTCCCGGTCAGCGACGAGCTGCTCAACGTCCGCAAATCCGAGCCCGGCAACAACCGCATCGACCTGACCACCGGCGACCCCCTCTCCCAGGGCTACCGGCTGCGCCAGGCGGGCCTGCCCGCCGACTACTGGGTCCGGGTCCTCCCGCTCTTCAGCACGGACATCTACATGGCCTTCAGCCTCGCCACCCCGCCCGAGACGGTCGAGCGGGTCCGCGCGGCGCTCCGCCAGCTCCGCGACGAGGGGTTCATCGACGCGACCCGCGACGGCTACCTCCGGCGGCTCGCGCCGTAGGACCCCCCGAAAACGAGAAAGGCCTCCTTGCGGAGGCCTGGATTTTCTCGGTGCAAAAAAAGGAAGGTGTTCTCCCTATAGCACGCGGCGTGCCAAAGCCCGGCACGCCGCGAATGTTTTTTATTTATCCTTGTATTCCTGGATGTTGGCGCGCAACAAAAAACGACCGGTCCACTGCGGTGCGGGCCGGTCGGGTTCAAGAATTTCTACTTTGCGGGAATGCGGCAGCCAGGGGGACAAAAATTTCAACCCGTCCGCCCGCGGTCTCGTGCGGGGTTATCCGCCGATCTTGAAGAACAGGCTGGCCTGGGTGCAGCAGCCGGAGAAGCCGAGGGCCTTGTATACCTTTTCCATGCACACGGCCTCGCGCACCACGCCCGCCAGGTGGTCCAGGGCGTCCTCCAGGTCGAAGCGGACCTGGACGCGCTCCAGGGGCGCGAGCCCCTTGTCCATGCGCAACTGGTCGATGAACCAGCGCCGGAACTCGTCGGCGTCGAACAGGCCGTGCAGGTAGGTGCCCCAGACCCGGCCGTCCGCGCGGGTGAAGCCCAGGGGCTGGCCCTCCATGTCGCGGATGGCCACGCGCAGCCGGTCCGAGAGCGGGCGGGTCTGGCCATGGTGGATCTCGTAGCCGTTGACCCGGTGGCCGGACTTGGCGTGCACGCCCCAGGTCCGGGTCAGGGTCTTCTCCGGGGCCAGGGTGGTCTGGACCGGCAGCAGGCCGAACCCGTCCACGCGAGTGGACTCGGACTCCAGCCCGTAGGGGTCGTCCACCTGCTCGCCCAGCATCTGGAACCCGCCGCAGATGCCCACCACCCGCGTTTTGTGCCCGTCGTTCGCCAGCTCGCGGATGGCGGCGGCCACGCCCGCGCCGCGCAGGGCCTTCATGTCCGGCACCGTGGACTTGGAGCCGGGGATGATCACCGCGTCCGGCGTGCCGATGTCGCGCGCGTTCTCGACCACGCGCACCCGCACGTCCGGCTCGGCGAAGAGCGGGTCGATGTCGTTGAAATTCGAGATGCGCGGCAGGTCGATGACCACCACGTCCACGCACTGATCCTCGGGCAGCTTGTCCGCCTCGGGCCGGAACCCCTCCTTGAAGGAGACCGAGTCCTCCTCGGGCAACCCCAGGGAATGAATGTAGGGCACCGTGCCCAGGACCGGCCGTCCGGTGTGCTCGAACATCTGGCCGAAGGCCGGTTCCAGCAGCGACGGGTCGCCCCGGAACCGGTTGATGACGAATCCCTCCACCAGGTCGCGTTCGGCCGGGGTGAGCAGGTTCATGGTCCCGACCATGGAGGCGAAGACGCCGCCCCGGTCGATGTCGCCCGCCAGGAGCACGCGGGCGTCCGCGTACCGGGCCATGGCCATGTTCACGATGTCGTGGTGCTTGAGGTTGACCTCGGCCGGGCTGCCCGCGCCCTCCAGGACCATGATGTCGTGCTCGTTGGCCAGGGAGTCGTAGGCCGCCTTGACCGCTTCCCAGGCGCGCGGCTTGTAGCGCACGTACTCGGTGACGCTCATGTTGCCCACGGGCCGGCCCATGACGATGACCTGGGAGCCCACGTCCGACCCCGGCTTGAGCAGGACCGGGTTCATGCGCACGTCCGGCTTCATGCGGCAGGCCATGGCCTGGGTCACCTGGGCCCGGCCCATTTCGCCGCCCTGGTCGGTGACGTAGGAGTTGAGCGACATGTTCTGGGCCTTGAACGGGGCCACGTTGTACCCGTCCTGGAGAAAGATGCGGCAGAACGCCGCCGCCAGCACCGACTTGCCCGCGTTGGAGCTGGTGCCCTGGAGCATCAGGGCCGGGGTGCGCCGGGTCCGCCGGACCACCGGGGCGCGGCCCACGCCGCTGATCGTCTCCAGCGCCTTGATGAGCCGCTCGTTGGCGTCCGCGTCGCGCACGGCCACCCGGAACCAGGCGTTGTCCAGGCCCGCGTAGTTGCCGCACAGCCGGATGGCGATGCGGTGCTCGACGAGCAGCCGCTCGTAGAGCGGCACGGCGTCCATGCCCACGCGCTCCACCCGGCAGAGCAGGTAGTTGGCCGCGCCCGGCATGACCTTGAGCCCCGGCACCTGGCGCAGTCCGGCGGCCAGGTTTTCACGCAGGAGCGCGGTCTGCTCGCGGGTGCGGGCCGCATAGCGCCCGTCGCGCAGGCAGCGCGCCCCCACCCGCTGGGCCAGGGTGTTCACCGACCAGGCGGGCAGCGCCTGCTTGAGCCGCAGCATCACGTCCGGGTCGCCGAAGGCCAGGCCAAGGCGCAGCCCCGGAATGGCGTAGAATTTGGTCAGGGAGAGGACGGTGACCACGTTGGACGGCCGGTTGCGGATCAGCCGGTCCGCGTCCTCGGGCAGGAACTCGGCGAAGGACTCGTCCACCACGAACCGGCAGCGCGGGAACATGGACGCCACCTCGCGCAGGTCCGCCGCCGAAAAGGTCGCGCCCGTGGGGTTGTTCGGGCTGCACAGGAAGACCAGGGAGGGCGTGGTCAGCAGCGGGCCCATGGCCGGAAAGTCGATCTTGAGGTCGTCGGTGAGCGGCGGCTCCACCACGGGCAGCCGGTGGGCCTTGCAGGCCCGGGCGTAGTCCACGTAGGTGGGCGAGGGAATGACCGCCTGGCGGTACCCGCCCAGCCCGGCCAGGGCGAAGAGCAGCTCGGACGCGCCGTTGCCCGCCACCACCTGGGTGGGCCAGACCTTGTACCGCTCGGACGCGGCCATGACCAGGTCGTAGCTGTCCGGGTCCGGGTAGGCGTCCACGTCGCGCAGCGCCTGGCCCACCACCTGGCCCAGCCAGGGCGGCGGGCCCAGGGGATTCACGTTCACCGAAAAATCGAGCAGCTCCTCGGGCAGGCAGCCCGCCTGCTCGGCCATGCGCCGCACGTTGCCGCCGTGGGCGAACCGCTGCTCGTCGAGTATGTCGGGAAGGCCCGCGAAAAGGGATTGCTTCTCCATGGCTCCGCCATCACCGCCGCGCCCGGCCGTTCCCGCTCGCCCGGTGCGGTCGCTGAAGTCTAGATTTTTTTGAGACTCTTTCCCTCCTACCCGGAAAGCCACCCGGGCACAAGGGGAAACGGTGCGGAACCCGGGAGAAGCCAAAGGGGCGTTGCGGGCGAACGGGGTTTGGCATACGGTGGCTGATCGATCAAGCCACCAAGGAGATTTTTGCATGCAACTCATATCCAAACAGATGACCGGCTACATGTCCAACTCGTCCTGGATCAGGAAGATGTTCGAGGAAGGCATCCGCATGAAGGCCCAGTTCGGCGAGGAGAACGTCTACGACTTCAGCCTCGGCAACCCGGACCTGCCGCCGCCTGCCGCCGTGAAGCAGGCCCTGTGCGAGATCGCCGACCAGGCCGACCAGCCCTTTTTCATGGGCTACATGCCCAACTTCGGCTACCCCCACGTGCGCGAGAAGCTGGCCGTGGAGGTCTCCAAGGAGCAGGGCGTGGACGTGCCCGCCGACTGCCTGGTCATCACCTGCGGCGCGGCCGGCGCGCTGAACTCGACCTTCCGCGCCGTGCTGGAGCCCGGCGACGAGGTCGTCACCCCGGCCCCCTATTTTGTGGAGTACGGTTTTTACGCCGAAAACTTCGGGGCCCGCCTGGTCCCGGTCAAGTCCAAGCCGCTGACCTTCGAGCTGGACCTGGAGGGCATCGACGCGGCCATCAACGACAAGACCCGCGTCATCATCATCAACTCGCCCAACAACCCCACGGGCGCGATCTATTCCCGCGCCGAGCTGGAGGCCCTGGCCGCCATCCTGCAAAAGCACAACGCCAAGCGCGGCCGGCCCATCTACATCCTGGCCGACGAGCCCTACCGCTTCCTGGCCTTTGACGGCGCCGAGGTCCCGAGCCTGCTCTCCATCTACCCCTACACCATCGTCTGCTCGTCGTTCTCCAAGAACCTGTCCATGGCGGGCGGCCGGGTGGGCTACGCGCTGATAAACCCGGCCATCGAGGATCGCGGCCCGCTGGTGGCGGCCGTGGTCATGGCCAACCGCATCCTGGGCTTCGTCAACGCCCCGGCCCTGGCCCAGAAGCTGCTGCACAAGGCGCTCGGCTCGTCGGTGGACGCCGGCGTCTACGACACCCGGCGCAAGGCCATGGCCTCGGTCCTGGACAACGCGGGCTACAAGTACACCATGCCGCGCGGCGCGTTCTACTTTTTCCCCGAAGCGCCGGGCGGCGACGACGTCAAGTTCTGCGCCACCCTGCAGAACGAACGCATCCTGGCCGTGCCCGGCACGGGCTTCGGCTATCCCGGCTATTTCCGCCTGGCCTTCTGCGTCAGCGAAAAAGTCATCCTGGGAGCCAAGGAGGGGTTTGCCGAGGCCATGAAGAAGGCCTAGGCAGACCAGGGGGGGAACCCGAAAGCGAAAGCAGGCGGCGTCCGTCCGAAAGGACGTGCGCCGCCTTTTTCGTTATCTCGGGATTTGGGTGAAAAGGGAAGGAAAAGACACAAGGCGGGTGAGCTTTCTTTGCCCTTTGCCCCCGCCGAAACCGAAAGGAAAAGGGCCGGAGCGTTGCCGCCCCGGCCCTTTGGTCATTTCGGATTCCGGCCTAGTCGTACTCGACGGCCGAGAACTTCATCAGCGAATTCCAGTTGTGGATGGCCTCCACGTACCGAATGGTGCCGGTCTTGCCGCGCATGACCAGCGAGGAGGTCTCGGCCCCGTGGCCGTGGTACGACACGCCCTTGAGGAAGGTGCCGCCGGAGATGCCCGTGGCCGCGAAGAACAGGTCCTCGGACCGGACCAGGTCGCTGACCGTCAGCACGCGGCGCACGTCCATGCCGAACTCGGCAAGGGCGTTCTTCTCGTCCTGTTTCTGCGGGTCGAGCTTGGCGAACATCTCGCCGCCCATGATCCGGATGGCGATGGCCGAGAGCACGCCTTCGGGGGTGCCGCCGGTGCCCATCATCACGTCCACCTCGCAGCGCGGGTCGATGGCCATGAGCGAGCCGGTGATGTCGCCGTCGGTATGCAGTTGGATGCGCGCGCCCGCCTCGCGGATGTCGGAGATGAGCTTCTTGTGGCGCGGCTTGTCCAGAACGAAGACGACCAGGTCGTCCACGTCCTTGTCCAGGGCGCGGGCGATGAGTTTCAGGTTGTGGCCGGTGGGGGCCTCGATGTCCACCACGTCCTTGGCGTGGGCGGGCACGACCAGCTTCTGCATGTAGAAGCTCGGGCCCGGATCGAACATGGACCCGGCGGGGGCCACGCCGACCACCGAGATGGCGTTGGGACGGCCGTTGGCGAGCAGGTTGGTGCCCTCCAGCGGGTCCACGGCGATGTCGACCTTGGGGCCGATGCCCATGCCGAGTTTCTCGCCGTTGAAGAGCATGGGCGCGTCGTCCTTCTCGCCTTCGCCGATCATCACCTGGCCTTCGATCTCCAGGGTGTTGAAGCACAGCCGCATGGCGTCCACGGCGGCCTGGTCGGCGGCAATCTTGTCGCCCTTGCCGAGCCAGCGGGCGCAGGCGAGCGCCGCGGCTTCAGTGACGCGGACAAGGTCCAGGGCAAGGTTTTTCTGAGGGGCTTCCATGATCATTCTCCTAGAATTTCTCCCGAATCATTCGGGCAAAGTTTTCGGGCGTGAAGCCGTACTTGTCGGACAGGACCTTGCCCGGCGCGCTGGCGCCGAAATGGTCCACCCCGAGGACGACACCGCCCAGGCCGACGTACTTGTACCACCCGTCGGTGCGGCCTGCCTCGGCCGCCGCGCGGGCGGTGACTTCCGGCGGCAATACGGCATTCTTATACGTTTCCGGCTGGCCGTCAAACAACTTGGCGGACGGCATGGAGACCACGCGCACCCTGCGTTTGAACAGCTTGGCGGTCTCAAGGGCCAGCGACACCTCGGAGCCCGAGGCGATAAGGATCAAATCCGGGGTCCCGTCGCAGTCGCGCAGCACGTAGCCGCCTTTGCGCGGGCCGTCGACCACCGCCGGATACTCGGCCGGGTCGAGGGTGGGCAGGTTCTGGCGGGTCAGGAAGAGGACCGAGGGGTGCTTCTCCTGCCTGAGGGCCACGTCCAGGCACACGGCGGTCTCGTTGGCGTCGGCCGGGCGCAGGTCGATGAGCTCCGGGATGAGCCGCAGCGAGCTGACGTGCTCGATGGGCTGGTGGGTCGGGCCGTCCTCGCCCACCCAGAAGGAATCGTGGGTGAAGACGTAGAGGACCGGCAGCTCCTGGAGCGCGGACATGCGGATGGCGTTGCGGCAGTAATCGGAAAAGGTCAGGAAGGTCGCTCCGAAGGGCATCAGGCCGCCGTGCAGTTGGATGCCGTTCATGATGGCGGCCATGGGGAACTCGCGCACGCCGAAGGCGAGGTTGCGCGCGCCGTAGCCGTCCACCGCGAAGTCGCCGTAGGTGGCGCGGAACTTGGCGGTCTGGTTGGACGGATCGAGGTCGGCCGAGCCGCCCACCAGGGTGGGCAGGGAGTCCATGACCGCGTTCAGGCAGGTGCCCCAGGCCACGCGGGTGGCCATGGACTGGCCGGGCTCGAAGGACGGCCAGGCGATTTGCAGTTCCGGGCGGGGGCGGGTGACGTGGCCCCACATCTCGGCGAAGGCGCTGTCGGCGGCGAGCTTGGAGTCCACGGCCTTCTTCCAGTCCGCGGCCTTGGCCCGCAGACCGTCGAACCGGGCGCGGAAGCCGTCCAGGACGTCGGTCGGGACGTGGAAGGATTCGGACTCGGGCAGGCCGAGCTTCTTCTTGGTGGCCGCGATCTCGTCGGCCTTGAGGGGCTCGCCGTGGGTCTTGTGGTTGCCCTCCATGGTGGCGCAGCCCTTGGCCATGGTGGTGTGGCCGATAATCAGGGTCGGCTTGGCCGTCTCGGCCCGGCCCGCCTTGATGGCCGCGCGGATTTCGTCGTGGTTGTGGCCGTCCACTTCGATGACCTGCCAGCAGAGCCCTTCGAAGACCTTGCGGTGGTCGGTGCAGTCCACCTTGGCGCAGGGGCCGGCCAACTGGACCTTGTTGGAGTCGTAGTAGACGATGAGCTTGCCGAGCCCCCACAGACCGGCCAGCGAGGCCGCGCCCAGGGCCACGGGCTCCTGGATGTCGCCGTCGCTGGACAGGACGTAGGTATAGTGGTCCATGGCGTCCGGGCCCAGCTTCTCGCGCAGGAAGGCCTCGGCCGAGGCGAAGCCCACGGACATGGCGAAGCCCTGGCCGAGCGGGCCGGTGGTGGCCTCCACGCCCGGGGTGACGTGCACCTCGGGATGGCCGGGGGTCAGCGAGCCGAGCTGGCGGAACTGCTTGAGGTCGTCCATGGAGACGAACCCGCACAGGTGCAGCAGGCTGTAGAGCAGCATGGACTCATGACCAGCGGACAGGATGAACCGGTCGCGGTTGAACCATCCGGCGTCGTCCGGGTTGAAGTTGAGGAATTCGGAGAAGAGGATGGTGGCGTAATCGGTGGAGGACATTGCCCCGCCGGGATGGCCGGAGTTGGCCTTGGCGACGCCGTCCATGATCAGCCCCTTGACCACGGCGATGGTTTTTTCCGTTGCGGTGCTCATTGGTAAGACCCTTTGTTCGTATTATTTTTTGGCCAGGGAATCGATGAGGTCGATGCGCCGCTGATGCCGCTCGCCCCCGAATCCGGTTTCCAGAAAAGCTTTGAGTATGCCGAGGGCGACGCCCAGGCCGGTGACCCGCTCGCCCAGGCACAGGACGCGGGCGTCGTTGTGCTCGCGGGCCATGCGGGCGTGGTACTCGTTGGTGCACAGGGCCGCGCGCACGCCCAGGCGGTTGGCGGTCATGGTCATGCCCTGGCCGGTGCCGCAGATGAGCACGCCGAGCTTGGCGTCGTCCGCCTTGACCAGGTCCACGACCTTGGCCGCGTACACGGGATAGTCGCAGGAATCGAGGCAGTCCGGGCCCTGGTCCAGGACTTCGTAGCCCCACTCGCCAAGCGCCTTGATGCAGGCCTGCTTGAGGTGGAAGCCGCCGTGGTCGGAGCCGATGACGATGGTTTTCACGTTGGTTACTCTCCGGTTCGGTCGTTGCCGGTTTGGCCGTCGGCCTCGGGCCGCAGCTTGGACATGCGCTCCTCGCGGTCACGCGCCAGCTCGCTTCGCAGGGTGGCGATCTCTTCCTTGAGGAAGGCGATCTGCTTCAGGCAGAGGTCCTTTTCCTCCATCCTGCCCCTGGGGGCCTCGGCGATGCGTCCGAGGGAGGCATATTCCCTCTCCAGCTCTTTTTCAAGCCTGCCGGTCTCGAACCGCCCGAGCACGGTGCGGGTCAGCCATTTGATCTCCGCCAGCCATGTTTTCAGGCCGAGCAGAAAAACGTCCAGAATCGATTCGTCGGTGGTTGCGCGCGTCATCGGTCTTCCTCGTATATCACGGGAATGTCGCCATTCCCTGCGGATTTCGCCCCGCTGTCAAGCCGGCGGGAAACAGTGCCGTCCGGCAGGGCGAGGTCCAGCGCCCTCGCGGGCCAGGGGGCCAGTTTAAGCGCTCGGGAGCGGATGCGCAAGACGCCGGTTTCCCCGTCCTCCAGGACGAGGCTCAGCCGCTCGGGCAGCGGCGGCTTGCCCCCCACGGATTCGCCGTAGCTGTTGATCTCCAGGGTCCAGTTCCGGGCGGTGACGCCGTTTTTGGCGGTCCGGCCCTTGAGCCGCACGGGGCGGCCCGACGGGTCCAGGGTGATCTCGGTGACCAGCCCGTTCCTGATGGCGAAGCGGCAGCCCGAGCCGTCGCACACGGCCTTGCCCGGCACCCGGGGCAGAAGGCCCGAAAAATCGCCCGCCGTGACCCTGGCCAGTTCGGTCAGGGAAAAGGGAAAGGGCATGCCCAGCCGGGTGGCCCCGAGCACGGGGTCGGCGTGGGTGAAGGCCTTGCCCTCGGTGGGATAGTAGACCAGCAGGCCGTGGTCGTCCTCGCGGATGTGGGCCAGGAGCTTGCCCATGCCTGCGGCCAGGTCGAGGCGCATGGGGCCCGAGAAGTCGCCCCACAGGGTGACCAGGGTGCGGTTGGTCCGCCGCACGGGCGTGGTGCGGGTGTAGTAGAGGGAGGCCTTGACCAGCAGGCCGGGCGCGGCGGCGGGGACGCAGTAGTTGCTGCGGAAGGCGGTCCAGGCCGAGGCGGGCGCGCCGGGCGCGAGGTCCCCGCCGCGCTTGGGCGTGCAGCCGGGCAGG
The DNA here is from genome assembly GCF_028692895.1 of Pseudodesulfovibrio sp. Taxonomy (GTDB): domain Bacteria; phylum Desulfobacterota; class Desulfovibrionia; order Desulfovibrionales; family Desulfovibrionaceae; genus Pseudodesulfovibrio. The sequence continues at coordinate 69,252 of NZ_JAQUWN010000011.1, forward strand.
GCCGGCAGCAACAGGACGGCCAGCAGCAGGAGCGCCGGCGGCAGGGCGGGCCGCGCCGCGCCGGAAAGCGTCAGCCGGAGGGGGCGGATCATAATCCCTTGAGCTTCTTTCGGACCTCGGCGGGACGCGGGGTCTTGTACTTCAGGGAGTAGTTGTATCCCTTGCGTGCCTCCCTGGTCTTGCCCATGGCCTTCGCGATGTCGCCGTAGTGCTCCCACAGGGTCGGGTCGTCATCCACGATGTCCACGGCGTAGCCGATGTTCTCCCACGCCTTGTCGTAGGACTGCATCCGGTAGTGCACCCAGGCCACGGAATCGAGGATGAACCCGCTCTCGGGCTCCAGGACGGCGGCCTTTTCCACCAGGACCAGGGCGCGCGCTAGGTCGCGTCCCTCCTCGGCCAGGGTGTAGCCCACGTAATTCAGGGCGTTGGCGTCGTCCGGGTGGGAGCGGACCACCTGTTCCATCATCTCCAGTCCCTCGGCGCGGCGGCCGGTGCGGTCCAGGAGCAGGGCCAGCTCGTAGGTGAGCTGCGGGTTGCCCGGCAGCCGGGCCAGCCCGTCGCGCAGGGGCTTCTCGGCCCCGGCCAGGTCGCCCTCGCCCGCGTGCAGGGAGGATTCCAGGACGTAGAAAATGACGCCGTCCGGGAAGAGTCGGCGCCCCTCGGCCGCGATGGACAGGGCCTTCGGGGTGTCGCCCTCGGCGTGATAAATCTGGGCCTTGAAGCGCAGGGCGTGGGGATAGAGCTTGTCGTCCTTGCCGACCTTGTCCAGGTAGCCCAAGGCCTTGGCCGGGTCTTTCTCGCCCTCGTCGGCGATGACCGCCTTGTAGAAATAGTATTCGGCAGGGACCTCGCCGCCCACGGCCAGCATGTCGAGCACGGTGGAGCCCTGGGCGTAGAAGTCCTCGTTGATGAACATCAGGGTGGCGTCGAGGATGAAGGACTTGGTGTGCGGGCCCTCCAGGGCGATCTTCAGGGCTCGGTCCGGGTTGTTCAGCTTGAGGTTCAGGTTGACCAGGCGGAGCCGGGCCTCGGGAAAGGCGTCCTGCTCCAGGATGCGCGTGTAGGCCTTTTCGGCGGCCACGTAGTCCTTGGCCAGCTCATACTGGTAGGCCAGCTCCACCAGCGCCTCGGTGAAGCCGGGGTCCAGCTCCACGGCCCGCTTCAGGCTGGTGATGGCCGCCTTGCGCATGCCGAGGCTCGCCTGGACGCGGCCCATGGTGTAGAGCGCGTCCGGGCTGCGCTTTTCGGGCGGAATCTTCTTGAGCAGGTCCAGGGCCCGGGGATTGCGGTCCGCGTCCATGAGCATCTGGGCGAGCCGCTCGGTGGCCTCCACCGCGTCGCCGTG
>NZ_JAQUWN010000074.1 GCF_028692895.1 Pseudodesulfovibrio sp.
CCACGGCGTGCTTGGTCCGGACGGGCGGTTCGGGCGCGGGACCACCCCGCTGGCCGGACGGCTGGCCGACCGGCTGACCACCGTGGAGGGCGAGCCCGCCCTGATGGTGACGGACGCGCTCTATTTCCCGGCCTCGGACGTGGAGGAGATCCTCAAGGTCAAGGCCGCCTTCAACCTGGCCATGTCGGCCCTGCTGCGCGAGGCCGGGATCGGCCCCTCGAAGCTGGCGGCCATCCACCTGGCGGGCGCTCTGGGCGAGCACGTGGGGCTCGACGACCTGGAGACCCTCGGATTCCTGCCCCCCGGCTTCGGCGCGCGCACCGTGCGGGCGGGCAACACCTCGCTTCAGGGCACGGAGCTGCTGCTGGCCGATCCCGATGCCCGTACCTATGCCGAGGGGCTGTCCCGGTCCCTCACCGTGCTCGAACTCGCCGGGGACCCCCGTTTCGGGGACGGGTTCGTCAAGAGGATGCAATTCAATTATGTCGATTGACAGGCTTTTTCCTGATCTGACCGAGGACAACCGCGCGGAGCTGGACCGCTTCCGCGAGGCGCTGAAAACGGTGTGGCCGCTCAAGGGCAAGCACCGCGAGCAGCTCAAGTACGCCATCCGCGACATGTCGCGCGGGCTGACCAGCGAGCGCGGCGACCGGCGGCCCGACTACATGGGCGACGCCAAGTTCCTTTCGCCGTACCTCTACTATTTCCTGCCGTGGAACCTGTACCGGATGTCCCGGCTGTTCACCGGCCTGTCCTTCGACGTGCCGGACGGTGCGCGGGTGGCCGACCTCGGCTCCGGCCCGCTGACCGCGATCATCGCCCTGTGGCTGTCGCGGCCGCACCTGCGCGGGCGCGCCCTGGACTTCACCTGCGTGGACCGCTCGCCCAAGGCCATGCAGGTCGGGCGCGAGCTGTTCCACGCCATGGCGGGCAAGGATGCTCCCTGGCGCATCCACACGGTCAAGGGCGCGTTCACCGAGCACCTGCGCGAGAAGGCGGACCTGGTCCTGGCGGCCAACGCCTTCAACGAGCTGGACTGGTCCGGCCGCGTGGCCCGGCCCCAGGCCGAGAAGCTGGCCGCCCACCTGGCCGCCTGCTCCACGGAAACGGGCCGCGTCCTGGTGGTGGAGACGGGCGTGCGCCTGACCGGCCGGATCATCGCCGAGCTGCGAGGCCGGTTGCTGGCGGGCGGGTTCAAGCCCATCGCCCCGTGCCCGCACGCCGAGCCGTGCCCCATGCCCGCCACGGGCCAGGGCGCGCCGTGGTGCCATTTCAACCTTTCGGTCAAAGGCGCGCCCGAGTGGCTCCAGCTCCTCTCGCGCGAGGCGCGGCTGGAGAAGGCCGGGGTCTCGCTCAACTTCCTCTACGCCTCCCGCCAGGGGGCCAAGGAATGGGACGGGGTGCGCGTCATCTCCGAGTCGTTCAAGGTCGGCGAGGGCCGGGGGCAGTACGCCTGCTCGCAAAAGGGGCTGACCCTGGTGGAGTTCGGGGCGGGCGGCCCGGGCATGGAGCCGGGGCGGCTGCTGGTCCCGGAATGGCCCGAAGCGCCGCGCCGGGACCAGAAGTCCGGGGCCGTCATCCTGCCCTGGAAGGGTGCGCGCTGATGCGCGTGATCGACCTGGGGCTCATCGGCTACGACGAGGCCGTGGCCCTGCAGCTCAAGACCCTGGCCGCCGTCCAGGCGGGCGAGGTCGAGAACACCCTCTATGTCCTGGAGCATCCCAAGGTCATCACCCTGGGCCGCCAGGGCGGGGCCGAGAACCTGCATGTGGACGAGGGATTCCTGCGCGGCCAGGGCATCGAACTGGCGCGAACCGCGCGCGGCGGCAACATCACCTGCCACTTCCCCGGCCAACTGGTAGCCTATCCCATCTGGCGCGTGGAGAAGCGCCGCGGCGGGATGCACAAGTTCTTCGACGACATGGAAGAGGCGGTCATCGGCGCCTGCGCGCACTACGGCGTGGCCACGCGCCGCCGGCCCGGCCACCCCGGCGTGTGGGTGGACGACACGCGCAAGATCTGCTCCATGGGCATCGGCGTGAAGCAGTGGGTCACCTACCACGGCCTTGCCCTGAACGTGGCGCGCGACGTCGGCCTCTTCGACCTCATCACCCTGTGCGGCATCCAGGGGGCGCGGCCCACCTCGCTCTCGGCCGAGGCGGGGCGGAACATCGACATGCAGGAGCTCAAGGATGTCTTCATCGAACAATTCCGAAGAAATTTTGCGGATACCCCCCTGGCTCAGGATCAAGCTGCCGCAGGGTGAGAACTTTTCCTCCACGGCCGGGCTCGTGGCCGACCTGAACCTGAACACGGTCTGCCAGTCCGCCAAGTGCCCCAACAAGTGGGAGTGCTTTTCCCGGAACGTGGCCACGTTCCTGATCATGGGCGCGGTCTGCACCCGCAACTGCGCGTACTGCAACATCACGCCCGGCAGGCCCGCGCCGCTGGAGCCCGACGAGCCGGACCGCGTGGCCGAGGCCGCCGCCCGGCTGGAGCTGAGGCACGTGGTCGTCACCTCGGTGACGCGCGACGACCTGCCGGACGGCGGGGCCGCGCACTTCGCGGCCACCATCCGGGCCGTGCGGGCGCGTATGCCCCGCTGCACCGTGGAGGTGCTCATCCCGGACTTCCAGGGCGACGAGGCGGCCCTGGCCACGGTCCTCGCGGCCGGGCCCGACGTGCTCAACCACAACCTGGAGACCGTGCCCGACCTCTATCCGGCCATCCGGCCCAAGGCGAATTACCGCCAGAGCCTGGAGCTGCTGGAGCGGTCCAAGCGGCTCCGGCCCGAGACCCCGGTCAAGTCCGGGATCATGGTCGGCCTGGGCGAGCATGACGAACAGGTCCTGGCCGTGCTCGACGACCTGGCGGCCATGGGCTGCGACATCGTGACCATCGGCCAGTACATGCGCCCCAGCCGGGAGCACCCGCCGGTCCGGCGCTACGTGGAGCCCGAACTGTTCGACCGCTACGCCGAGGAAGGGCGCGGGCGGGGCATCCGTCACGTCTTCAGCGCGCCCCTGGTCCGCTCCAGCTACAACGCCGCGCAGTTCGTCGGCAAATAGCCGGGGCCTGTTCTCATTTGCATACAATGGTTTTATCATATTGATTTATATAGCAAAGGAAGGATTGCCATGAGTTGTGTCGTTACATTCACCATTTTCCCCCTGGAGCGGGAGGACGAAGGGTCCTTCGCCCCCCACGTCGCCCAGGCGTTGCAGATCATCAAGGATTCCGGGCTGCCCTACGAGCTGGGCTCCATGGGCACGGTCATGGAGGGCGACTACGACGAGATTATGGCCGTCATCAAGGCCTGCCACGACGCCATGCGCGCGGGCTGCGGCCGGGTCTACATGACCATGGCCGTGGACTCCAAGGCGGGCGACGGCGGCCGCATGATCCGGAAGGTGGAGAGCGTGGAGGAGCTGCTGAAATGACCGCCTCCGCCGAACTGATCGCGTCCGTCTGGAACGACGTGTGCGCGGTGCGTGAGAAGGGGCCGCTGGTGGTGAACATCACCAACTACGTGGTCACCAACAACACCGCCAACTCCCTGCTGGCCCTGGGGGCCTCCCCGGCCATGAACCACGTGGCCGAGGACCTGCCCGGCCTGATCAACCTGGCCGGGGCCCTGGTGGTCAACCTCGGCACCCTGGCCGTGGACTACGTGGAGGGCATGCGCGTAGCCATGGCCCAGGCCAACGACATGGGAATGCCCATCGTCCTGGACCCGGTGGCCGCCGGGGTGAGCGACTTTCGCACCGGGCTGGCCGTGGAGTTCATCGAGGCTTACCGGCCCGCCATCATCCGGGCCAACGCCTCGGAGATCATGGCCGTGGCGGGCGAGGACGGCAAGCCCAAGGGTGTGGACACGTCGAGGGGCGTGGACGAGGCCGGGCCCGCCGCCCGGTCGCTCAACAGGCGCTTCGGCAGCACCGTGCTGGTCAGCGGCGAGACCGACCTGGTGGTGGGCGGCGGCCGCGAGGCCCTGCTTTCGGGCGGGTCGGCCATGATGCCCAGAGTCACCGGGCTGGGCTGCACCTGCACGGCCCTGGCCGGGGCTTTCGCCTCGGTGCAAAAGGACTACTTCCTGGCCGCGCTGGACACCGCCGCGGTCATGAACATCGCGGGCGAGATGGCCGCCGAGCTTTCGCCCGGCCCCGGCAGCCTCCAGATGCACTTTCACGACGCCCTCTACCTCCTCAAGGAGGCGGACGTGACGGCCCGGCTCAGGGTGGCGCTGTCATGATGAACGTGCGGGATCTGCTGGTCTATCTGGTCACGGACCGTGCGTTGTGCCTGGGCCGCTCCCTGGAGGAGGTGGTGGCCGAGGCCGTGGCCGGCGGCTGCACCATGGTCCAGTTGCGCGAGAAGGAGGCGGACACCGGCGAATTCGTGGACCTGGCCCGCCGCCTGCACGCGCTGCTCAAGCCGCGCGGCGTGCCCCTGCTCATCAACGACCGCGTGGACGTGGCCCTGGCCGCCGGGGTCGAGGGCGTGCACGTGGGCCAGTCGGACATGTCCCCCGCCGACGTCCGCCGCCTGGTGGGCGGGTCGGCCATCGTCGGCCTGTCCGTGGACACCGAGGCCGAGCTCCTGGCGGCCCGGTCCGAGCCGGTGGACTACCTGGGCATCGGCCCGGTCTATCCCACCCAGACCAAGAAGGACGTCAAGGGAACGCCCTGGGGCCCCGAGGGCCTCAGGCGGGCCATGGGCATGACCTCCATCCCCCTGGTGGCCATCGGCGGCGTGCACCTGGCGCATGTCCCGGCCGTGGCGGCCTCGGGCGTGGCGGGCATCGCCGTGGTTTCGGAAATCTGCTCCGCGCCGTCGCCCCGTGAGGCCGCCGAGGCCCTGGTGCGCTCCATGCGCGGCGGCAGGTAGGCCGGTCCCGCGCGGACCGGCCGGAAAGGGGAAGCGGATGGCGCTCGAAGTGAAGCTCGACTGCTCCGGCGTCGACTGGCAGGCCGTTGTGGAGCTGCTGCGGAGCGTGGGGATGGGGGCCCGTCCTCTGGACGACCACGTCCAGGCGTTCCAGGCCAGCCATACCGTGGTCTTCGTCTTCGACGGCGGGCTGCTGGTCGGCGTGGGCCGGGCGATCTCGGACGGGGTGCGCCAGGCCGCCATCTACGATTGCGCGGTCCGCACGGCGTACCAGGGCCAGGGGATCGGCTCCCTGATTATCGAGAGCATCCTGGACCGCGTGGCGGGGTGCGACGTGACCCTTTACGCCATGCCGGGCAAGGAAGGCTTTTACGAACGGTTCGGATTCAAGGGCATGAAGACGGCCATGGCGAAATTCACCCGCGAGGCCGCCATGCGCGAGATGGGGTTCACCGAATAGGGGTTCCCTTTTAGCAGCGGGTCAGCCGCCGCATGGCGTCGGCCAGGTGGCCGAGCCAGATGTCCACCAGGCCGTCGTATTCCCCGGCTCCCTTGAGCACCGCCTCGCAGGCGATCCCCTCCCGCTCCAGGCGGGTCTTCCAGCTCGCCTCGCCGTCGCCCACCATGTCTTTCGCCGCGTGCCACCCCGCCCCGAAGAGGAAGGGGAGCAGGTACGCCTTTTTCACCCCGTCCGCCTTGAAGCGCGCGATGACCGCGTCGATGCCGGGCTCGGCCTCCATGGCCCCCAGGTGCACGGAGCTGTCCCGCTCCTGGAAGGCGCGGTGCAGGGCCTCGTAGTAGACGTTGCCGTCGTGCCGGGTGCCGTGTCCCATGAAGAGCACGGCGTCGTTTTCGCCCTTGCCCTCGCGGGCGATGGCCAGGATGGCGTCGGCCACGGCCTCCACCCCCGGATCGCCCGCCACCAGCGGAAAGCCCACCTCCACGCGGGTGAACCCGCCCTCGGCCAGCATGTGCTGGTTGGCCAGGGCCAGGAGCTCGTGGAATTCCGTGCCGGGGATGAGGTGCAGGGACTGGATGGCCACGTGGGTCACGCCCTCGCCGTGCAGCCGGGTCAGCGCGTCGGCCACGGAGTCCACGGCCTCGCCCTCGCGCCGCATGTGCCCCCGGATGGTCTTGGAGGTATAGGCCACCAGGACCGGGACGTCGGGATGCGCCGCGCGGACCCGCTCGGAAATATGGTCGAGGGAGGCCATGGCGTTCTTGTTGCGCGAGCCGAAGGCGGCGAGGACGATGGCGGCGTTCATGGCTGTTTCTTGACCAGGGCCAGGGAGAAGTAGTGGGGCGTCATGGGCGCGTCCTTGATGTCCATGAGGATGGATTCGCCCTCCATGCCCAGGCGGGAGACGAGCACGGTCTTGTCGCCCAGGCGGAGCCGCTCCAGGGTGGCGCGGATATCCTCGAAGTTTTTGTACGTCTTCAGGATAACGGCATTGTCGGCCACGTCAAGCTGGCGCTCCAGGGTCTTTGGATCTGCCACGCCGGAGGTGATGAGCAGGGACTCGCTCGACTCGGCCAGGACCAGGCCGATGCGGGCGGCCGCCGCGTGGAAGGAGGTGATGCCGGGGATGGCCTGGAGCCGGATGGTCGGGTCCATCTTGAGCAGGGTGCGTTGCAGGTAGCCGTAGGTGGAGTAGGTCAGGGGGTCGCCCAGGGTCAGGAACGCGCCGTTCTCGCCCCGGTCCAGCACGGCGGCCACGACCCGGGCGTTCTCGCGCCAGGCCGCCTCAAGGGCGGTTTTGTCCTTGGTCATGGGAAAGCCGAGCTGCTCCACCCGCACGCCCTCCCGCAGGTGCGGCCGGGCGATGGACAGGGCCGTGGAATAGTCGTTCTTGGTGGAGGCCGCCGCAAAGATCACGTCCACCTCGCCCAGGGCGCGCACGGCCTTGAGGGTGAGGAGTTCCGGATCGCCGGGGCCGACGCCGATGCCGTAGAGAATGCCTTTTTCGCTCATGATTTCACCTTATCGGACGCCGCCCGGATAGAGCAGTTGATGCACGGTTTCGATGCCCTGGAGCAGCCGCATGGTGGGGCGCGAGACGAGGTGCTCGTCCACCAGGAAGACGTTGCGGTCGCGCACGGCCTTGATGCTGGAGGCAGCCGGGGCGTTCGTGATGTCACGCACCTCGACTTCGTTCATGTGCCCGTACTGGGCCAGGTAGACGTCGATCCGCGGCCCCCTGGCCAGGACCCGCTCCATGCCGTAGTTGGCGATGTTGGTGTCGCGGTTGGCCTTCGCGTCGTCGGCCACGTTGCGTCCGCCCGCCATCTTGAGCACGAACAGGGGCATGGAGCCGGGGGTGAAGGTGGCGTACTTGGAATGCACGGACTCGAAGAACACGCCGGGCCGCTTGTCCACGGGCACCAGGTCGATCCGGCTCGCGGCCTTTTCCAGCCCCGCCTTGAATTCGGCGATCATCTCCTCGGCCTCCGGCTCTCGGCCGGTCAGTTGCCCGAGCTTGCGCCAGTAGGCGTACATCTCGTCGATGGTGGAGGGCTGGAGGGCCAGAACCGTGATCCCGCGCCGCCTGAGCGCTTCCCACAGGGCGGGGTGGCTGCGCAGGAGCATGGGCCGGATGAGCACCAGATCGGGCCCGGCGGCCAGGAATTTCTCCACGCCGTCGCGGGCGTTGAAGGCGGGCTTGGTCAGGGCCTCGGAGGGAAAGTCCTCGCTGGTGCTGGCGCCGATGACCGATTCGCCCAGGCCGAGGCTGAACAAATTTTCGGTGTGCGCCGGGTAGAGGGAGATGATCCGGGTGAACGGCGCGGAGAAGTCGATGGTGGTTCCCGCGTCGTCGGTGATCCGCCCGCCCTGCGCCGTGACCGGCAGGCAGAGCAGGAGGATGAGCAGGATGACGAGTTTTTTCATGTTCTGTTTTCTCTGGTGAAGGTGATGACGGGGTGGCCGTCCTCCGGGTGCGGCGCGGTGGCCGCCCGGACGCCGAAGACCTCGCTGATGGTCGATGGCGTGAGCACGTCGGCCGGAGCGCCGATGGCGCGGATGGTCCCCTGGCCGAGAAGGATGATGCGGTCGCAGTAGGCCGAGGCCAGGTTCAGGTCGTGGAGCACCACGCCCACGGTCCGCCGCTCCCGCCGGGCGAGGCGGGAGAGCTCCGCCATGGCGGCGACGGAGTGCCGGATGTCCATACTCGAAGTGGGTTCGTCGAGCAAGAGGGCCGGGGCCTCCTGGGCCAGGGCGCGGGCCACCACGGTCCGCTGCCGCTCGCCGCCCGAGAGGGTGTCCAGGGTCCGCCCGGCCAGATCGGTCAGCTCCATGGCCGCCATGGCCCGGTCCACGGCCGCGAGGTCCGCCTCCGAGGGGCGAGAGAACCTGGGGATGTGCGGGTGGCGGCCCATGAGCACGGCCTCCCGCACCGTGAAGGGGAACGGGAAGGGCGCGGACTGTTCCACCACGGCCAGGAGCCGGGCCAGGGCGGCCGGGCGAACGGCCGTGACCGGCACGTCGTTCAGCAGCGCCTCGCCCGCGTCCGGGGCCAGGTGCCCGGCCAGCAGGCCGAGCAGGGTGGTCTTGCCGCATCCGTTGGGGCCGAGGACGCCGTGCACCAGGCCGGGGTCGAGGGTCAGGTCCACGTCGCGCAGGACCGGCTCGCGGGTGTGTCCGAAGGCCAGGGCGCGCAGGGCCAGGGTCGCCTCAGCCATGGCGCCTCCCGGACCGGGTGCGGGTGAAGATCCAGCAGAAGGCCGGGCCGCCGATGAGCGCCGTGAGCACGCCGATGGGCACCTCGTGGGGCAGGGCGGCCCGGGTCAGGGTGTCGGCGCAGAGCAGGAGCAGCGCCCCGGCCAGGCCCGACGCGGGCAGCAGGACCCGGTTGTCCGGCCCCACGGCCAGGCGCATCAGGTGGGGCACGATGAGCCCCACGAAGCCGATGATGCCCGAGACCGAGACGCAGACCGCGCTGATGAGCGAGGCCGTGAGCAGCAGGACGAGCCGGACCCGGCGGGTGTCCACCCCCAGGGAGCGGGCCGAGCGCGCGCCCAGGCTCATGATGTTCAGGTCGCGGGCGTGGTGGAGGCAGACCGCGAACCCGGCCAGGGTCACGGACGCGGTCAGCGCCGCGTCGGTCCAAGTCCGGGAGACGAAGCTGCCCATGAGCCAGAAGACGATGGACGCCACACGCTCGTCGGCCAGATACTTGATGAAGCTGATGCCCGCCGAGAGGATGGCCGAGACGATGACGCCCGAGAGGATCAGGTTGGTGGGCGCGAGGTCGTTGTCGCGCCCGGACAGGGCCATGACCGCCACCAGGGTGGCGGCCGCGCCCAGGAAGGCCGTGGCCCCCAGGGTGGCCGGGCCCAGGAAGTGCAGCCCCAGCAGCAGGGCCAGGGCCGCGCCGAAGGCCGCCCCGGACGAGACGCCCAGGGTGAAGGGGTCGGCCAGGGGGTTGAGCAGCAGCCCCTGGAACACCGCTCCGGCCACGGCCAGGCCGAAGCCCACGGACATGGCGGTGACGATGCGCGGCAGCCGCACGTCCAGGACCACGCTTTGGCGCAGCGCCTCCGGGGAGCCCGCCGCCCCGCGCAGGGAGCCGAGGACCGCGTCCAGCACCTCGCCCGGGGACACGGCGATGAAGCCGAGGCCCGAGGCGATCACGGCCAGCGCGCCCAGGAGCAGGGCGAGCAGGACGAGGGTCAGTGCGGCGCGGGCGGCCGTGCGGGGAGCGGCGGGCATTCTCGTTCTTTCCGGCTAATTGGCCAGGGCGCTCTTGAGGTGGTCGACGTAGATGTCGGCCCAGGCGTCGACCGAGCCGAGACCGCGCAGTTCCGGGGTCACCTTGAACCCGGCCTTGGTCAGCACGGACTTCCAGGAGTCTTCCTCGTCGCCCGCCATGTCGTTGTTGGCGTGGTCGCCCGCCACCACCATGAAGGGCTTGAGCAGGATGGCCTTTTTGCCGGACGCCTTGATGGCCGGGATGATGGCCTCCAGGCTCGGGAAGCCCTCCACGCAGCCGATGAACACGGGATAGCCGTAGGCGGCCTGCAACTCGTGCTGCATTTCCATGTAGATGCCGGTGGAGAAGAAGTCGTTGCCGTGGCCCATGTAGACCAGGGCGGCCTTCATCTTCCTGGCCTGGTCCACGTCGGCCTTGAGCGCCTTGGCGCCTGCGGCGATGTCCTCGGTGTAGGGGTGGGCGTCGCCGGGCATGCCCAGGGCCGGGCGGCCAAGGGAAATGCGGGTGAAGACCGCATTCCTGGCCTTGAGGGTGCTGATGGAGGACAGGGACTTCACCAGGCTCTGCACGTCCGTGAATTCCTCGCCCGCGAAGACGTGCAGGGACTGGACCGTGACGTCCTTGTAGCCCTCGTTCTGCAGGTCCGCGATGGTGGCCAGCGGGCTCTTCACGAACAGGATGTCGGCGGGCACGCCGGGGTTGTCCTGTTGCCAGGCCTTGTCGTCCTGGCGTTCGCGCCAGATCTGCCGGATGATGGCGGAGGTGAAGGCCAGGCGGACCGGGACGCCGGGGCAGGCCTTCTCGATGCGGCTCTGGATGTTGAGGATGGATTTGAGCGCCTCGGGGTAGGACGTGCCGAAAGCGGTCAGGACCACGGCCTGCCTGGCAGGGCCGGACTCGCCGTGCCCGGCCATGGCCGGGACGGTCAGGGTGAGGACGAGGGCGACGGCCAGCGCGGGGAGCGCGGCCATCAGACGGGAAAAGGACATGATGCCTCCTGATGCGGAGGGGCTTGTTGCGGGAAAAAAAGAAAACCCCCATCCTTCACGCTTTCGAAGGAAGGGGGCCGTTTTTCCCTTCTCAATCACCACGGGTGGCAAGCCCACGTACCACCGGGGCAGACCGTTGTCGCATCCTGGCAGGTCTTCCGGCTGGCTCCTCCGTCTCCGCCTTCCCAGCGCAAGGCCAGTGGCATGATGGAGACGAAATGGCAGAGCGTCACGGCGGCGGGTCCGCTCCCGATTTCCACGGGATTCCCTATGAAGTCCATTGAGGACACCTGGACAGAGGCACCCTATGCGGGGGCAGGGGCCAAGTCAAGGCGCGATCTGTCAGGAGCGACGCTTCCCGGCCGCGCGGTGGATGCGCGCCTCGAAGTGCTGGAGCATCTCCTCGGTGTTGATGACCAGGGCGTCGGACTCGCCCATCATGCCGTAGCCCAGGATGGGGATGTGGAAGAGCTGCTCCACGGGCACGGTGAAGCCGGTGATGACCACCTGCTGCTGCCGCAGGACCTCGTCCACCAGGATGGCGGCCTTGTATTCGCCCACCCGGACCACGATGGCCTGGGCCAGTTGGATGTCCTCCACCTCCGGGGTCAGGTCCAGCAACTCGGCCAGGCGGAGCAGGGAATGGACCTCGCCGCGCACGTCCACGGTCTCGCGGCCGTCGGGCAGCTCCACCACCTCGTTGAGGCGGGGCATGTATATCTCCACCACGTCGCGGCTGGGCACGATGAAGGTGTCGCCGCCCACCTTGCAGACCAGGGCGTCCACGATGCCCTCGTTGGCCGAGCGGTCGAGGGGGATGGTGATGGTGAAGGCGGCGCCGTGGCCCAGGTCGCTCTCGATGACCACGTCGCCGTCCAGGGTGTTGCGGATGGCGTTGACCACGGCGTCCATGCCAACGCCTCGGCCGGAGACGTCGGTGATCTTCTCGGCCGTGGAGAAGCCGGACTGGAGCACGAACTGGAGGATTTCTTCGGGGGCGTATTCCTTATCGGGGTCGGCCAGCCCCTTTTCCAGGGCCTTGGCCATAATGCGATCCGGGTCCAGGCCCCGGCCGTCGTCGCGGACCTGGATGAAGGCGGTGTCGCCCTTGCGCCAGGCCGAGAGGGTGACCCGGCCGGTCTCGTCCTTGCCCGCGGCCTTGCGTCCCTCGGGGGTCTCCAGGCCGTGGTCCACCGCGTTCCGGAGCAGGTGGACCAGGGGTTCGTTCAGGCTTTCCACGATGGTCTTGTCCAGGGCCAGGTCGTCGCCGTTGACCTCGAAGTCCAGCTTCTTGCCGATCTTCTGGCTCAGGCTCTTCACCAGCCGGTGCATGGGCATGAAAATCTGTTTGAGCGGCACCAGGCGGATGGCGTCCACCTCCTTCTGCAACTGGCTGATGACGTTGTCCAGCTCGCGCAGGGAGGAGGCCATCTGGGTCAGGTTCTGGGCCCCGCCCTGGGCGATGACCGCATAGGTGACCATGAGCTTGCCCACCAGTTCGATGACCCGGTCCAGCCGGTCCGTGGGCACGCGGATGGAGGAGATGGCCTGGGCGGCCGGGCCCTTTTCCTGCTTGCCCTTGGCGTCGGGCTTGGCCGCTCCCTTGGGCCCTTCCCCGGCCGCCTGTTCGGGGCCGTCCGCCTCGGCCGTGGGCGGCTCCTCGAAGGCGCGGGCGGCGGCCTCCTCGGTCTCGGGCTCCGGCTCCATAACGGCGGCCGACCGCTTGGATTCCTTGATGCCCATGGACGCGGCTCCGGTTTCGAGCAGCCCGGCCAGGGCGAAGAAGAACCGTTTCTGCGCCTCGCAGACGCCGAGCATGGCCGTGACGATGTCGTTGTTGACCGGCGTGATGCCGTCGGTGAGCATGTCGAGCAGGGCGATGACCCCGGCGCTGGAGAGCTTCACGTGCGACAGGCCGAGCGCATCCACCGCGGCGCCGACATTGTTGCCGGAGTCCGCCGCTTCGAGAATCTGCTTCTCGATGTCCTCAATGCATTGGATGATGCTGTCCTGCACGATGGCTCCTTATTGGGTCGTGAAATAGGTGTCCGCGTCGGGGTATACGGCGATGGTCTTGTCGAAGCCCCAGGCATAGAGGACCTGCTTGGCGTCGGGCGAGAGGGCGCAGGCCGCGATCTTGAAGGTCACGCCCATGCTGGCGACCGCGCTCCAGGCCGTGGAGCCGAAGGTCAGCACGTCGGTCAGGTCGATCAGGATGCGGTCGCCCGGTTCCACGCAGAGGATGGCCGAGATGATCGGCTTGTACTGCGGCTCCAGGTGAACGCGCGGGTCCTTGACCCGGATGACGGTGACGTCGCCCCGGGTGGTGACGTCCACGCCCGCGCCCGTGGCCTCGGCCTCCACATGGCCGCTCCGGGACGCCTCCAGGATGAGGGCCAGCACCTCCTGCTCCTCGGCCTCGTCCCGGTCGCCGTCGCGCAGTTGCTCCAGGACCTGGAAGATCATGTTGATCCCGCGCGAGAGCAGGGTCAGGTTGCCGGTGGTGGACTCCACCTCGCCCGCCTGGACCTTCTTCAGGAAGTCCTCGATCTTGTGGGTGAAGTGGGAGGCGGGCTCGAAACCGGCCATGAAGCCGGTCACGCCCTTGATGGTGTGCAGCGGGCGGGCCAGGATCTCAATGCCCTCGCCCACGACCTTCTGCTCCAGCATTTCCAGCCCCTCCATCACCTGGGGGTAGTACTTGTCGTTGACCTCGGAAAAGAATTCCTCGACCATGGGATCGTCGCTCATTACTCGTTCCCCGTTCGCCTATTTTTTCAGAAGTCCCAGCTTTTCCAACTCTTTGTAGAGCAGGTCCCTGGACACCGGCTTGACGATGTAGCCCGAGGCCTCACCGTCATAGAAGGATTTGAGCACGGTCTGCGGATCATCCAGCGCCGTGGTCATGATGACCTTGACCCGGGGCCTGAGGTCGTCCTTGTCCTCCATCTCGCGGATCTTGCGCAGCGCCTCGATGCCGTCCACCTCGGGCATCATGATGTCCATGAGGACGAGGGCGTATGGGGCGCGCTCCTCGTGGGCGAGCTTGAACGCCTCCACGGCCTCGCGCCCGTTGACCACGATGTCCACCTCGAACAGGGTCAGGAGAAACGACCGCAACACCTTCCGGCTCAGGAATTCGTCTTCGACAATGAGAGCTCGCATGGTTTCCTCTGGTTGGATTAAAAGAAGGGCCCTTGCAGTGAGTTATCATATGTAATCGAAAAAGTTGTCAATGTGGGGATAGCAAAATATAACGCGATGGGACGGTCCGATCCCCTCCGGCCGTTCCCCTTGCCATGTGTTCGCCAGTCGGGTACCTACCCCGCATGCCTGATTGGATAACCGACAGACGAAGGGAGCGGATCGAGCAGGTCCTGGCCCGGCGGCAGAGGGGGCTGACCCTGGTCTTCGACAACATCTGGGACCCGCACAACGTCTCCGCCGTGTTGCGCAGTTGCGACGCCTTCGGCGTGGCCGACGTCCACCTCTATTACACCTCCTCGCAGTGGCCCGAGCTGGGCAGCAAGACCTCGGCCTCGGCCAAGAAGTGGATCCGGCGCACCGAGCATGTGGACGCCGCCGCCATGGTTGAGGAGCTGCGCGGCGCGGGCTTCCATCTGCTGCGCACCGGTTTTTCCGAGACCGCGCTGCCGGTCATGGACATCGACTTCACTAGGCCCACGGCCGTCATCCTCAGCAACGAGCATCGGGGCACCGCCCCGGAGCTGGCCGCCCTGGTCCCGGACGAGGTCTACATCCCCATGCAGGGCATGGTGCAGAGCTTCAACGTCTCCGTGGCCGCCGCCATCATCCTCTACGAGGCCTTCAAGCAGCGCCGCCAGGCCGGGCTTTACGACGCCCCCACCTTCGACGAGGAGGAGCTGGAGGCCATGCGCAAGGACTGGTGCTCGCGCTGAACGGGGCGGGGAGCCGTTTTTTCATTGAAAAAAAGCCCGTTCGGGTATACACAAACCGCCATGTTCGCCGCGGCGGCCCGAAGGGATGGGCGCTGTCGGACGGGAGGTAGCCCTTGTTCAATCTGCTCAAAGCGATGCTCGCCGGTCAGGTGGTGATCTACCCCACGGAGACCCTGTACGCCCTCGGCTGCGACGGCGGCAACGCGGCCGCGTGCGAGCGGGTCATCGAAATCAAGGCGCGTCCCAAGGCCAAGCCGCTTCCCCTTATCATCGGCGGCGTGCAGATGCTCCCCCTGGTCACGGCCGAGCGCCCGGCCGCGCTGGAGCATCTGGCTCAGTGTTTCTGGCCCGGCCCGCTCTCCATCCTGGTCAAGGCCCTGCCCGAACTCCCCCGCCAGCTCTGCGACGAAGAGGGCTGCACCTCGGTGCGCTGGAGCGGACATCCCTTCGCCTCCGAACTGGCCCGGCGGCTCAAGCGGCCCATCGTGGCCACCAGCGCCAACATCAGCGGCCACAAGCCCGTGGCCCTGCCCGAGGACATCGATCCCCGCCTTGAGGAACAGGCTGGCGCGGTCTATTACGATCCGCCGTGGCCGCGCGGCGGCAACCCCTCCACCGTGGTCCGGGTCCTGGGCTCCTCCCGCCTGGCCGTGCTGCGCGAGGGCGCGGTCTCCGTCAAGATGCTCTGCGACAAGGGCTTCTCCGTCACTCTCGCCGACTAGATTATAACGGACTTCTCCGTGTTTTCGCCCCGTGCTACGTATTGTGGCTGGAGGCGGAATGGATACCTTTGACGACGCCGCGGCGCCAAGCCGCATCCTTGTGGTCGAGGACAGCCAGCCCCTCGCCCAGGAGCTGCAACGGTCCATCGAAGCGGCCTTCCCCGTGCGGGTGGAGGCGGCCTCCAGCTATGCCGAAGCCGAGGCCTGCCTCGACCGGGGGGGCGACGACCTGTTCCTGGCCGTCCTGAACCTGACCCTGGGCGACGCGCCCGACGGCGAGGTCGTGGACCTCTTCCGGGCCCGGGGCGTGCCCAGCCTCATCTTCTCCTCCGACTTCACCCCCGCCAGCCGCAGGCGCATGTCCGCCAAGGGGGTTGTCGACTACGTGGTCAAGGACGGCCAGGCCGTGGGCAACGTCGTGGACTACATCCGGCGGCTGCGGCGCAATCGCGGCATCCGGGTGCTGGTGGTGGAGGACTCTGCTTCGTTCCGCGCCCTGCTGCGCTCCCTGCTCCTGCGCCAGATGTTCCAGGTGGTGGAGGCTGTCGACGGTCGGACGGCCCTGGACGTCCTGCGCACCGACGGCGGCATCGGCCTGGTCATCGTGGACTACCTGCTGGACGGTCTGGACGGCGTGTCCCTGGTCAAGGCCATCCGGGCCGGGTACAGCCGCAACTCGCTGCCGGTCATCGGCATATCCTCGTCCCGCGAGCCGCAGCTTTCGGTCCGGTTCATCAAGCACGGGGCCAACGATTTTCTCCCCAAGCCCTTCGAGGCCGAGGAATTCCATTGCCGGGTGGACCGCTGCGTGGAGATGGCCGAGGTCGTCCGCCAACTGGAGCGGGCCAACCGGATCAAGAACCAGTTTCTGGGCATGGCCGTCCACGACCTGCGCAGCCCCATCAACGGCATCAACGGGCTGAGCGAGATGCTCCTCGACAACGTCTACGGCGAACTGGCCACCGAGCAGCGGGAGGTCATCGAGTTCATCCACTCGGCCAATCTCCAGATGAACACCCTGGTCAGCGACCTGCTGGACATTTCGGTCATCGAGGCCGGGCAACTGCGCCTGGAGCTGCGCGAGGCCAGCCTGGCCGAGGTGGCGGCCCAGGCCATCCATTTCCATTCCCTGGCCGCCAAGGCCAAGTCCATCACCATACACCCCCTCGAAGGGGACGCGCCGCGCTTCGCCTTCGACGCCCGGCGCGTGGGCCAGGTGCTGGACAACCTGCTGAGCAACGCCATCAAGTTCTCGCCCGTTGGCACCGCCGTCCGGGTCACCCTGGAGGCGGCCGACGGCCGGGCCGTGGTCTCGGTCATCGACCAGGGGCAGGGCATCCCGCCCGGCGAGGCGGACCTGCTCTTCCAGTCCTTCCGCCGCACCAGCGTCCGGCCCACGGCCGGGGAGGGCAGCACCGGGCTCGGTCTGGCCATCGTCCCCAAGATCGTGGAGGCCCATGGTGGGACCATCGGCGTGGAGTCCGAGTTCGGCCACGGAGCCATCTTCCGCTTCTCCCTGCC
>NZ_JAQUWN010000075.1 GCF_028692895.1 Pseudodesulfovibrio sp.
ACGGACGGTATGATCGAGACCGACAAGACCATCCTGAACATCATGCTTCAGAAGCAGTTCTCGGACGTGTAGCTCCCGAATCGGGAATCAATCAAAGGCCGGGAACCCGCATGGATTCCCGGCCTTTCCCTTTGCACGGCGGGCGGGCGCAACCCGGCCGGGCGTTCGGTTCGCCCTCTTGGTCGGGTGGCCGTTTCGTTTCCATCAGTCCAGGCCGCCGGGCGCGGTCGCGGTCCAATCGCAATGCGGGAAGGGGGGGGCGGGGAAAAAGGATGGCGCGAAAAAAAGGCGCTCCGGGGGGAGCGCCTTTTCATTGATATCGTCGGCGAAACCGTCGTTACAGCGCGATCTTGACCACGACCTTGTGGACGTCGCCCGGCGAAACCATGGGCCGGTGGGCGTCTTCGGGGAAGTGGATGGCGAAATCGCCGGGGCCGAGCGGGGTGACCACGTCGGGCTCCTCGGCGTAGAAGGCCACGTCCTCGCCCGTCCGCACGGCCGGGGTGGACAGGCGCGTCCGCGCCTTCCAGCCGACCTGGTCCTCGCCCGCGATGACGTAGTGCACGTCGAGGTGGCGGTCGTGGGTCTCCAGCAGCGCTTCGTCCGGGGCCTTGCCCGGACCGCGTATGACCATGGCGTAGATGGCGTCCCCGTCGATCTCCAGCCTGCCGTCGGGAAGGCGGTCCAGGTCGGAGCGGGAGAGCACGGCGAAGGCCGTGGGCAGCAGCGGATGCAGGTGGGCGTATCGGTCGCCGTTTTCCAGGATGTCGAGTATCATCGGTTTCGCAGGCCGGAGATGAGTCGGCCGGGTTTCTCGAACAGGGCCAGGGCGTCCAGGGCGGAGGTGCAGACCAGGTCCGAGGCCATGAGGGCGCGGGTGAACGCGCCTTCGGCCAGGACCAGGACGATGCCGAGGGCCGCCTCGCGGAGCATGTCTTCGTCGTTGCGGCCGTTGCCCAGGGCGATGACCGACGAACTGCCGAGCCGACGCACGAAGTCCCGCTTGTCGTGGTTCTGGTCCTCGTGGCCGATGATGGTCAACTGGCAGCGCACGCCTTCCAGCTCACGCCGGGCCGAGCCGTGGGTGTCGGCCGTGACCACATGGACGGTCAGCGAATTCGCCAGCCGGTTCAGGGCGTCGGCCACGCCGGGGATGAGGCGGCCGTCCTCGGCGATGGTGCCGTTGTAGTCGCAGACCAGGTGCTCCAGCTCCAGCGGGTCCTGCCCGGGGATTTCGAAGCGCATGGTCAGCAGACCCTCGTACGTTCGGCGCGCAGGGCCGTCAGCAGCGCCTCGTCCAGGGACGGGTGGGCGAACATGATCGAATGGATGTCCACCTCGCGCCAGCCCTGGGCCACGATGAGGGTGGCGGCGGTGCACAGCCGGGACACGTCGTGGCCCACGGCGGTGACGCCCACCACCTTGCCCGCCGACCAAATGACCTTGACGAACCCTTGGGTGGCCGCGTGGGCCTGGGCCATGGGGTTGGCCGCCAGCATGGCCTTGGAGGTCTCGGTGGTGTCGTAGTCCTGGAGGAAGGCGTCCGTCTCGGTCTGGCCCACGCGCATGACCTCGGGCGAGCCGTAGAGCACGCTCGGGACCGGGCCGGGGACGTAGGGGCCCTCCATGCGGCCCGCCATGCGCGCGGCCACGTAGTGGGCCTGGTGCGACGCGGCGTGGGCCAACTGGATGTGGCCGTTGGCGTCGCCGATGGCGTAGACGTTGGGTGCGGCCTCCAGGAACTCGTTGACCACTGCCTTGCCGAACTGGAGCTCGACCCCGGCCTTGCGCAGGCCGATGTTGTCCGTGACCGGGCCGCGGCCGACGGCGACGAGGATCTTGTCGGCCGTGAGCTTTTCCCGGCTGTCCAGGGTCAGCTCGGCCCGGCCGTCCACGGTGGCGCAGCCCGCCACGCGCTGGGACAGGCGGATGTCCCATTTCCAGCGCTTGAAGATCGCGCCCAGGGCCTGGGAGACCTCGGGGTCCTCCAGCGGGGCCACGCGGTCCATGGCGTCGATGACCGTGATCTTCGCGCCGAATCGGTGGGCCACCTGGGCCATCTCCAGGCCGATGAAGCCCGCGCCCACCACGATGAGCGAGGCGGGCATGGTCTTCTGGTCGAGGAACATGTCGGAGTCGAGCACGCAGTCGCCGTCGGGTTCCAGGCCGGGGAAGAAGGTCGGCCTGGACCCGGTTGCGATGACCAGGTTCTTGTATCCCAGGACGGTTTCGCCGTCCTCGCCCCTGACCAGGACCTTGCCGGGTTCGGACAGGTTGCCCTCGCCCTGGTGGAGGTCGATGCCGAGCTCCCCAAGCTGTGCGGCCATGGCCTTGCGGGTCCCGGCCAGGTGCTTTTGCACCCGGTTCTGGAGGGCGGCGAAATCCACCGCCACCTCGCCCGATGCCACCTTGAGCCGGGACTGGTTTCTGAGCTCTTCGATGGCAGAGGTCGCGCCGAGCCAGAGCTTGGTCGGGATGCACCCCCGGTTCAGGCAGGTGCCGCCCAGGTCGCGCTTTTCGACCAGCGCGACCTTCAGCCCGTAGCGGGCGCTTTCCACGGCGGCGTCAAAGCCGCCGGGCCCGGCGCCGATCACCGCCACATCATAAGTCATCGGTCAGCTCCATGGCGCGGGCGGCACGGGTCTCGTCCAGCCGGGTCACGGGCAGGGTCACCGGGGCGGCCTGGATGGACGCGGGATCGGTGTCCACCCGCTCGGCGATCTCGATGAGGGCGTCGATGAACTCGTCCAGGGTGGCCTTGTTCTCGGTCTCGGTGGGCTCGATCATGATGGCCTCGGGCACGATGAGCGGGAAGTAGATCGTGGGGGCGTGGTAGCCCTTGTCGAGCAGCGCCTTGGCGATGTCCAGGGCGTGGACGCCCTTTTCCGCCTGGGGCGCGGCCGTGGCCACGAACTCGTGCATGCAGATGCGGTCAAAGGGAACCTCGAAGTGGCCCGCCAGCCGCTTGCGGATGTAGTTGGCCGAGAGGACCGCGTTCTCCGTGGCCCGGATCAGGCCGGTGCGCCCGAGGCGCAGGATGTAGGCGTAGGCCTTGAGCACCACGCCGAAGTTGCCGTAGAACGGGGCCACGTAGCCGATGGATTTCGGGTGGTTGTAGTTGAGCCGGAAGCGGCCGTCCTCCTGCTTCTCCACGCGGGAGACGGGCAGGTAGGGGAGCAGCTTCTCGCTGACGCCCACCGGGCCGGAGCCGGGGCCGCCGCCGCCGTGCGGGGTGGCGAGGGTCTTGTGCAGGTTGAGGTGGACCACGTCGAAGCCCACGTCGCCCACGCGCATCTTGCCCATGATGGCGTTCATGTTCGCGCCGTCGTAGTAGAGCAGGGCGTCCTTCTCGTGCAGCAGGCGGACAATTTCGGGCAGGTTGCTCTCGAACAGGCCGAGCGTGTTCGGGCAGGTCATCATCATGCCCGCCACCTCGTCGTCCAGGACCTCGACCAGTGCGGCCGGGTCCACGATGCCGTTGTTCGACGGGACGCTCACCACGTCGAAGCCCGCGATGGAGGCCGAGGCCGGGTTGGTGCCGTGGGCCGAATCGGGCACGATGATCTTGGTCTTCTTGTTGCCCTTGTCCTTGTGGTAGGCGGCGATGAGCATGACGCCGGTCAGTTCGCCGTGCGCGCCCGCCATGGGGTGCAGGGTGAAGGCGTGCATGCCGGTGATCTCGCAGAGCAGGCGCTCGGTCTCGTACATGACCTCCAGCGCCCCCTGGCACAGGCCGCCCGCGCCCTGGAGCTGCGGCAGCACCGGGTGCAGCCGGGTGAAGCCGGGCATGGCGGCGGCCACCTCGGTGAATTTGGGGTTGTACTTCATGGTGCACGACCCCAGGGGATAGAAGTTGCCGTCCACCCCGTAGTTGCGCTTGGAGAGCCTGGTGAAGTGGCGGACCACGTCCAGCTCGCCCGCGCTGGGCAGGCCTATTTCGCCGTCGCGCAGCATCTCCTTGGGGATGTACGCCTCTTCGGACATGCCCTCGCAGGGCCAGCAGCCTTCGCGGCCGGGTACGGATTCTTCGAATATGGTCTTCATCTCAGCGCTCCCTTGAGCATCTCGGCGAAGATGCCGATTTGCTCCTCGCTCGTCTTCTCGGTGCAGGCCACCAGCAGGCCGTTGTCCAGGTCCTTGTAGTAGCGGCCGAGCGGGAAGCCGGGCACGTAGCCCCGGGCCGCCAGCTTGGCGATGACGTCGTAGGCGTTGACCGGCAGGGTCACGGCGAACTCGTTGCCGAATGCCCCCTTGGTCAGCAGCTCCACGCCCTCCACGGCCGTGAGCCGCTCGGCGCAGAGGTGGGCGCGCTCGACGGAGACGCGGGCCGCGCGCTTGAGCCCCATCTCGCCCAGCGAGCAGAGATGGACCAGGGTGCGCAGGGCGCACAGCGACTGGTTGGAGCAGATGTTGGAGGTGGCCTTCTGGCGGCGGATGTGCTGCTCGCGGGCCTGGAGGGTCAGCACGTAGCCGGTGCGGCCCCGGGTGTCGGCCGTGCGGCCGACAATGCGGCCGGGCATCTGGCGGACCATGTCCTTGGTGCAGGTCATGATGCCCAGGTAGGGGCCGCCGAAGGAGAGCGGCAGGCCCAGCGACTGGCCCTCGGCCACCGCCACGTCCGCGCCCATGGCGCCCGGCGTCTTGAGCAGGGCGGCCATGACCGGGTAAGCGGAGATGACCGAGACGGCCTTCTTTTCCCTGGCGGCGGCGAAGAGCCCGGTGAAGTCGTTGATCGAGCCGAAGAAGTTCGGGTTCTGGACCATAACGGCGGCGGTGTCGCCGTCGATGGCCGCCTTGAGGCCGTCCATGTCGGTCATGCCGCCCTTGTGGGGAACGGTGACGAGCTCCACATCCAGGTTGGAGGTGTAGGAGTCGAGCATGACACGGTAGATGGGGTTCAGGGCCTCGGAGACCACGATCTTGCGCCGTTTGGTCTTGCGCACGGCCATCATGGCCGCCTCGTACAGGGCGGTGCCGCCGTCGTAGACGCTGGCGTTGGCGCACTGCATGCCGAACAGTCGGGTCACGGCGGTCTGGTACTCGAAGATCGCCTGGAGGGTTCCCTGGGAGGCCTCGGGCTGATAGGGGGTGTAGGCGGTGTAGAACTCGCCGCGCATGGTCAGCGCGTCCACAGTCGCCGGGATGTAGTGGTCGTAGAATCCCGCGCCCAGGAAGCTGACGCGGTCGGTGGCGTTGCGGGAGGCCATGGCCTCAAGCCGGGAGAGGACCTCCATTTCGCTGAGTCCCTCGGGAAGGTCAAAGCTCTTGGGGCGCATCTCGGGGGTGATTTCGGCGAAGAGGTCCTCGATGGACCCGACGCCGATGGTCGCGAGCATTTCCCGGACTTCCGCTTCGGTATGGGGAACATAGGGCATAGGGTAACCTGCCTTGCTTGGCGGTGTTGAAAAAGAGAGGGCCGGGACGTTCGCCCCGGCCCCGTGGTTTCGATCTAGTGGCCTTCGGACTCGACCACGGCGGCGTAGGCCTCGGCGTCCAGCAGCCCGGCCGGCTCGGCCGCGAGCTTGAACTTGATCATCCACCCCGCGCCGTAGGGGTCCTCGTTGACCTTCTCGGGCGCGTCGGCCAGGGCCTCGTTGACCTCGACGACCTCGCCGGCCACCGGGGAATAAATCTCGCTGGCCGCCTTGACGGATTCCACGGAGCCCATTTCGGCCCCGGCCTCGAAGGTGTCGCCCACTTCGGGCAGCTCCACAAAGGTCAGGTCGCCCAGCTGCTCCTGGGCGAAGTGGGTGATGCCCACGGTGGCGACGTCGCCGTCCACCTTGCACCATTCGTGGGATTTCGCATACTTGAGATCTTCGGGGATCATATCCTCTCCTTGGCTGGGTAGCAGTGGTTTCTCGGTTGAGTGGCCCGTGTGTAGCACGGGAGAATTATCTTGGAAATAGTAAAAAAAATGACGCTTTCGCCATTATTTTTCCCGCCCGCCGAACAAGGGTTCTTGTGTGTCAATTATTTGACGCGCAGGTCCCGCCCCGGTTGCGGATTCTCGCTGTCCCTTCCCTTTGAAATTCCCGTCCGTTTATTACTATATAGTTATACCAAATACTGCGAAGTGGTGCTAAAGGTATTACTGATTCGGTTGACGATAACACGGCCGAAGCGTAGTTTCAGCGGCGGACATGAAAGAAAACGTTTCGGAAATGCGACTCGACCCCGGTTCGCGGGTGACGGTGGAGGTGGAAGGCCGCGCCTGGCTGCTGGACCGCGCCGCGGACATGGAGGCCTTGTGGGACGCCATGGACGGCGCGGACATGGGCGAGGACGAGCGGCTGCCGTACTGGGCCGAGGTCTGGCCCGCCAGCGTGCTCCTGGCCCGGCACATCCTGCGCCATGCGGACGAGCTGCGCGGCCGTCCCTGCCTGGATATCGGCTGCGGCCTGGGGCTGACCGGCATGGTCGCGTCCTCGGCCGGGGCGCGGGTGGTGGCCTTCGACTACGAATGGCCCGCCGTGCGTTTCGCCCGGCGCAACGCGGCTCTCAACGGCGTGGACCAGCCGCTCTGGACCTGGATGGACTGGCGGCAGCCCGCCCTGAAGGCCGGGGCCTTCGAGTTCCTCTGGGGTGGGGACGTGCTCTATGAAAAGCGATTTTTCGACCCGCTCATCCGGCTCTTCCGCCACGCCCTGGCGCCCGGCGGCAGAATCTGGATCGGCGAGCCGGTGCGCACCGTTTCCCGGCCCGTGTGGGACCTGGTGCGCGAGCAGGGCTTTTCGGCCGAGAAGCTGACCGTGGAAAAGGTCGCCCTGTGCGGCCAGAACGCAACGGTGAACCTGTGGGAGCTGCGGCTCCCCGGAAGTGGAGGAGAATAATGGGCAAGACCATCCGATTCGGCGTTTCACTGGACTCCGAGCTGCTGGACAAGTTTGACCAGCTCTGCGGCGAGCGCAGCTACCAGACGCGTTCCGAAGCCATCCGCGACCTGATCCGCAACACGCTGGTGCAGCGCGAATGGGAGCAGGCCGAGGGCGACCTGGCCGGGACCCTGACCCTGGTCTACGACCACCACAAGTCCGGGCTTTCCCAGAAGCTGACCGAGATCCAGCACGACTCCCACGAGGTGATCCAGTCGTCCCTGCACGTCCACCTGGACCACTTCAACTGCCTGGAGGTCATCATCCTCAAGGGCGACGCCGAGACCATCAAGGAGCTGGGCCAGAAGCTCATTTCCACCAAGGGAGTCAAGCACGGCCACCTGGCCCTGACCACCACCGGCAAGGACCTGATCTAGATGGAAGACGTTCAGAAGCATCAGGCGGAGATAGCCATGCCCATCGACCGGGTGGGCGTGAAGGGCCTCAAGGTCCCGCTCGTCGTGCGCGAGCGGGATTCCGGCATCCAGCACACCGTGGCCCAGGTCTCCCTGGCCGTGGACCTGCCCGCCGAGTTCAAGGGCACGCACATGAGCCGGTTCCTGGAGGCACTGGAGCACTGGTCGGGCGAGCTGGACTACCATTCCTTCCGCACCCTGCTGGACGACATCGTCGGGCGGCTCCAGGCGCGCAACGCCCACGCGCGTTTCGTCTTTCCCTATTTCCTGCGCCGCCGCTCCCCGGTGAGCGGCACGGTCGGGGTCATGGACTACACCTGCCGGGTGGACGGCCTGCTCGAAAACGGCAAGCTGACCTTCACCCTGGGCGCGGACGTGCCGGTGATGACCGTGTGCCCGTGCTCCAAGGCCATCTCGGACGAGGGCGCGCACTCCCAGCGGGCCGAGGTCCGCATCCTGACCCGGTACACCGGCCTGCTCTGGCTGGAGGACCTGATCGAGATCGGCGAGAAGGCCGGGTCCTGCCCGGTCTATTCGCTGCTCAAGCGCGAGGACGAGAAGTTCGTCACCGAGACGGCCTTCGCCCACCCGACCTTTGTGGAGGACGTGGTCAGGGCCGCCGCCGACGGCCTGGCCAGCCACCCCCAGGTCACCTGGTACAAGGTGGAGGTGGAGAGCTTCGAGTCCATCCACAACCACTCGGCCTTCGCCGTGATCGAAAGCGGGAAGTGAGCCCCCTGCGGCAGCCCCATTGAAAACAGCGGCGCAATCGGTATAGAAGGGAATCCCAAACCTGAACGTGCTGGAGGTTCCCATGAAACGTTTGTCCGCTCTTTCGGTGTCCGTGTGTCTGTTCGGCCTGCTCCTCGCCTTCGGCTTCCTCGCCGGTCCGGCCCAGGCGGCCGAGCAGCAGCCGTTCTTCGTCCATTTCGTGGTCGTGCCCGCCGTCCTGCCCGACGGCTCGGACGCCTCGCCCATCATCCTGGAGTTCAAGAAGGCGGCGCTGAAGCTGGCGGGCGGGTACACCGAGCTCGGGTCCTGCCAGGGCGGCTCCCTCGTGGACGGCAAGGTCGTGGACCGGGAGAACGTCTCGTTCATCATCGGGGCCAAGAAGGACATCAGCCAGGAGCTCAAGGCCATCTCCATCAAGCTATTCAAGGGCTCGGACGCCTTCATCCTGGCCTGGCCCGGCAAGGTCATCTTCTAGCCCGGTTGCGCGGGGGACCGAAACGGGCTAGCTTGGCCCCGGGCTGCTTCCCTTCCCCGAAGGGGTGATCGACCATGTCCGAACCCAACGTCTCGGCCCTCTCCGCGCTGGGCGTCGCCCAGCAGGTCTCGGCCAACAACATCGCCAACGCGGACACCGACGGCTTCAAGGCCTCGTCGGTGGCCTTCGAGTCCGGCCCGGAAGGGGAGGGCGTGCGCGTGGCCGACATCCGTCGGTCCACGTCCGCCGGTCCGTTCGTCGACGGCGCGGAGGGCTCCAACACCGACATCGGCCGGGATATGGTGGACATGATCTCCACCGGCCACGCCTTCTCCGCCAACGTGGCGGCCGTGCGCGCCTCCGAGGAGATGACCGGCCACCTCCTGGACATGATCGCCTGACCTCCGGGCGGGTTGACACTTCATTGCCCCGTGACTTACGGTCTATCATGGCCCGTTCGCGCGCGCCCCTTTCCGGGCGCGGTCCGACACGGGCCATACTTGCGTACAGGAGACGACCATGACCCCCAAGACCGTGAAGACCGATTTCGACGTTATCATCGTGGGCGGCGGCCCGGCCGGGCTGTTCGCCGCGTATTACCTTTCCGAGCACTCCGACCTTTCGGTGCTGCTCATCGACAAGGGCAAGCGCCCGCTGACCCGCACCTGTCCGCTCTCGGGCGACCAGGAGTGCCTCAAGTGCCGCCCCTGCAACATCCTCTGCGGCATCGGCGGGGCCGGGCTCTTTTCCGACGGCAAGCTCAACTTCATCCACAAGCTCGGCAAGACCGACCTGACTCAGTTCCTGGGCGCGGCCGAGGCCGAGGCGCTCATCGACGAGACCGAGGCGATCTTCAACCGGTTCGGCATGGACGGAAAGGTCTTCCCCACGGACATGGAAAAGGCCAAGGAAATCCGCAAGGAGGCCCGCAAGCACGGCATCGACCTGCTGGTCATCAAGCAGAAGCACCTGGGCAGCGACAACCTGCCCGGACACATCGCCGCCATGGCCGACCATATCATGGAGCGGGGCGTGACCTTCCACACCTCAGAGGAGGTCAAGGACCTGGTGGTCAAGGACGGCCGGGTGCGCGGCGTGGTCTCCAGCCGGCGGGAATACACGGCCAAAAACGTCATCCTGGCCCCGGGCCGGGTGGGTGCGGAGTGGGTGGCCGGGGTGGTCCGCCGCCACGGCATCGGCGTGTCCCAGCGCGGCATCGAGGTGGGCGTGCGCGTGGAGGTGCACAACGAGATCATGCAGGACCTCTGCTCGGTCATCTACGACCCGACCTTTTTCGTGCGCACCAACAAGTACGACGACCAGACCCGGACCTTCTGCACGAACTACGGCGGGTTCGTGGCCCTGGAGAACTACCAGGACTTCGTCTGCGTCAACGGCCACGCCCTGATGAACACCAAGTCATGCAACACCAACTTCGCCTTTCTCTCCAAGGTCGTGCTCAACGACCCGGTGGAGGACAACCAGGCCTACGGCGAGTCCATCGGCCGCCTGGCCACCCTCATCGGCGGGGGAAAGCCCATCCTCCAGCGTTTCGGCGACCTGCGCCGGGGCCGCCGCTCCACCTGGGCGCGCATCGGCAGCGGCTACATCGAGCCGACCATGAAGAACGTGGTGCCCGGCGACATCGCCATGGCCTTGCCCGAACGCATCGTCACCAACCTGATGGACGGCCTGGAGCAGTTGAACAACGTGGTGCCCGGCGTGTCCAACGACGAGACCCTGCTCTATGCCCCGGAGATCAAGTTCTTCGCCACCCAGGTGGACACCCGCAAGCACCTGGAGACGGCCGTGGACGGCCTGTTCGTGGCCGGGGACGGCCCCGGCGTGGCGGGAAACATCGTGGGCGCGGCGGCCACGGCCCTGATTCCGGCCAAGGAGATCCTGCGCAGGGGATAGAGCCATTGAGCGTCCGATCATTCAGCGAAAGACTTTTCTTTTTTCTCCTGTTGGATTAAGTTCCGCATAATGCACAATTGGCGGCCAAAGACATACCATCGTCCGGCCAGCCGGGCGCTTTGTTTCGCGGGGGCGTTGCTTCTTGTCGTCTGCTGCGTCCTGCTGCCCGCCCGCATCGGGATGGCGGACGGCAGTCGCGGGCTGGAGGTCCAGTACATCGACTTCCCGCCCTACTATTACCCCGACGCCGAGGGACGGCCGGACGGCTTCCTGCTCAAGCTGGCCCGCCACGCCTTCGAGCGGGCGGGCGTTCCGGTGCTTTCCTGGGAGTGCCTGCCCGCCAAGCGGGTCCTGGTCAACCTGCAACTGGATCGGCCCCTCGTCTCCATCGGCTGGTTTTGGACTCCCGAGCGGGAGAGCGTGTACAAGTTTTCCCGGTTGCTCTACGAGAACAAGCAGTTGCGGGCCGTGTACCTCAAGAAGCAGGCGGCGCGCTTCGAGGGCCGGAACACGCTGGCGGACCTGCTGCGGGACAAAAAACTCCGGCTCGGGCTGCTGGATGGTTATTCGCTGGGGCCCACGGCCGACGCCATCATTCGCCGGGAGAAGCCAGACGCCGTCCGGGTGGTTGGCGGCTATGGCCGGATGATCGGCATGCTGGCCGAAGAGCGGTTCGCCTACCTCCTCATGTCCCCGGAGGCCATCGAGTCCCTGATCCGCAAGAATCATTTGAACCCGGCCATCTTCGAGAGCCAGCCCCTCGCCGACGTCATCGAGGGCAACAAGCGCTACCTGATGTACAGCCGGGCCGTGCCTGACGAATGGATCCGCCGCATCGACAATGCCTTGAAAGAGCTGCCGAAAGAATAGTCGAAACAGCGGGTTGTCCGGGCCACGTCGCTTCGGCCGGTCACCGGCGCTTCCGGCACGCCCGCCCGGGCGGCCGCTTCCATCTAGATTTTTTTTATAAATTCCCCATTCACCCGTTGACAGCATGTCAGTTTCTTGACAGGGAAGATGTATATTTAAAGAAATAGTCCGGGGAGACGCCGTCTCCTTCGGTTGCATTTCCACGTGATTACGGAGGAGCGATGGCCCTGAACCTGGATGGCATCATCGGCAACAGCCCGGCCCTGGCCGAGGTGTTCAAGGTCCTGGGCAAGGTTGCGCCCACGGACAGCACAGTGCTGGTCACGGGCGAATCCGGGACCGGCAAGGAGCTTCTGGTCCGCGCCCTGCACCGGAACAGCGTCCGGCGGGAGGCCGCCTTCGTCCCCATCAACTGCGGGGCCATCCCCAAGGAGCTGCTGGAGTCCGAGCTCTTCGGCCACGAGAAGGGGGCCTTCACCCACGCGGTCCGGACGCGCCCGGGCCGGTTCGAGCTGGCGGACGGCGGCACCATCTTCCTGGACGAGATCGGCGAGATGGACCTGAGCCTTCAGGTCAAGATCCTGCGCGCCCTCCAGGAGAAGGAGATCGAGCGCGTGGGCGGCACGGTCATCAAGAAGGTGGACGTCCGCGTGGTGGCCGCCACCAACCGGGACCTGGAGGGCGACGTCAAGGCGGGCCGGTTTCGCGAGGACCTCTTCTACCGCCTGAACGTCATTCCCCTGCACCTGCCGCCGCTGAGGGAGCGGGGCGGCGACATCCTGCTCCTGGCCGAGCACTTCCTCTCCGGCCACTGCAACCACAAGGACCGCAGGCGGCTCGGCATCTCGGACCAGGCCAGGGAAATGCTGCTGACCTACTCCTGGCCCGGCAACGTGCGCGAGCTGGAGAACTTCATGGAGCGCATGTCCATCCTGTGCGACGGCAGCGAGGTGCTGCCCGAGGACCTGCCCGCCAAGATATTCGAGGACATCGGCGAGAAGCCGCTCCGCCGGGTGGAGGAGCTGGCCCCGCCCCGGCCCGCGGGCTTCGCCTGGCCGACCCTGCGCGACATGGATGACCACCAGCTCAAGCTCAAGGAATTCATGGAGGCCATCGAGGGGCGGCTTCTGGACGAAGCCCTGGAACAGGCGGACGGGGTCAAGAACAAGGCCGCTGAACTGGTGGGCATCAAACGGACCACGCTCATCGAGAAGCTCAAGAAACGGGGACTGTTGTAATCGGGGGGGCAAAACCGGCCGTGCGGCCGGTAGCACGACAATTGCATAACCACTCGTTGTGACTGTGAAAAGCGCCAAAATTCCACTCTGGCCCCTGTTGTGGGCCCTTGTTGCCGGGTTGTTCCTGCCCCATCCGGCGGCTGCGCTGCGGGTCAACGTCCAGCCCCTGGGCGACTCCGACAAGCTGACTTTTTCCTTTGATGCCGGTGTGTTGCCGGAGATGTCGGTGCAGCGCGACGGCAAGCGCTCCCTGGTGGTAACCCTGCCCGCCGGGGTGTGGGGGAGCGAGGCCAGGCCGGGCAGCAAGGATTTCCCCGGCAAGCTGGTCAAGGCCATCCGCGTGGGCGACAACACGGTGGAGATCGACACCCGGACCGACGCCTTCGGCTTCATCCGCATCCCGGTGCCGGGCAAGCCGCAGTTCCTGTTGCAGATTTATCGCGACCCCATCGGCGCACGCTGGCGGCCGGCCAAGCACGACACGCCGGCTCCGGCTTCGGCCCCGGCCGTGGCCCCGGCCCCTGCGCCGACGGCGGCGCAGCCCCAGGCCGCCCCGGCCCTGCAGGCCGCGCAGCCCCAGGCTCAGGCCGTCCAGGCCGACCGGGTCGAGGGAGACCTGCCGCCCGAGCAGGGCGGCGCGGGCGACCGCAAACCGTTTTTCTCCGTGCCCTATTCGGTCCGCACCGAAGTGGCCCCCCCGCCCGGACAGGACGGGGCCGTGGCGCAGCCGTCCCTGGCGCAATCCGATACCGGGCGGCCCGTCACCGAGCAGCCCATCGCTGTCCAGCCTGACCAGCACGCGCCCGCCGTTCCGCCTTCCGGCAACGAGCTCCGCTTCAAGGCCGTGAACAAGACGGCCGAGGAGGTCAAGTTCGCGGAGCTGGCCGGGCCCGATGCGGGCGGCAGCGCCGTGGCCGAGCCCGTGGCTGCTCCGGAGGGGCAGGCGGCCTTCGGCGTGGTGACGCCTCCCCCCGGCGAGTCCGGTGCGGGAGAGGTGGTCGGAGGCGTGACACCGCCTCCCGGCGCGCAGCCCGTTTCGCAGCCGATCGCGCAACCGGCGCCTCAGCCGTTGCCCCGGTCCGCGCCCCAGGCGGCGGTTCTTCCCGTGGCCACGGCAGAGGTGTCCGGCGCGGGGCAGGCCGGTGGAAGCGTGGTGCCGCCGCCCTCCGTGGTTCCGGGCGCGCCGCCGCCTGAGCCCACGGCCGAGGAGGCGGCCACGGTCCACGTCGCGGTGGAGCCCCCGGCTCCGGACCGGCAGGCCCAGGCGGTCCAGTCCCCGGCCGAGCAGGCCGCCGCGCCAGCGCCTATCGAAGGGGCCGTACCCGCAGAGAGCATCGTTCCCGCCGAAGGCGCGGCGCCGGCCGGTGAGGGAAGCGCCGAAGCGCCCGCCACGGACAACGCCACCCTTGCGGCCCAGGCCGCCAGGGAGGAGCTGAAGAACCAGATCTACGAGGCCCAGACCCTGATGTTCAACGGCAACCTGCCGGAGGCCCAGGAGATCTACGAGAAGGCCCTGCTCAGCCCCGCCCTGGACGACGCCACGCGTGAGGAGGCCCTCTACGCCCTGGCGGACATCAAGAAGCAGCTCAACAACGACAGCCTGGCCGACAAGTTCGACGAGATTTCCCAGGCGTACCTTGAAGCGATGAACGCCAACCTGCACTCCAACCGGGTGCCCCACGCCCTGCTCAACCTCGGCCTGATTAACCTCAAGGTGGGCAACTTCCCCGAGGCCAAGGCGTATTTCAAGCTGCTCCAGGACAAGTACCCGGACGACGAGAACATCCCGTCCATCAGCTATTACTGGGGCGAATATTATTACAAGAAAGGCGACTACAAGAAGGCGGCCGACCAGTTCCAGTACCTGATCCAGACCTATCCCGAGCACGAGTTGGTCAAGCAGGCGGCCTACTACCTGGCCGATTCCCTGGACAAGACCGGGTTTTACGACCAAGCCTACCAGATCATCGACTACATCGACAAACGGTGGCCCGACTACTACATGGAGAACCCCGAGTTCCTGCGGCTGGCGGGCGGGGTGGAGATGCGCCTCGGCAAGTGGGGCGAGGCCAAGAACCACTATTTCACCTTCTACAACTTGAACCCCGAGGCCAAGGGGGCGGACGTGGTCCTGGCACGGCTGGGCGACATCTACATCCGCCAGGGCGAGAAGGGCGCGGCCAAGCAGATTTACGAGAAGGCCGTGCAGGACTATCCCACCAGCGAGGGCGGCCTGGTCGCCAAGATGCGCCTGGCCGAGGAGGGCATCTACGACGACCCGACCCTGCCGCAGATGGGCGACGTGTTCAACCGGCCCTACAACAAGCGGCCCGAGGTCGTGTACCAGGACATCGTCAAGCAGTACCCGGACTCCCCCCTGGCCCCTGTCGCCCAGCTCAAGCTGGCCATGTGGTACGCCTTCAACAAGCAGTATCCCGAGGCCCTGACCGCTGCCCAGGACCTCATCGAGAAGTATCCCGACAGCGCCCTGGCGGACAGGGCGCGCCAGCTTGGCGACGCTGTCTTCGCTCTGGCCGTGCCCGGCATGGTGGACGAAGGGCTCTACGGCCGCGTGGTCCGCTACTGGGAAACCTACGATTTCATCGGCAAGAAGGACACCAAGGTCAACGACCAGACCAGGCTCGGCGTGGCCATGAGCTACTGGAAGGTGGGCCAGCCCGAAAAGGCGCTGGGGTTGCTCAGGCCCTACCTTCAGCCCCGGCAGACGCCGGGCGTGTCGGACAAGGCGCTGGGCATGGCCGTGAACATCTATCTGGACGGCCTGGCCTGGAAGGAGATTTCCGACCTGGTGACCATGGTCAAGAAGAACTGGAAGCTGGACGACAAGCAGTTGCGCCAGATGGACTACGCGCGCGCCATGTCCCTGCAGAACCTCGGCGAGGAGGGCGCGGCCCTGCCCATGTGGGCCGAGCTGGCCCGTGACGTCAAGGTCGATCCCGCCCTGCGGGCCTACGCCATGTACTACATGGCCAAGTCCGCCATGGAGCAGCAGGATCTGCGCCGGGTCTTCGTCTACTCCCAGGAGGCGCTCTCCCTGCTCTTGCAGACCGGAGGCGATCCCGAGAAGATCAAGGACGTGGTGCTCATGTCCATCTATTCCACCGAGCGGTCCGGGCGCTACGGAGAGGCCCTCAAGTGGGCCCGCGAGTACGACCGTTACGTCAAGCCGGACAACCCCGAGTGGGCCTCCACGCGCTTCAAGCTGGCGCGCATCTACCGCAAGGCCGGGGCCATGGACGAGTGGAAGAAGCTCCTGACCGACATCATCGAGAAGAAGCCGGACTCCCTGCAGGCCACCCTGGCCAAGTCCGAGCTGGAGACCTATGCGCTGGAACAGCAGGCGCAGCAGTATGCGCCAGCGCCCCAATAGGGCGGAGGAGGGAATATGTCGAGGCAACCTTTCGTGGCCGGCCGGTTCTACGACGGCGATCCCGGCCGGTTGAAGGCGTCCGTGGACGCCTGCCTGGCCCTGGGCGAGGGTCGGAGCGAGGCCCCGACCCTGCTGGCCATGGTGCCCCACGCGGGCTACGTCTATTCCGGCGGGGTCTGCGGCAAGACCCTGGCCCAGGCCAACCTCGCGCCCGCCGTGCTCCTGCTCGGGCCCAACCACACCGGGTTCGGCACGCGCTTCTCCCTTTGGACCGAGGGGAACTGGGCCATCCCCGGCGCGGAGCTGCCGGTGGACGAGGAGCTCGCCCGGGCCGTGCTGGCCGCCGATCCCGCCATCAAGGCCGATACCCTGGCCCACGTGCGCGAGCACTCCCTGGAGGTGATCCTTCCCTTCCTGGCGCGGCTCAACCCCGCC
>NZ_JAQUWN010000012.1 GCF_028692895.1 Pseudodesulfovibrio sp.
AGCTCATCCTGGCCCGCGTCCTCTCGGGCGCGCCGTCCATCATCGTGGTCAACCAGCCCACCTGGGGGCTCGACGTGGGCGCAACGGCCTACGTCCACCAGCAGCTCCTGGACGCCGCCGCGCGCGGCGCGGGGGTGGTCCTGATCTCCGAGGACCTGGATGAAATCTTCCAACTCGCGGACCGCATCCAGGTCATCTACCAGGGCGCGCTCTCCGCCCCCGCGCCCACGGCCGAGGTGGACCGCGCCGAGCTCGGCCTGCTCATGTCCGGCAACCGGCCGCCCGACCCGGCTCCGGCCGCCGTCATCGGAGGCGCGGCATGAGGATCGAAGCCCGTGAACACGCCTCCCTGGCCCTGCGCACCCTGGCCCCG
Organism: Pseudodesulfovibrio sp.; assembly: GCF_028692895.1. Lineage (GTDB taxonomy): Bacteria > Desulfobacterota > Desulfovibrionia > Desulfovibrionales > Desulfovibrionaceae > Pseudodesulfovibrio. The sequence continues at coordinate 374 of NZ_JAQUWN010000012.1, forward strand.
GTCGCGGCCGTGGCCGCGGCCATGGCCGTCTGCTCCGTGCTCCTGCTCTGGGCCGGGGCCTCGCCGCTCGAAGGTTGGGCCCTGATGCTCAAGGGCGCGCTCGGCTCCAAGTTCGCCATCAGCGAGACCCTGACCCGGGCCACGCCGCTCATCTTCACCGGCCTGTCGGCCGCTGTGGCCTTCCGGGCCAAGCTCTGGAACATCGGCGCGGAGGGCCAGCTCTACATCGGCGCGGTGGTGGCCACCTGGCTCGGCGCAGGCTCCGTCGAATGGCCGTCCTACGTCATGATCCCCTACCTCTTCCTGGCCGGGGCCGTCGGCGGCGGGCTGCTCCTGCTCGCGCCCACCCTGCTCAAGACCAAGCTTCAGGTGGACGAGGTGGTGACCACCCTGCTGCTCAACTTCATCGTCCTGCTCTTCGTCAACTGGCTGGTCTTCGGCCCCTGGAAGGACCCCATGGCCATGGGCTGGCCCCAGGCCGCGCCCGTGGCGGACTCCGCCCTGCTGCCCCAGCTGCTGGCCAAGACCCGGCTCCACCTCGGCTTTCCCATCGCGCTGGCCTGCGCCCTGGCCGCCTGGTGGTTCATGCGCTCCACCACCTGGGGGTTCGAAATCCGGGCCGTGGGCGCGTCCCCTCGCGCCAGCCGCTTCGCGGGGATGCCGGTCAACGCGGCCATCGTCCGCACCGCGCTGATCTCCGGCGGCCTGGCCGCCATGGCGGGCGTGTCCGAGCTCTGCGGCGTCAAGGAATACCTGACCCTCGACCTCTCTCCCGGCTTCGGCTACTCCGGCATCGTGGTCGCCATGCTGGCCGCGCTGCACCCCCTGGGCGTGGTGGCCGCCTCCATCTTCGTGGCGGTCATCTACATCGGGGCCGACTCCATGAGCCGGGCCATCAACATCTCCAACTACATCGCCGACGTGACCACCGCCGTCTGCCTGCTGTCGGTCCTGGTCTCCGTATTCCTGGCGAACTACCGCATCCGCTGGAGGTAAGCCGTGGACGTCGTCAACTTCCTCCTGGAAACCGGCTTCTGGATGGCCACCATCCGCATGGCCACTCCGCTCCTCTTCGGCACGCTGGGCGAGCTGATCTGCGAACGCGCGGGCGTGCTCAACCTCGGCATCGAGGGCATCATGGCCGCGGGCTGCATGGCGGGCTGGACCTGGGTCTACCTCGGCGGCGACCTGTGGACCGGAATCCTCTTCGCCGCCTTCATCGGCGCGCTCTTCGGCCTGCTCCACGCCCTCTTCACCGTTCACCTCGGGCTGTCGCAGCACGTCACCGGCCTGGGCATCACCATGCTCGCCTCGGCCCTGTCCTCCTTCGTCTTCCGCATGATCCTGCCCAAGGCCACCACGCCGCCCAAGATCATCCCCTTCAAGCCCTTCGCCGTCCCGTACCTCTCGGATCTGCCCTTCGTTGGCCAGATCCTCTTCAACCAGTCCGCCCTGACCTACCTCGCCTTCCTCTCGGTCCTGGCCGTGGGCTACGTGCTCTACCGCACCCCCGTGGGCCTGGCCGTGCGCATGACCGGCGAAAACCCAATGGCCGTGGAGGCCCAGGGGCTGTCCGTCTTCACCATCCGCACCGGCGCGGTCATGACCGGCTCCGCCCTCATGGCCGTGGGCGGCGCGTTCCTGACCATGTCCGCCTTCGACGCCTTCTACATCGGCATGGTCAACGGCCGGGGCTGGATATGCATCGCCCTGGTCGTGTTCTCGTCCTGGAAACCGTCCAAGGCGCTGCTCGGATGCCTGCTCTTCGCCGCCTTCGACGCCGTGCAGATGCGCGTCCAGCAACAGTCCGGCATGGCCATCCCCTACCAGTTCTACCTGATGATGCCCTACGTCTTCTCCATCATCGCCCTGATCGTCATGTCGCGCCGCGCCGCCTACCCCAAGGCCCTGCTCGTCCCGTTCCGCAAGGGCGAACGATGAGGGGGGCTAAAGGCAGGTGCGGCTTGCCGTTGCATCGGGGGAAGAGGTATGAAAAAAAAACGTACATTTTTTGAAGAAACCACCCCGCGCAGCGGAGATAAAAAGTTTTGGAGAGTCCAGAGAACCTTTTTCAAACGGTTCTCTGGTCCCGCCGAAGGCGACCCCCGGTAGGGCCGCCGGAGGCATCCCACAGCAGGAGTAACGGATCATGCTCGATTTACTGGTCAAAAACGCCGTCATTCACGGCACGAACGGCCGCGTGGACATCGCCTGCCAGGACGGGCGGATCGTCGAGGTCGGCCCGGCCATCGCGGGCGAGGCCGTGGAGGTCATCGACGCCGGGGGCAACCTGGTCACGCCGCCCTTTGTGGAGTCGCACTTTCACATGGACGCCACGCTGTCCATGGGTATGCCGAGGCTCAACGAGTCCGGCACGCTGCTGGAGGGCATCCAGGTCTGGGGCGAACTCAAGCCGCTGCTCACGCCCGAGGGGATCAAGGAGCGGGCTCTCAAGCTCTGCTCCTGGGCCATCGCCAAGGGCAACCTGGCCATCCGCACCCATGTGGACACCACGGACCCGACGCTCATGGCCGTGGACGTGCTCCTTGAGGTGCGCGAGGAGATGAGGGACTACATCGACATCCAGTTGGTGGCCTTTCCGCAGGACGGCGTGTTGCGCACCGAGGGCGGCGTGGAGCTGCTCACACGCGCCCTGGACAAGGGCGTGGACGTGGTGGGCGGCATTCCGCACTTCGAGCGGACCATGGAGGACGGCCGCCGGTCCGTGGAAATCCTCTGCGAAATCGCGGCCCAGCGAGGGCTGCCGGTGGACATGCACTGCGACGAGACCGACGACCCGCTGTCGCGGCACGTCGAGACCCTGGCCTACCAGACGCACCGGCTGGGGCTGGAGGGCCGGGTCACGGGCTCGCACCTGACCAGCATGCACTCCATGGACAACTACTATGTTTCAAAGCTTCTGCCGCTCATGGCCGAGGCGGAGCTGAACTGCGTGTGCAACCCCATGGTCAACCTGATCATCCAGGGCCGCCACGACACCTATCCCAAGCGGCGCGGGCTGATGCGCGCGCCCGAGCTGATGGCCATGGGCGTCAACGTCTCCTTCGGCCACGACGACGTCATGGACCCGTGGTATCCCATGGGCACCCACGACATGCTGGAGGTGGCGCACATGGGCGCGCACGCCCTGCTCATGACCGGCGTGGCCCAGCGCGAGGCCCTGTTCGACGCCGTGACCTTCAATGGGGCCAAGACCCTGGGGCTGACCGGCTACGGCCTGACCCCCGGCTGCAACGCGGACCTGGTGGTCCTCCAGGCGGCCTCCCGGCTGGAGGCCCTGCGCCTGCACCCGGCCCGGCTTTTCGTGGTCCGCCGGGGCAGGGTCATCAGCCGCACCCCGGCCATGGCCGCCACCGTGACACTGGCCGACGGCGAACGCCTGGTGGACTTCTGCTGACCGGCCGCAGGCCAGCTTGACAGATTGTAATCAATCGGCAAACAATTCAACCAATTGATAGCTGCGTATTTTAATCAATTCCGCATATTCGCGCGCCGCCCCCTCCCATCGGGGAGGGAGCGGCGCGCCGCATTCCGGGATCTTGCTTTTTGCGCCCCGGGTCCGCCAAGGGGGTTACGCTCCGCCGCGGACTTTGGTATGTCTATCCATGCGGCCCCGCGACAGGCGCGGCCCACGGCCATCCGGTTGATACAACGAAGGAAAGGAGCCATGGAAAATACACTTTGGGACCGGTTCATCGAGCGGCTCAACGAAGCGGGCAAGCTCGACGAGTTCTGCGCCCTGCATGATACGGACATCGACGCCTGGCTGGAAGCGCACCACATGGGCGTGACCGTGGACCAGCTCGCGGCCGCAGCGCCCAAGGTCAAACTGAGCGACGACGACCTGGACAATCTCTCGGGCGGCCGCATCGTGCTCCACGCCATCGACGGTTCCCGGCCGGGCGGGCCGAGGCGACCGATCTTCTGACCCGCAACCGGCCGCATCCACCAAGGAACGACCCACCATGTCGCAGATATTCCGCAAAGTGGCCCTGGACCGGCTCTCCTCACCCGAACAGCTCGACCAGGTCATGCGCGTCACCTCGCCGGTGGGCTGGGCAGCGCTGGCCGCCTGCCTGCTGCTCATCGCCATGGCCGGGGTCTGGTCCGTGTTCGGCACCATCCCCACCAAGGTCATGGGCCAGGGCATCCTGGTGGAGACCGGCGCGCTCTTCGACGTGGTCTCCCTGGGGGAGGGCCAGATCATCGACGTCCTGGTGGATGTGGACCAGCAGGTCCAGGCCGGTGAGGTCATCGCCCGCATCCGCCAGCCCCAGGTCGAGCACGAGCTGGCCGAGGCCCAGCGCACCCTGGACCACCTCCTGGAGGAGCGCGCCTTCATCGGCAAGCTCGGCTCCGAAATCCACACCTCGCGCACCCAGCACATCGCCCAGCAGCGCAAGACCCTGGTCGATTCCATCAAGCTGGCCGAGACGCGGCTGGACGACCTGCACGAGCGGGTGGAGCAGCACGAGGAGCTGCTCAGGCAGGGCATCGTGGCCCGCAAGACCTACCTGGACGCCAAGGCCGAGTACAACCAGGTTCTCCAGGAGGTCCTCAAGTACCGCGAGCAGCTCGCCTCCCTGCCCACCACCACCTTCCAGGCCACCTCGGAGCGGCGCAAGGACGAGATCGACGTGGAGCGCCGCGTCATCCACGCCGAGGAGACCGTGGCCACCCTGCGCGACATGCTGGACCTGGCCTCCCAGGTCATCACGCCCAAGGCCGGGCGGATCAACGAGGTCTTCAAGGGCCCCGGCTCGTTCCTGCACACCGGCGAGGCCATCCTCAACATCGAGACCCACTCCCCGGACGACAATTTCTACGCCTCGGCCTATTTCGCGCCAGACCAGGGCAAGCGCATCCGCCAGGGCATGACCATGCTCGTGGCTCCATCCACGGCCAAGCGCGAGGAGTACGGCGTCATCACGGCAACGGTGGACCGCGTGTCCGCCTTCCCGGCCTCGCCCCGGGGCATGATGCACCGGCTGGAAAACGAGAAGCTCGTCGAGATGCTCTCCAAGAACGGGCCGCCCATCAAGGTCCGCGCCAGGCTGGACAAGGACCCGGCCTCCGTCAGCGGCTTCCGCTGGACCTCGGGCAAGGGCGCGCCGATCCAGATCCAGACCGGCACCATGTGCCAGGCCGAGGTGGTGGTGGAGGAGCAGCATCCCATCAGCCTTATTATCCCCTATCTCAAGAAAACCGTCCTCGGCGTCGGGGAGGCCGACTGAGCATGGCCGAAGACAAGCCGCTCTGGAACAGCAAGCGGGTCCGGACGCCCACCGTCATCCAGATGGAGGCCCTGGAGTGCGGGGCCGCCGCCCTGGGCATCGTCCTGGCCTACCACGGGCTCTTCATTCCCCTGGAGCAGTTGCGCGAGGACTGCGGCGTCAACCGCGACGGCAGCAAGGCGGGCAACATCCTGCGCGCCGCACGGGCCCACGGCATGACCGCCTCGGGCTACCGCATGGAGCCCGACCACCTGAAGACCGTGAATCTGCCGGTCATCCTCTTCTGGAATTTCAATCACTTCGTGGTGCTTGAGGGCATCCGGGGCAAGAAGGTCTACCTGAACGACCCGGCCACCGGCCCGCGCGTGGCTCCCTACGAGGAGTTCGACCAGGCCTTCACCGGCGTAGCCCTGGTTCTGGAGCCCGGCCCGGACTTCAAGCCCGGCGGGGACAAGCCGAGCGTGCTGCGCGCCCTGCGCCGCCGCCTGACCATCGGCAAGGGCGGCGTGGCCTTCGCCGTCACGGCCGGGCTGGCCCTGGTCCTGCCGGGATTGGTCATCCCCATCTTCTCCAAGGTCTTTGTGGACAACATCCTGATCAACGGCAGCCGGGACTGGCTCCGGCCCCTGCTGCTCGGCATGGCCCTGACCGCCCTGCTGCGAGCGGTCCTGGGCTGGCTCCAGGGCCAGGCCCTGCTGCGCCAGCAGACCAAGCTCGCGGTCATCTCCTCGGCCAACTTCTTCCGCCACATCCTGCGGCTGCCCATGAGCTTCTTCTCCCAGCGCTACGGCGGCGAGATCGGCAGCCGCGTGGGCCTCAACGACACCGTGGCCGGGCTGTTGACCGGCACCCTGGCCTCCACCTGCATCTCCATCGTCACGGCCGTGTTCTTCGCGGCCATCATGGTCCTCTACGACCCGACCCTGACGGCCATCGGCGTGGTCTTCGCCATGGTCAACATCCTGGTCCTCAAGTGGGTCAACCGCCGCCGGGCCGACCTCCAGCAGCGCGTCCTCCAGGAGAACGGCAAGCTCTCGGGCACGGCCATGGGCGGGCTTCGGCTCATCGAGACCATCAAGGCCTCCAGCTCGGAATCCGACTTCTTCGCCCGCTTCTCCGGCCAGGTGGCCAAGTTCCGCAACGCGCTCCAGGACATGAACCGCTGGACCAGCCTGGTCATGCCCATCCCGTCCCTGGTCTCGGGGCTGAGCACGGCGGCCATCCTCGGCCTGGGCTCCCTCAAGGTCATGGACGGCCAGATGACGGTGGGCATGCTCGTGGCCTTCCAGTCGCTCATGGCCAGCTTCCTCGCGCCCTTCAACTCCATCGTCCAGCTCGGCACGGAGCTCCAGACCCTCCAGGGCGACATGAACCGGCTCGACGACGTCATGAAGTACCGCGAGGACCCCATCTACCGGAACGACGCCAAAGCCGGGCCCGAGGAGGGCATCCGCCTGAGCGGACGGCTGGACATCCGGGGCCTGTCCTTCGGCTATTCCAAGCTCGACCCGCCGCTCATCGAGGACTTCGACCTGACGCTCGCGCCCGGCAGCCGCGTGGCCCTGGTGGGAGGCTCGGGGTCCGGCAAGTCCACGGTGGCCAAGCTGGTCAGCGGCCTGTTCGAGCCGTGGTCCGGCGACATCCTCTTCGACGGCCGGGCCATGCGCGAAATTCCGCGCGAGGTATTCCTCAACTCGTTTTCCTTCGTGGACCAGGACATCATCCTCTTCCAGGGCTCGGTGCGCGACAACCTGACCATGTGGAACCCGGCCATCCCCAAGCCCCAGATGGTCCAGGCCGCGCGCGACGCCTGCGTGCACGAGGTCATCGCCTCCCGGCCCGGCGGCTACGCCGCGCCCCTGGACGAGAACGGGGCCAACCTCTCGGGCGGGCAGCGCCAGCGGGTGGAGATCGCCCGCGCCCTGTCGAGCGACCCGTCCATCCTCGTGCTGGACGAGGCCACCAGCGCCCTGGACGCGGAAACGGAAAAGATCATCGACGACAACCTGCGCCGCCGGGGCTGCACCTGCCTCATCGTGGCCCACCGGCTGTCCACCATCCGCGACTGCGACGAGATCGTGGTCCTGGACCGGGGCAAGATCGTCCAGCGCGGACGCCATGACGACATGGTGCGCGTGGACGGCCCCTACAAACGGCTGATCGAGAGCTGACATGCCCGAAAACCGCCTGAACGCCTATTTCTCCGAGCACGGCGAGTCCGTGCGCCCGGACGGGGGAACGCCCTTCTCCCTGGCCGGGACCGACGCGGTCTGGCTGGTCGTCTCCGGCCGGGTGGACGTCTTCCTGGTCCAGGAGGGGGGCGGACGCGGCGAGCGCACCCCGTGCTACAGCGCCTGGGCCGGACACGCCGTCTTCGGCCACAAGGACCGGCCCGGGGTGAGCCTGCTGGCCGTGGGCACGCCCGGCACCGAGGTCCGCCGCCTCACCCGCGCCGGGCTGGAGGGCCTGGACCCCGAGGCCATGGCCCGGCTCGTGGACGACCACCTGGACCTCCTGGCCGGGGCCCTGGCGCGGAACATCGAATCCGCGCCCGAGGCCGGGGTGATCCTCGCGCCCGGCCGAAGCGCGGAGCTGCCCCGCCTGACCGTGGCCCGCAGCGACGGCGCGCCGGTCTGGGTGCGTCACATCAAGGGAGCGTCCCTGTTCATGGGAATGCAGGACCTGGACGTGGAGACCGGCTGGATTCCGGTCCCCGCGGCCGCCTGGGTCCAGGCCCTGGCCGACGCCGAACTGGAGCAGTGCGCCACCGTGGAGATCATGCGCCGCAAGGACCGCTGGGCCCTCTACGAGCGCTGCCAGCAGACGGTCCTGGCCTGCCTCTCGCTGGGCGCGGCCTTCGCCTCGGCGGACCGGCTGGCCGCCCTGCGCGAGAAATCGGCGGCCGACGTGCGCGTCACCCGCAACGGCCTGCTCCGGCTGGCCTCCATCATGGACGACACCATTGTCCCGCCCTCGCCCGGCGCGGGGGATGACGCCCTTGCCTCGGCCTGCGCCATGGCCGCCCGCGCCCTGGGCGCGGACATGGACGGCCTGGAGGGCCCGCTCACCGGCCGGACCGTGGAGGAGGTGGCCGAGTCCGGCAACCTGCGGGCCCGGCGCGTGCTCCTGCGCGGCCGGTGGTTCCGGGAGGACGGCGGCCCGCTGGTGGCCTTCACCGCCGGGAACCGCCACCCCGTGGCCCTGCTGCCCGTCTCGCCCCGCGCCTACCGGCTGCACGACCCGCGCGACGGCTCGGTCCGCCCGGTCACGGCCGAAACGGCCGAGGGGCTGGAGCCCGCAGCCTATTCCCTCTACCGCCCCCTGCCCCCGACCAGGCTGCGGTTGCGCGACATCCCGCTCTTCGGCCTGCACGGCAGTTGGCGCGGGCTGATCCAGGTGGGCGTGCTGGGCGGCGTGCTCGGGCTGGTCGGGCTGATCACCCCGCTGCTGACCCGGACCATCTTCAACGACGTCATCCCCGGCGCGGACCGGAGCCGCCTGCTCCAGGTGGTGGCCATTCTCCTGGGCTTCACCGTGGCCTCGCTCCTCTTCGAGGTGGCCAAGTCCATCGCCATGCTCCGGGTCAAGATGCGCACGGACCACAACCTGGAAACGGCCATCTGGGCGCGGCTCCTGCGCATGCCCGCCAACTTCTTCCGCAAATTCTCGGCGGGCGACCTGGCCCAGCGGGCCATGGCCCTGAACACGGTGCAGCAGATGCTCTCAGGCGCTTCCCTGAGCAGCATGTTCTCGGCCTTCTTCTCGCTCATCTACCTGGCCCAGCTCTTCTACTTCGACACAAAACTGGCCCTGCTGGCCCTGCTCATCGTCCTGGTCTCGGCCCTGGCCACGGCCCTGGTCAGCGCCGTCCAGATTCGGTACCAGCGCAAGGCCGTGGACCTGGGCGGCCAGATCTCCGGCCAGACCCTGCAATTCATCTCCGGCGTGTCCAAGCTGCGCGCGGGCGGGGCCGAGGACCGCGCCCTGATGCTCTGGGCCGACAAGTTCGCCGAGCAGCGGCGCATCAGCTACAAGCTCGGAAGCGTGGGCAACGCGTTCAGCGCGTTCAACTCGGCCTTCGGCACCATCGGGTCGGCCCTGATCTTCACCGGCGTGGTCTATTTCGAGCGCGAGACGCCCATGGACATGGGTACGTTCATGGCCTTCTGGGCGGCCTTCGGCGGGTTGCAGAGCGGCATTCTCTCCCTGGTTGGAGCGGTGACCAGCGTGTTCAAGGCCGTGCCCTACTTCGAGCGGCTGCGGCCCATCCTGGAGGAAGCCCCGGAAAACGCCGAGGCCAAGGGAAACCCCGGCGAGATCAGGGGCAACATCGAGGTGGCCAACGTCAGCTTCCGCTATGGCGACGACGGGGCCCAGGTCCTGACCGACGTCTCCTTCACGGTGCGGCCCGGCGAGTTCGTGGCCGTCACCGGGCCGTCCGGCTCGGGCAAGACCACCCTGCTCCGGCTCCTGCTCGGATTCGAGGCTCCCAACACCGGCGCCATCCTCTACGAGGGCCAGGACCTCGGCCAGCTCGACGCGGCCAAGGTCCGCCGCCAGATGGGCGTGGTCCTGCAAAACGGCGGACTGATGCCGGGCGACATCTTCACCAACATCATCGGGGCGTCCACCCTGACCCTGGACGACGCCTGGCGCGCGGCCGAGATGGCCGGGTTCGCCGAGGATATCAAGGCCATGCCCATGGGCATGCACACCGTCATTTCCGAGGGGGCGTCCACCCTCTCCGGCGGACAACGGCAGCGGTTGATCATCGCCCGGGCCCTGGCCCGCGACCCGAAGGTGCTCCTCTTCGACGAGGCCACCAGCGCCCTGGACAACCGCACCCAGGACATCGTCACCCGGAGCCTGAACGACCTGCCCGTGACCCGGGTGGTCATCGCCCACCGGCTCTCGACCATCAAGGACGCGGACCGAATCATCGTCCTGCGCGACGGCCGGATCGCCGAAAGCGGGACCTACGCGGAACTGATGGCGGCCGGGGGCGTATTTCACGACCTGGCCAAACGCCAGATGTCCTGAACCGCCCGCCCCCGGCCGCCGCTTCGCCGGTCAGCGACCGGCGTCCACTTCGCTATTGCAGGGCTTCCATGCCGCCCGGGCGTCCGCCCCGGCTGGTCATCGGTCCCGCGTCGGCCTCGTCGCCGTTCAGGTCGCCGATGATCCCCTGGAGGCTCTCGGCCATGGCCGTCAGGTCCGCGATGGCCTTGGCGGACTCCTGCACGGCCTCGGCCGTGCTGGAGGCGAGCCGGCTCACCTCCAGCACCGCGCCGCTGATCTGTTCGGTGGCGGCGGACTGCTGGCGGGTGGCGATGGCGATGCCCTCGATGCGCTCGGCCACGTTGGCCGAAAACTCCTGAATCTTTTCGAAGGCGCTGACCGAGTTGGCGACCTCGCTGTTGGCCGCCTCAACGTGGGTGAGGGTCTGCTTGACGTCGCGGATGTTGCGGCCCGTGGCCTCCTGGATGGCGGTGATCCGCTCCTCCACCTCCTTGGTGGCGACCATGGTCTTCTCCGCGAGCTTGCGCACCTCGTCCGCCACCACGGCGAACCCCTTGCCCGCCTCGCCCGCGCGGGCGGCCTCGATGGCCGCGTTGAGCGCCAGCAGGTTGGTCTGGTCCGCGATCTCGTTGATGACGTTGATGACCTGGCCGATGGACTCGGTGTCCGAGCCCAGCCGTGTCATGCCCTCTTCGAGCACGGCCACGGTGTTGCCCACCTCGGACATGGACTTCTCGGTCCGCTGGACCACGCCGATGCCCTGGCTGGCCTCCTCGCTGGCCCCGCTGGCCGTATTGGAGGCGTCGTTGGCGTTCATGGCCACCTCGGTGACCGTGGCGGTCATCTCCTCCATGGCCGTGGCCGACTCGGACATGCGCTCCTGCTGGACCACGGCGCTCTCGGCGATGTGGCCGGTGCGGTCCTTCAGGTCGCGGGCGACCGAGGCCAGCCGCTGGGCCACCTCGTCGGCCCGGACGGCCGCCTCGCCCATGCGCTCCAGCAGGGCCTGGACGCGCTCCTGCTGGGCCAGGGCCTCGTCGCGCGCCTTTCCGGCGGCCCCGGCCTGGCGCTTGGCGTCCTCGCCCATCTCGCGGGCCTCGTTGATGACCACGCGCAGGTTGCCGACCATGTCGACCAGGGCGGCCTTGAGCTCGCCGAGCTCGGCGGAAAACTCGCCCTCGGGCTCGACCTCAAGGTCGCCTCCGGACACGATCTTGGCATAGGCGTTGAGGCGCATGAGCGGCCTGGTGATGGCGCGCATGACCCACAGAAGAAGCAGGAGGATGGTCACGCCCACGGCCACCTCCACGCCGATCACCATGTAATTGATCATCTCCGAGTCGTGCCGGGACTGGGCCGCGCTGTCCTTCGCAATCTCGTCATAGACCGGCTCCAGGGTGCGGGCGGACTTGATGAGCACCGCCGTCAGCGCGGCAATGGCCTTTTCCGCATCGACGTACTTGTGGAAGGCGTCGAGATAGCCTTGCAGGGCCGCAAGCTGGCCCGCCCCCTCCTCGGGGGAGTAGACCTGGTTTATCATGTCCCGGAGCCCGGCCACGCCCTTGTCCACCTTGGCCACATACTCGTCGCCGCCCCGAATGATGTAGTTCTTTTCCTGGCGGCGCATCTGGAGCAGCTTGACCACGAACTCCTGGCCCATGGCCCCTTTCTTGAATTCACTCTCCATGTTGCGGGCGGCCTGGATGAAATCCCAGCGCAATCCGTCCTTCATGGTCAGGCCCATGACCACGTACAGCTCCGAAACCCGGGCCAGGGCGTCCTTGTACTGGTTGAGAAATTCGAGAGCTTCCTGGCAACGTCCGGCAAGGACAGGTTTCAATTTGGCAATTTCCTTCAGCACATCGGAAGCCTTATCCGCGCTTGCCAGGGCTTTTGCGGTATATTGCTCATCGCGCCGGAGCAGAAAATTTTTCTCATGCCGCCTCGCCTGTAGGAACAATGCGGTCCCATCGTTGGCGAGAAGCGACAGTTGCCTGGCCTTCTCCACATAGCGACCACCCACGAAATTGACGGCGAAGATACCGGCCAGCCCGACCAGGACGGATACAAAGATCAGTATAAGCTTACTCTTGATGCTCATATTGGCACCCCCCTATGGCAAAGTGGAAAACGAATTCGGGTATACTGCAAAAACCATGCACTTTTTATATTCAATTATTACAAATAGATATTTTTGCAATATCGCGCAAAACGCGCAAAACGCCTTGCAAATGGCCAGTTGTCGCAACTTGCGCAAAAAATCCGGACGAACGGTTGAAGCCGGTCCTGACAAACGAGGGGAGAGACCGCCGGCTCGGCGGAGGAGTGGCCCAGAAGACAGCGGGGGCGGGACCGCCAGGAAAAGCCGGAAAAGGTCAAGGCGCAAGGGCGTACGGGCGTGCCGTCCGGGGGAGGACCGCCGGGAGGCTGCGGGCAGTCGGTCGGATCGGCCGCCGGAGGGAGGCGACCGGCGTGCGGGCCCCCAAAGAATGGCGGAGGTCCGCCGGATGCGTCCGACTTGGGGCGGGGGAGAGCCTATCGACAAGCCGTCGGCCGAAGGGCCCTCGAATTGGTGAACCACACCAGGAGGCGGGGGGAGAGACCTCGGGCGGGCCATCCGTCGGAGAAGCCGATGGGTAGACAGGCGGAAGGCGCATCCGCCGGAGCCGATGGGGAAGGTGGGCGGAAGGCGCATCGGCAGAAAGGGCCGACGGATGGTGGAGCCCAGCCGGAGGCGGCCGCCAACGGACGGCGACCCGGCCTCTCGGACCAGGGGGTCAGTCCAGGGGGGCGCCCCGGCGCAGCAGTTCGCGGACGCGGGAGAACTCGCCCTCCAGCGTTTCCAGACGGGACAGGAGGCGCTCCTCGGCCGGGGAGCGATGCAGCACGGACCGCACCGCGCCGTGCTCGAAGACCAGCCGCCGATGGGCGGACAGGGCCAGGACCGGGTCGTGGGTGGCGATGACCACGATCTTGTCGCTCCTGAGCAGCAGGTCCAGGGCGCGGACCTTGTCCACGCCCGCGTTCTCGATCTCGTCGATGAGCAGCACCGGCGACCAACTGAGCAGGGCCGCGTCCGCGATCATCAGGGCGCGGGACTGGCCGCCCGAAAGCTGGGTGAGCTGGGTGGCCGGGGTGAACGGTTCGCCCGCCAGGTCGTTGGCCGCGTCGATGACCCGGTCGGCCGCCTCCGCCGGGTCCGGGACCTCGCGGCTCTCGGCATGGGTCAGGATGAAGTCGCGCACGCCCATGTCCAGGACGAAATTCATGTTCTGGGTGAGCTGGGCCACCAGCCGCCCCTGGAGCTCGAAGCGCAGGTCCGGGGCGGGCTTCGCCCCGTCCAGGAGCACGCACCGGCCCGACGGCGTGTCGTTGTCCGCCAGGGACTCGATGTCCTGCAAAAACCGGCTTTTGCCAGATCCAGTGGGCCCGAGCAGGGCCGTGATGACGCCGGGGGCGAAGTCCACGCCGCCGGACTCGGCCCGGCCGGACTTGTCGCGCCCGGCCGTGACGGTCAGGCCGGCCAGCACGGGTCGCTCAATGTTCATCGCCGCCTCCGAACGCCGCCTTTTTCACGTTGCCCTTCTGGTAGCGGGCGCCGATGCGCGTCTCGCTCAGGCAGTAGGAGCAGACGGCCGCGGGCATGGCGAAGCGCAGCCGCATCTCCGTGACCCGCTCCACCTCGGGGGCCATGGCCAGGATGTCCGCCAGCTCCCGGCACCCCTGGCCGGTCAGGCCGTTGATGTGCCGGATGACCGCCCGTCCGTTCATCTGCCGGATGCGGTGGCGGTAGACCTCGCGCTCGGCCTGGGAGACCAGGTCGCCCTTGGTCACCAGGACCAGGTCCGCGAGCTTGAGCATGGGCCCGATCTTCCTGGGGGCCTCGATGCCCATGAGGTTGTCGATGACGCACAGGGCCAGCGCCCCGCGCAGGTGGGGCGAGCAGCGGTTGCACAGCCCGGCCGTTTCGATGACGCAGCACTCCGCCCCGGTCCCCTCGGCCCAGCCGAAGGCCTCCTCCAGGTTGGTGGCGAAGAAGTGGTCCGGGCAGAGCCCGCCCGAGAGCGCGGCCGTGGACGGGATGCCCGCCGCCGCATAGGTCCGGTCGTCGCGGGTCTGGAGGCAGTCGAACTTGACCACGGCGCAGGACGTGCCCCGGCTCGTCAGTTCGGCCAGGGCGCGGGTCAGCAGCGAGGTCTTGCCGCAGGAGGGCGGCCCGGCAACGGTCACGAGTCGCACGGCGTCTCCCTGACCAGCTTGCGGAAGGTCCCGTTCAGCTCGTCCCGCAGGGCGGTGATGTCCCGCTCGCGGATGAAGTCCCACCCCACCCACTTGATCGCCGCGCCGGGCGACAGGGTATCGGGCAACGGCCCGCCCAGGGGCAGGAACCAGCGGCCGCTCGGAATCTCGCCGAAGCCGCGCGTGAAGAAGTCAGGAGCGGGTCGATGCGCGGCCGGGCGTCCGGCCGGGCAAGGAAATAGATCGGGCTCGCGGCCGTGCCGTCCTCGGGCCAGATCACCCGGATGTTGTCGGGCTGGCGCGAGGTCTCGGCGAAGAAATAGGGCAGGATGTAGATGCCGCCGCCCCTGGCCGAGCCGCCGGACTTGCCCATGCGCGAGGAGTGCATCAGCCCGTGGGAGTTGGCCGCCAGCCGCCCGATGCCCTCCATGCCGAACGACTGGCAGATGGACATGAGCACGGCGTCGGCCATGTCGTCGCCGTCGCCGCACATGTTGATCTGGCCCTTATAGCGCGGGTCCAGCAGGTCCTCCCAGCGCCGGGGCGGCGGGACGTCGCCCAGCCGGTCCAGGTCGACCATGAAGATGTACGGGGTCAGGGCGTAGACCGTGTAGCGCCCCTCGGGGTCCACCACGCCCGCCCGCTCGTGCAGGGGGGTGACCCGCTTCGGCGGCACGGCCTCGAACAGGCCGGTGTCGATGAACCGCTCGCGGAAGCCCTTGCGGAAGAAGTCGCCGAACCCGATGGAGGCGATGATGGCGGGCAGCCGGGCCGGGTCGGTCTCCAGGTGCAGCGGGTCGTAGGGGTCCACCGAGGTGCACCCCATGGGGATGTGGATCTTGAGCGGATCGCCCGCCGCCTCGCTCGCCCGGACGATGGCGTCGAGCTTCTCCTTGACCGCCAGCTTCACCGGGCAGGGGGAATAGAGCAGCAGGTCGAGTCCCGCCGGGTCCGGATTGTCGGCCCGCCCTTCCTGGCTGACCGTGGCCATGAGCTGATCGAGTGTCTTCATGCGCGCCCCTTCTACATGAATGTATCCACAATTTTGCGGTTTTCTGCAAAATTGTTCCTTACGCCCCCGATTGGAGCGCGACATCGAAGGAGTAGCAAGGGGCGTGCCGAAAACCGGCCCGGCGGGCGTTGCGCCTATCGGGCCACAGGAGCGAAGGTCGCGCCGGTCAGGTCGGCCAGGTCGCGCGGGGCCAGCTCGATGTCGAGCCCGCGCCTGCCGCCGCTGACGAACAGGGTCTCGCCCTCCAGGGCGGACTCGTCGATGACCGTCGCGAGCCGCTTCTTCTGCCCCAGGGGGGAGACGCCGCCGACCACGTAGCCCGTGGTCCGCTCCACCACCTTGACGTCGGCCATGGCCAGCTTCTTGGCCCCCACGGCCTTGGCCATGAGCTTGAGGTCGAGCTGTTGCAGGACCGGGACCACGGCCACGTAGAGCGCGCCGCCGTCCACCACCAGGGTCTTGAAGACCCGACCGGGGTCCACGCCCAGCTTCTCCGCCGCTTCCTTGCCGTAGGACTCGGCGGCCGGGTCGTGGTCGTATTCGTGGACGGTGTATTTGATCTTGGCCTGCTTGGCCCGTTTGATGGCTGGCGTCATGGCTGCTCCCGAATGGCTGAGGTTGCGCAGGGGCCTTCTCTACCGCCATCGCCGCGCATTATCAACCCGGACAAGGCCGTCCGGCGGCGAGGGGCCTATCCCGAGGAGCGGGCCAGGCTCTTGCGGAACAGGCTCAGGGCCGCGGCGAAGAAGCCGACGCTGATGGCGAGGATGGCCAGGAGCCGGGGCCAGACGATGGAGAACCCAGCGCCCCGGTAGAGGATGGCCTGGGCCAGGGCCACGAAATGGGTGGTGGGCGCGACCTCCATGACCATCTGGACGGCCCGGGGCATGGACTCGCGCGGGGTGACGCCGCCCGAGAGGAGCTCCAGCGGCAGGATGACCAGGATCATGATCAGCCCGAGCTGGGGCATGTTCCGGGCCACGGTGCCAAGGAAGATGCCGATGGACGAGGTGGCGAAGAGCTGGAGCAGCGCGCCGAGCAGGAAGAGCGGCACGGCCCCGGCCACGGGCACGCCGAGCACGCCCTTGACCACCAGCTCCAGCGACATCGCCGTGGCCGCAAGCACCACCAGGCTCATGGACCAGACCTTGGCCAGCATGATCTCGATGGCGTCGACCGGCATGACCAGGAGGTGCTCCAGGGTGCCGTACTCCCGCTCGCGGACCACGGCCGCCCCGGTCAGGATGATGGAGAGCATGGTGATGTTGTTGATGAGCTCCATGACGCTGCCGAACCAGAAGCTGATGAGGTTCGGGTTGAACTTGACGTGCGCCTCGGTGGCGATGACCGGGTCGGCGCTCTCCCGCTTGCCCGCAACAAAGGCGTTGACCTCGCCCAGGACGATGTTCTGGATGTAGCCCGCACCGATGAAGGCCTGGGACATGCTGGTGGCGTCGATGTTCACCTGGACGTCCGGCTCGCGCCCGGCCAGGACGTCCTTCTCGAAGTCGGGCGGGACGTCCAGGACGAAGATGTAGCGCCCCGCGTCGAGGCCCGCGTCCTCCTTCGCCGCGTCGATGCGCTCGGCCGGGAGGAAATACGGGCCGTAGAAGGACTGGACGATGCGCTCGGACAGGACCGAGCGGTCGTGGTCCACCACGGCGATGGGCGCGTTGTGCAGTTCCTGGGAAGCGGCCTTGGACACGGTGTAGATGCCGCCTGTGAAGACCCACAGGATGAGCAGGAGCATGACCTTGTCCCGCCACAGGGAGCGCAGCTCCTTGATGCCGAGGTTGTAGACGTTGAGCAGGCGGCGGTTCACGTCACTTCTCCTGCTTGCGCAACAGGAGCGCGCTGGCCAGGGTGTAGACGGGGACGAACAGGGCCATCTTCAGGAAGTCGGGCCAGATGTTCCCGAAATGCAGGGCCTTGGTGAACAGCCCCCGGCTGATGGTGATGAAATAGGACATGGGGAAGAGCTGGCCCAGCACCGAGCCCGGCCCCTGGAGCGAGGCCACCGGCGTGGTCAGGCCGGAAAAGGTCACCGTGACCAGCAGGGTGATGACCGCCGTGCCCGCCAGGGCCGCCACCTGTGTCCGGACGAAGGAGGAGAAGACCAGCCCCAGCCCGGTGGTGGCCGAGACGAAGACCAGGGCGGCCAGGGTCATGGTGACGAAGCTCCCCTTGAGCGGCACCCCGAGCCAGAAGACCGAGACCGCCATGAGTCCCAGGTAGCTGACCATGCTGACCAGCACGTAGGCCCCCTGCTTGCCCAGCAGGAACTCCAGCCGGGTCACCGGCGTGGCGTAGACGTTGGTGATGGAGCCCAGCTCCTTTTCGCGCACCACGCCCAGGGCGGTCAGGATGGACGGGATGAAGACCAGCAGCAGCGGCAGCACGGCCGGGACCATGGCGTAGAGGCTCTCGAACCCCTGGTTGTAGCGGTAGCGCACCTGGATGCCCGCCGCGGAGGATTTGGCCGCGATCCCGGTGCTGCGCAGGGTCAGGTCCTTCAGGTACTGGGCGTGCAGCCCCTCGATGTAGCCCCGGATGGTCTCGCCCCGAAACGGCATGGACCCGTCGATCCACACGCCGATGGTCACGTCGCGCCCGGCGCGCAGGTCCTTGCCGTAGTCGGGCGGAATCTCCAGGGCCACGGCCAGCTCGCCGTCCGCCATGCGCCGGTCCAGCCCGGCCGTGGAGCGGATGGGCGACTGCCTGTCGAAATAGCGGGACCCGGACATGTTGTAGATGTAGTCGCGGCTCTCGGGCGAGTCGTCGCGGTCGAGCACGGCGAACCTGAGGTGCTCCACATCGAAGGTGATGCCGTAGCCGAGCACCAGGAGCAGGATGACGGACCCGAGGAGCGAGAAGACCAGGCGCACCGGGTCGCGCAGGACCTCCCGGAGCTCCCGGCCCATGAAGGCGAACATGCGCCGGGGGTTGAACCGTCGGCCCGCGCCGCCGTCCGACGCCGCCCCGGCCTCGGCCACGGGAATCTCGCCCTCGCTCTCCCCTTCGCCCATGGAGCCCCTGAGCACGTCGATGAACGCCTCCTCCAGGGAGGCCGCGCCGTGGGCCTCGACGATGGCTGCGGGCGCGTCGCAGGCCAGCACCCGGCCCGCGTGCATCAGCGAGATGCGGTCGCACCGCTCGCCCTCGTTCATGAAGTGGGTGGAGATGAAGATGGTCACGCCCCGGTTGCGCGAGAGGTCGATGAGCAGCCGCCAGAACCCGTCGCGCGCCACCGGGTCCACGCCCGAGGTGGGCTCGTCCAGGATGAGCATTTCCGGGTCGTGGATCACGGCCACGGCCAGGGAGAGGCGCTGGCGGATGCCGAGAGGCAGGTCGCCCGAGGCGTCCGCCGCGTATTTCGCCAGGCCGAAGTGGTCCAGCACCTCCGCCACCCTGGCCGCGCGCCGCTCGCGAGGGATGTGGAAGAGCCGGGCGTGGAGCATCAGGTTGTCGCGCACGCTCAGCTCGCCGTAGAGGGAGAAGGACTGGGTCATGTAGCCCACGCGCCGCCGCGACTCGATGGACCGGGCGTCCACCGGGCTGCCGAAGAGCCGGGCCTGGCCCGAGGTGGGCTCGATGAGCCCGGTGAGCATCTTCATGGTGGTGGTCTTGCCGCAGCCGTTGGAGCCGAGGAATCCGAAGATCTCGCCGCGCCGGATGTCCAGGTCCACATGGTCCACGGCGGTGAAGGCGCCGAACTTCTTGGTCAGCCCCTTGGCCTCGATGGCCACGTCGGCCGCGTCGCCGGACCACGGGGCCACGACCACGGCCTGGTGCCCCCGCCGACGCTCCTCCGGGAGCAGGCCGATGAAGGCCGCGTCCAGGTCGGCCGTTCCGGTGCGGGCCATGAGCTCGGCGGGCGAACCCGTGGCCAGGACCCGGCCCGCGTCCATGGCCGCCAGCCAGTCGAACCGCTCCGCCTCCTCCATGTAGGCCGTGGCCACCAGCACGGACATGCCCGCGCGCCGGGCGCGGACGCGGCCCACCAGCTTCCAGAACTGCTGACGCGAGAGCGGGTCCACGCCCGTGGTCGGCTCGTCCAGGATGAGCAGGTCCGGATCGTGGATCAGGGCGCAGCACAGGCCGAGCTTCTGCTTCATGCCGCCCGAGAGCTTGCCCGCCGGGCGGTCGGCGAAGGGGGCCAGGCCGGTGGCGGCCATGAGCTCGTCCACGCGCCGGGTCCGCTCCTCGCCCCGCAGGTCGAAGAGGTTGCCGAAAAAGGTGATGTTCTCCCTGACGGAGAGGGTCATGTACAGGTTGCGGCCCAGCCCCTGGGGCATGTAGGCGATGCGCGGGCAGACCGCCCGGCGGTGGTCCCGCCGGGCCATGTCGCCGCCCAGGACCTCCACGGTCCCGCGCTGGATGACGCGCACCCCGGCGATCAGGGCCAGCAGGCTCGACTTGCCCACGCCGTCCGGGCCGATGAGCCCGGCCATGCACCCGGCCGGGACGTCCAGGGTAACGCCGGACACGGCCTCGACCTTGCCGTAGGACAGCCCCACGCCGCCGAGGCGCGCCACGGGCCCGCCGGAGGTCATTTCGCCTCCGCTCCGGAGGTGAACAGGGGCGGCACCCGGCCCGGCCAGGGCGCGTCGCCGGTCAGCCGGACCCAGGCCACGCCGGGCAGCCCGGTCTTGACCCGGTTGGCGTACTCGGCCAGCAGCGACGGCGTGATCCGCGCCTTGATGCGGAACATCAGCTTCTCGCGCTCGGTCTTGGTCTCCACGGACTTGGGCGTGAACTGGGCCTCGGGCGAAACAAAGGTGATGGACGCCGGAATGGACCACTCGGGGAGGGCGTCGAGCACGATGCGCGACTCGGCCCCCAGGGCCACCAGCCCGGCCTGGTCCGTGGGCAGGAAGAAGGTCATGTAGACGTTGGTGATGTCGAGCAGGGTCAGAACGTTGCCGCCCGCGCCCAGGACCTCGCCCGGCTCGGCCAGCCGGTAGAGCACGCGGCCGGAGATGGGCGACTTGAGGAGGGAATCGTCGATGTTGGACTGGATGGTCTCCACCCGCGCCCTGGCGGCGGCCACGCCCGCCCGGGCCTCGTCCACGCCGGAGCGCGAGGAGTCGAGAGCGGCCAGGGCGGCGTCCAACTGGGCCAGGGAAGCGCCGTACTGAGCCTCGTCCGACCGCTTGGCGGTCCGCTCCACGTCCAGGGCCTCCTGGGCGACGACACCGCGCCTGAACAGCTCCTCGCGGCGCGCGGCCTCGCGGGCGGAGAGGGTCTTCTGGCTCAGCCTCTGGGCCACCAGGGCCTTGGCCGCCCGGACCTCGTTGGACCGGCTCTGGACCAGGGACGTGGCCTGGGCCACCTTGTGCTCGGCCTGGCGCGCCGTGGCCTCGGCTTCGCGCAGGTCGGCCTCCAGGGTGGCGGTGTCCATGCGGGCCAGAACCTGCCCCCTGGTCACCATGTCGCCCTCCTCCACGCCCACCTCCACCAGGCGGCCGCTCAGCTTGGTGGCCACGTTCACCTCGGTGGCCTCGATGCGGCCGTTGCTCCAGGCGAAACCGGCCAGGTCCTCGGACGACCGCCAGTTTTTCCAGGCGAACCAGCCGCCCGCCGCCAGGGCGGCGACGATCACGAGTACGAGGGGAATGGAACGGGTCGGCTTCATAGTGTTGTCTCCATGGACGTGGTCTGTGCCGAAGGGCGCGCGCCCGAATGGCGACGGCTGTTTGGACGCAGATAACACATAATAACTCCGAATAGTTATATGTCAACAGTCGCGAAGCCGCCCCAGCCCGACGCCTGACTGACGGTCAGTTCTCCCCGGCCCGAGGCCCTTGACAGGCCAACCCGGAAATAATAAATGACTGACCTGTCAGTCATATTATTGGAGCCAACATGCCGAACTCACCATCCTCCCGTCGGGGGCCAGGCCGGCCGCCCGACCCCGACAAGCGGTCCGAGCGCCGGAAGACCATCCTCACCCAGGCGGTCACCCACTTCGCCCGCGACGGGTTCGCCCGGACCGACGTCGCCGCCGTCGCCGAGGCGGCCGGGTGCTCCAAGGGCACGGTATACAATTACTTTGAAAACAAGCAAGCCCTGTTCCGCGACGCCGTGGACCACGTCATGGACGGACTGGTGAAGGCCACCTCCGATCCGGAGGACGAGGGCTCCGTCGAGGGCTTCGGCCGGGCCATCGAGGCCTTCCTGCGCTACTTCGACGAGAACCCGGCCTACATCGAACTGCTCATCCAGGAGCGCGCGGTCTTCAAGGACAGGGCCAAGCCCACCTACCTGGAGTATTGCGACACCCACCGGGATGAGCACAAGGGCTTCTTCGAGAAACTCAGCGCGGAAGGCGTGTTCCGCCAACTCTCCGCCGACCGCCTCTTCGACATCATCAGCGACCTGCTCTACGGCACCATCTTCACCAACTACTTCGCCAAACGGAAAACCTGCCTCGAACAGCAGGCCAGCGACATCACCGACCTGCTCCTCAACGGGTTGCTCGCCCGCCCCTGAAGGGGGACCTGGGCGACCCGGAACCGGGACCAGACGGCCAGCGGGCATCCGCCCGGGAAAAGCCAACATTTCAACAACTTGAGAGGAACTCGTGATCGGTTGCGAAAAGAATAACGATTCCGCGCTGATGCGCCGCTCATGCCTCATCCGCAGGACCATCATGCTCGTCATCGTGCTCGGGGCCGTCTCGGGCGGCCTGTACTACCTGCAGCACATGGACTCCACCCCCCAGGCCATGCAGGCCCGGGGCCCGCAGACCCTGCCCGTGGGCATGGTCACCCTGACCGCCCGGACCGTGCCCATGCAGCCGCTCTACCTGGGCCAGGCCGAGGCCTCCCAGACCGTGGAGATCCGCGCGCGGGTCAACGGGTTCCTGGAGAGCCGCCACTTCGAGGAGGGCGGCGCGGTCGAGGAGGGACAGTTGCTCTTCCGGATCGACCCGCGCTCCTTCGGCGCGGACCTGGACCTGGCCAAGGCCCAGCTCGCCAGCGCCCAGGCCGAATACGCCCAGGCCGAGAAGAAGGTCGACCGCTACACCAGGCTGCGCAAGTCCGGGTCCACCACCCAGGACGAGCTGGACCAGTGGCGGACCGCCCAGTTGGTGGCCCAGGCCAACATCATGATGGCCAGGGCGCGCATCGTGAAGGCGGACCTGGACCTCGGCTACACCTCGATCACCTCGCCCATCACCGGCCACATCGGCATGGCGCAAAAGGACGTGGGCAGCTACGTGGACGGCTCCACGGGCGGCCTGCTGGCCGTGGTCGAAAAGACCGACCCCATCTACGTGCGCTACACCGTGTCCGAGCAGGACATCCTCCAGGCGCGGCGCATGGCCGCCTCGGGCCGGACCAACCAGCCCCTGGTGGACCAGATCACCCTCTCCCTGACCCTGGCCGACGGCGCCCCCTATCCCCTCAAGGGGAAAATCTCGTACACCGACCCGCAGATCGACCCGTCCACCAGCTCGTCGGTCATGCGCGGCACCTTCCCCAACCCGGGGGGCCAGCTCAGGCCCGGCCAGTTCGTGCACGTGCGCGTGGACGGCATCAACCGGCTGAACGCCCTGCTCGTGCCCAAGTCCGCCGTGATCCAGAACCCCACCGGGGCCTTCGTCTACGTGGTGGGCGAGGGGGACAAGGCGGAACTGCGGCCGGTCAAGCTGGGCGAGTGGCAGGCGGGCCAGTGGGTGGTGGAGGACGGCCTGAAGCCGGGCGAGACGGTCATCACGGACCACCTGATGCAGGTCCGGCCCGGCATGGCCGTCACCCGCGCGCCCGAGGCCAAGCCCCAGGCCGCCGGAACGAGCGAGGGGTAGCCGAGCATGTTCTCCCGCTTCTTCATCGACAGGCCGGTCTTCGCCTTCGTCGTCTCCATCCTGATAATTCTCGGCGGCCTGGTGGCCATCTTCGTCCTGCCCGTGGACGAATACCCGCAGATCACGCCGCCGACCATCCAGATCGACGCCATCTACCCCGGCGCGGACGCCAAGACCGCGGCCGAGTCCGTGGCCTCGCCCATCGAGCAGCAGCTCAGCGGCATCAAGCACCTCATCTACTACAGCTCTCTCTGCTCCAACAACGGCTCGGTCAAGATCGTCTGCACCTTCGAGATCGGCACGGACCAGGACCTGGCCGCCGTGGAGGTCCAGAACCGCCTGGCCATCGCCGAGCCCAGGCTGCCCGGCGAGGTCACCCGCCAGGGCATCACCGTCACCAAGTCCTCCACCAGTATGCTCGGCGTGCTCGACCTGGAGTCCGACGGCCGCTACGACGACATCTACCTGAGCAACTACGCCACCATCAACCTGGTGGACATGCTCAAGCGCGTGCCCGGCGTGGGCGACGTCTCGGTATTCGGCACCAAGGACTACGCCATGCGCATCTGGGTGAACCCGGACCAGTTGGCCGCGCGCGGGCTGACCGTCACCGAGGTGGCCGCCGCCGTGCGCGAGCAGAACGCCGTGTTCCCGGCCGGGACCATCGGTCAGCGCCCGTCCGACGGCGGGGTCGAGCTGACCGTCCCGGTCCTGACCAAGGGGCGGCTCCAGGAGGTGTCCGAATACGAGAACATCATCCTCAAGGCCAATCCCGACGGCTCCACCCTGCGCCTCAAGGACGTGGCCCGCGTGGAGCTGGGCGCGCAGAGCTACGACCTCTTCGGCCGGGTGAGCGGCAAGCCCTCCACCCTGATCCCCATCTACCTCCAGGTGGGGGCCAACGCCCTGGAGACCATGGACGGCGTCATCAAGGCCATGGACCAGGCCGCCCTGAGCTTCCCGGCGGGCGTGAACTACCGCGTGCCCTACGACACCACCCTGTACATCCGCGACTCCATGTCCGAGGTGGTCGACACCCTGGTCGAGGCCATCGTGCTCGTGCTGGTGGTCGTCTTCCTCTTCCTGCAATCCTGGCGGGCAACCATCATCCCGCTCCTGGCCGTGCCCGTGGCCATCATCGGCACCTTCGGCGGCATGCTCGCCCTCGGGTTCTCCATCAACACCCTGACCATGTTCGGCCTGGTCCTGGCCATCGGCATCGTGGTGGACGACGCCATCGTCGTGGTGGAGAACGTGGAGCGCATCATGGAGCAGGAGCACCTGCCCCCGCGCGAGGCCACCATCAAGGCCATGGAGCAGGTCACCGGCCCGGTCATCGCCATCGTGCTGGTCCTCTCGGCGGTCTTCGTGCCCGTGGCCTTCCTGGGCGGGCTGACCGGCCAGCTCTACCGCCAGTTCGCGGTGACCATCGCCGTGTCCGTGGCCATCTCCGGCCTGGTGGCCCTGACGCTCAGCCCGGCCATGTGCCGCCTGATCCTCAAGCCGAAACGGAGCCACTCCGAGGGGGTCTTCGGCCGCTTCAACCGGCTCTTCGACCGCATGACCCGGGGGTTCACCGAGGGCGTGCGCCGGGCCATCCGCCGCTCGGCCATGGCCATGGCCGTGTTCGGCGTGCTCTGCGCGGCCGCCGTCGGCATGCAGCGCGCCATCCCTTCCGGCTTCCTGCCCGACGAGGACCAGGGCTTCGTCCTGGCCTTCATCATGCTGCCCGACGGCTCGTCCCTGGACCGCACCGACGGCGTGGCCCGGCGCGTGGAGGATTTCTTCCTGGCCCAGCCCGAGGTGGAGGATTTCGTCCTCCTGGGCGGCCTGGACTACCTCTCCGGCGGCATCACCAGCACCAGCGCCGTGACCATGTTCGTCAAGCTCAAGCCCTTTGCCGAGCGCAAGGGCGAGGCCCACAGCGCCCAGAACCTGGCCATGCGCACCATCATCCGCTTCTCGGGCGACCCGGACGCGCGCGTCCTGGCCTTCAACCCGCCCGCCATCCAGGGGCTTGGCGCGCGGGCCGGGTTCCAGATGGAGCTCCAGGCCAGGGGCGGCGGCAGCGTGGAGGACCTTATCGCCACGGCCCAGAAGTTCGTGGCCGACGCCAACGCCAACCCCGAACTGGCCGGCGTGCGCGGCACCCTGCGCGCCACCCAGCCGCAGCTCTACGTGGACCTCAACCGCGACAAGACCAAGATGATGGGCGTGCCCGTGGCCTCGGTCTTCGAAGCCATGCAGGCCTACCTCAGCTCGCTCTACGTCAACGACTTCAACAAGTACGGCCGCATCTGGCGCGTCCAGCTCCAGGCCGAGCCCAAGTTCCGCGACGCGCCGTCCGACATCGGGCGCATCTTCGTGCGCAACGACCAGGGCAAAATGGTCCCGCTCTCGGGCGTGACCGACGTCACCTTCCGGGCCGGGCCCAACGCGGTCTCCCACTTCAACGGCTTCCCCTCGGTGCAGATCACCGGCGCGCCCGCGCCCGGCGTCAGCTCCGGCCGGGCCATGGACGACGTGGTCAAGCTCGCGGCCGACACCCTGCCCCAGGGCTACGGCTTCGAGTGGAGCGGCGCGTCCTACCAGGAGGTCAAGACCGGCAACCAGGCCCCCAAGGTCCTCGCCTTCGGCATCCTGGTGGTCTTCCTGGTCCTGGCCGCCCAGTACGAGATGTGGTCCCTGCCCATCGCCGTGCTCGGCGTGCTGCCCATCGCCCTGCTGGGCGCGCTGGCGGCGGTCTGGGGACGCGGGCTCTCGCAGGACATCTACTTCCAGATCGGCCTGCTCACCCTGGTCGGGCTCTCGGCCAAGAACGCCATCCTCATCGTGGAGTTCTGCGTGTCCTCCTACCGCTCCGGCATGGGGCTCGCGGAGTCCGCCCTGGAGGCGGCCCGAATGCGCTTCCGGCCCATCGTCATGACCTCGCTGGCCTTCATCCTCGGCGTGGTGCCCCTGGCCATCTCCACCGGCGCGGGCTCGGCCGCGCGCCACTCCATCGGCACCGGCGTCATCGGCGGCATGGCGGCGGCCACGGGCATCTCCATCTTCTTCGTGCCCCTGTTCTTCGTCCTCATCCAGAAGGCGAACCGGTTCGTGCGCGGGAAGAGCCGACCCATCACCGATCCCGACGACCTGGGCGAGATCAAGCCCGCGCCGCCCGAAGCCGGGCAGCCCAAGGGCGACGCCTAGGCGGCCCGGCCAGCACAACGAAGGAACCGGGGGGAGCGGCCGACAAGCCGCTCCCCCCTTTTGGCGCCCCGCCCTTCGTCCCGCAGAACGGCGAAACGCCCCGTCGCTTTCGCGGCGGGGCGTCTTCGTTGCCGCTGTCGGGGCCGGAATCAGCGCAGGACAAGAATGGAGGCCGAGGCGTGGTTGACCAGCGAGGCCACGCGGTGGCCGGGCAGGAGCTTTTGCAGCGGCGACTTGCGGGTCAGCCACAGGGCCATGAGGTCCTCGCGGCCGCCGGACTCGATGAAGGACTCCAGGCTGTCCTCGCCCACCACGCGGACCAGGGCGCGGACGTCGCGGTCCAGGTAGTAGCCGAGGACCTCGCCCATCTTGGCCTCCACGTCCTCCCTCAGCTCCCCGCGCCTCAGCACGCCGACCACCTCCAGCTCGGCCCCGTAGAGGGTCACGCACTGGTTGATGAGCTCCAGGGACTCCTGGGTCACGTTGGCGTGGTCCAGGCAGCAGGCCACCTTGGAGGGGACCACGTTCTCGCGCAGGACGAAGACCGGGCAGTCGGCCGCGTCGGCCACCCTGCCCGGCACGTCCGAGCCGCGCCCCCAGCCGCCCTCGTGCTGGCTGGAGCCCAGGATGACCAGGTCGCTGCCGGACGCCCTGGCCTCGGCGGCGATGGCCTTGGCCGGGTTGCCGCTGCGCACGCGCAGGACCATGCCCTTGCGGCCCGAGGCGTCGGCCTCCAGCACGTCGCCGTCCCTGCGGCCGAAGGGGACGTCCCGGCCTGGGCCGTAGATGTCCGCCTCCGGCCCCACCGAGCCGAGGAAGTCGGCCAGGTAGCGCTTGAGCGTCAGGGTTTTGGGGTGGGCATGCTCCTGGTCCAGGTCATCTTCGTCAAGATAGGCGCGGCTTTTCTCCACGGCCAGCATGACCACGTCCGCCCAGGTGTTGGCGGCCAGCCGGGCGGCCTGTCCCACCGCGTACCGGCTGTAGGGGTTTTCATCAACGGCGACGAGCAGTTTCATCGGAATTCTCCCTTGCCGGGGCTACCAGCATAAAAGCAGGGGGCTGGACGCCAGGCCGAGGACCTCGGTCAGCGGCGTCTTGCGGTTGGACTTGCGGTCCAGGTGGACCACGATCATGCCATAGTCGTGCAGGGCCTTGGCCGCGGTCTCGGGCGAGCCCAGGAGCGAGAAGGACCGGGCCGGGGCGTAGCCCGCGCCCTTCAGCAGCCGCCTGCCCTCGGCCAGCAGTTCGTCGGGATGGGTGGCCCGCTGCAGGTCGTCCATGGCGTAGGCGCACAGGTCGAAGTCCGCCTTGGCCGGGTCGCGGAAAAACCGGCGGAACCGGTTGACCAGAAGCTCCACGTCGGTCTTCTCGTCCAGGACCAGGGCCGCCCGGTCGGACTGGATCATGTTGCGCACGACCAGGGCCGGACAGGGCATCTGCCGGTAGAGTTTCGACTTGAGCCGCTTGCGGAACTCGCCGGTGTTGAAGTTGGCCACCTCCCCTTCCACGAACAGGTCGTGGCCGCCGATGCGCAGCTCGTCGAGCAGCTCGTCTTCGCGCGCGCCCACCCGGACGAGCGGGTTGGGCAGGACGAAGCAGTCCAGCCGCTCGCTCTTGAGGATACGCCGCACCTCCTCCAGACCGGCCTGGCGCAGGCCGGACTCCCAGGACCGCCGAATCCACCCGGTCTCGGACGAGTGCGGCTTGTGGTCGGGTTCCTCCACGTGGATGGGCTGAATGGCGATGCCGAGCTGGTCGGCCTTGCGGCACAGGTAACGCAGCGCGATATTGGACGCCAGGGTCATCTCCACGGGGACGAGTGCTTTCAACATGTCCATGGACGCACCTCGCTTTTCATCTTATTGGAATTCATTACTTATCCTCTCCGCAAACGTGGGCTTCCGCCTTGCGGATGACCTCCTGGATCTCGCCCAGCTTGAAGGGCTTGGCCAGGAAGTCGAACACGCCCTTGCGCATGGACTCCTTGGCCGTGTCCATGGTGGCGAAGCCCGTGATGACGATGACCTCGGTTTTCGGCGACCGGTCCTTGACCGCCGCCAGGAACTGCATGCCGTCGACGCCTTCCATCTTCAGGTCGGTGACGACGATGTCGAAGCTCCGCTCTAGGACGCGAGCCATGGCCCGGGAGCTGTCGTAGAAGCTCTCCACCTCGTAGCCCATTTTCTCCAGGGCGGGCTGGAGCCGTTTGCTGACGATGGGTTCGTCGTCCAGGATGAGAATGCTGGTCTTCGTCGAAGTAGTCATGGCGATCCTCCAAATGGCTAGGTGCCTGCCGCCTGTTCGGCGATGCGTATGAACGCCTCGCAGTGCGCGTATATCTGGGCGTCGTCGATCATGGAGACGTCCAACTGCCGTGTATAACCCACCAGGACGCCGAGCAGGCGCATCAGCCGCCCCACGTCCCTGGCCATCCACCCCTTGGCGCGGGCGACCACCAGGTCCTCCCGCACGGTGACGGAAAAATCGAAGGTTTTGAGCACCTCATAGAGAAAGCGCGCCCGCCGCGAGCGCCGGGTCGCCCCGGTCACGCCGCCCGCGAACCGGAACTGGACGCTGTTGCGCGTCCCGTCCGGGCTCTCGTAGCAGTCGATCATGGTGAAGTGGTAGCCCAGGCGCAGGCTCAGGTGCAGGTAGCGGTCCGAGATGACCGCCAGGTTCTGGCCGATGCGCCCGGCCCCGGCCCCGGAGGCCGAGAAGGTCCGGGTCATGCTCGACATGAAGCTCGAAAAGTCCACGGCCACCGGCGTGGACTGCCACACGCCGTCCCGGGTCAGACCGTCGATGAAGGCGCGCAGCGTGGCGGAGCGGACCTGCTCGGGCAGGATGGTCCGCCTCAGCTTCAGGCCGTCGAGGCCCCCGGCGCAGGACTCGTCCAGGCCGCCGCCGATGTCGAGCACCACCAGGTCCAGCGGCACGGGCAGGGCCAGCCGCCCGCCGGGGCAGGGCTCGCCCTTGGCCGTGGCGTTGGGAATGTCGATGAGGATTTCCACGGCCTTCTCGTGGATGAACCGGGCGATGTCGTGCAGGGTCCGGCACCCCTGGGCGGTGAAGTTGGGCGCGTCCGGGTCGAAGAGGTTGAGGGGCTCGACGAGCCTCAGCATCCGCCTCAGCAGCCGGTATTCGTAGGTCTCCTCCATGCGGTCGAGCATGAAGTCGTGCAGCTTCAGCTCGCGGACCAGCCCCTGGTAGACGGTCTTCTGCTCGGCGTCGAGGGTGACGGTTTCGCCCTCCTGGAGGACCATGGTCGCCCGGCTCGCGTTGAGCAGCGTGGGCACGCGGTACTCGCGGGCGATGGTGGCCATGTGGCCCAGGGGGGAGCCGATGTCCGTGACCACGCCCGAGGCGCGGTTCAGGATGGAGGCGTACTGCGGCGACGAGAGGCGGGCCACCAGGATGCCGCCGTCGGGAAAGGCGGCAAGGTCGCGCCCCTCCCAGGCCACGAAGACCGGACCCGCGCCCACGCCCTGCTGGGCCACGTCGCCCTCCCCGCTCAGGAGCACGGGGTAGCGCCTGAGCACGTCGCTCAGGTCCGCGCCCTCGGCCTCGCCGCCCGCGCCGATGCGCAGTTGGCGGGTCTGAAGCACGGTCAGGTTCCCGGCCTCGTCAAAGGCGTACTCCATGTCCTGGGGCTTCTTGAAATACCGCTCCAGCCGCATGGCCGTCTCGGCCAGCAGCCGGACCTCCCCGGGCGAGAGGCAGGGCTCGCGCCGCAGCCCGTCGTCCACGGGCCGCATGTGCACCGATCCGCCCGGCTTGAAGCGCATGGCCTCGGGCTTGTCCGAGACGGACTTGTAGAGGACGTGGTGCTCGCCGTCGCGCGACACGGTGAACCGGTCCGCGGCCACCGCGCCCGAGACCAGCGGCGCGCCCAGCCCCCAGGTCCCGGCGATCTCCATGACGTTGCGCGCGGGCTCCACGGGCGAGAGGCTGTAGACCACCCCGCTGGCGCGGGCCTCGACCATTGCCTGCACGGACACGGCCATGAGCACCTCGCTCGCCTTGTAGTCGTACTCGCGGCGATAGGCCATGGCCGGGGGCGAAAAGGTGCTGGCCAGGACCTTCTTGTAGGCGTCGTTCAGGTCCTCGGGGTCCACGTTGAGAAAACTGTCGTACTGCCCGGCGAACGACAGGTCGCCGTCCTCCCCCCAGGCGCTGCTGCGCACGGCCAGCCGGAGCTCGCGGTCGCCCAGGCGGCGGCGCAGGGCTTCGAGCTCGCGGCTCAGCGCCCGACGCAACCGGCCGGGGATGGCCCCGGCCAGGATCAGGGAGCGGATCTTGCCCGAGGCCTCCGCGGCGGACATGGCCCCGTCCCGCCAGGCCTGCTCATAGCGCTCCACCGGCTCGGCCAGGCCGTTCTCCCTCACGAAGAGGAGGTAGGCCGAGGTGGTGACGGCGAACCCGTCGGGCGCCCCGGCCGCGCCGGACGAGGCGATGATCCCCAGCCGGGCGGACTTGGCGCCCACGGCGTCCATGTCGCTCGCGGTGACTCCGGAGAGCGGCATCACCATGATGTCGGGCAGGACCGGCTTGCGCTCCAGCTCGCTCTCCAACTGGGAGCGGATGGCCCGGAACCGGGTCAGCAGGTCCGGATGACGGCCGGGAGCCATGGCGTCGAAGGCCTCGATAAGCTCGCGCACCGTGCCCGCCACGTACTGCTTGGAGCCGCGCAGGTACTGGAGGTCGAAGATGTAGTCGCCGCCCAGCTTGTCGTGCATGGAGGCGATGATGGCCAGGGTGCGGTTGTTGAGCTCCAGCACGCGCTGGAAATGCCCGAACAGGGCGGACAGGGAGCGGTGTTCCCTGTGCCGCCCCGTGGACAGCAGGTTGCGGATCTGTTCGAACAACCGTCTCATTTCC
This sequence comes from Pseudodesulfovibrio sp., assembly GCF_028692895.1. Lineage (GTDB taxonomy): Bacteria > Desulfobacterota > Desulfovibrionia > Desulfovibrionales > Desulfovibrionaceae > Pseudodesulfovibrio. The sequence continues at coordinate 31,782 of NZ_JAQUWN010000012.1, forward strand.
AGCTCCGCGCCCTAGTGGACGCCCCCCCGTTCCTTGAAGATCAGGCTCATGGCCAGACCGGCCAGGATGGCGATTATCACGGCGGCTACGCCATACAGCAGGGAATGATCGAAGGCGAATGCGGACAGGAACTCGGGCAGGCCGGTGAGCCGGGTGTGCAGCTCCCGGGCGGCCACGTCGGCCACCCGGCCGTCCTTCACGGCCAGGACCTCCACCCGGTAGACGCCCTGGTGCATGGCCGAGGGGATGGCCAGCGTGGCCTTGAAGGGCCGCTCGCCGTTGTCCGCGGGCTCGTAGGCGACCACGCCGTTCTCCACTTCATAGAAGCCGTCGCGCTCCATGAGCTTGATGAACTCGTCGAAGATCAGGTCGTCGGCGTCGCCCTTGATGGACTGGAACCCGAGATCCGAGTGCTCCCAGTTGACCTGGGCCACTCCGTCGGTGCCCATGAGGAAAACGTCGGGCACGCCCCGGAGCTCCACGGTCTTGAGGTTCATCCACAGCACGCCCAGCGCCTTGCCCTTCTGGCGGAAGGTGCGGTGCTGCGGCTCGCCCATGAGTCGGATGACCGCCGAGTCGCCCTCGGGCACGTGGCCTGTGACGGTGAGCTGCGCGCCGTTGAAGCTGGTGCCGATGGTCACCAGGTTGGGCCGGATGGTCAGGTCGGTCCCGGCCGCCAGGGCCAGGGAAGCGGCGAGCAGCAGGGCCGCGAGGCCGAGCAGGCAGGTTGTCGCGATCTTGTTCATGCTAGTGGCCTCCGGCGTAAGCGAGCAGCACGTCGGGCGTGAGCAGCAGGTTGAGGAGCATCTTGACCATGACCACCAGGACCAGGGAGGCCAGCAGGATCTTGAGCTGCTCGCCCTTGAGCTTGCGGCTGATCCGGGTGCCGAACTGGGCCCCCAGGGTGGAGCCGAGCAGGAGCAGGACGGCCAGCACGAAGTCCACGGTGTGGTTGGTGTAGGACTGGAGGATGGTCACGTTGATGCAGGTGAAGAGGATCTGGAACAGGCTGGTGCCCACCACGACGTGCATGGGCATGCGCAGCAGGTAGACCATGATCGGAACCATGATGAAGCCGCCGCCCACGCCCATGATGGCCGCCAGGATGCCGACCATGACGCCCAGCAGGAGCGGCATGAGCATGGACAGGCGCACGCCGGACTTGACGAAGTCCGTCTGCAGGGGCAGGGCCTCCATCATGGCGGCGTAGCGGGATTTCTTCTTGGGCGCCGCGGCCGTCGCCGAGGCCTCCGGGGCCTTCTTGCGCAGGCTCTGGACGCTCTCCAGGAACATGTAGGCCCCCACGCCGCCGAGCATGAGCACGTAGGTGATGTTGATGAGGAAGTCCGCATTGCCCATGGCGCGCAGGACCTTGATGACCTGGACGCCCGCGAAGCCGCCGAGCACGCCGCCGATGAGCAGCAGAAAACCCATCTTGAAGTCCACGTTGCCCAGCCGGTAGTGGGCCAGGCAGCCGGAAGTGGACGCGCCGACGATCTGGTTGGAATCCGAGGCCGCGGCCACGGTGGGCGGGATGCCGAACATGATCAGCAGAGGGGTCATCAGGAACCCGCCCCCGACACCGAAAATGCCGGAGAGCAGGCCGACGAACCCTCCCAGGGCGAACACCAGGAACACGTTCACGCTGTTCCCGGCGATGGGAAGATACATATGAAACATCAAGAACTCCTCCACGGTTTGCATTCCCTTCTCCGGATCGCGCCGGGCCTCCATTCGCCCGCCGCGTCCCGCCGCACCGCGCGGCCGGTTCCCCGTCCCGCAACCGGTGCGGGAGGGGCGGCCGTCACTTCTGTGCGGACACCTTCTGCACCACTTCCACGTCGCACCCGGTCGTCGTGTTCACCGCGTCGATGGTCCGCATCAGCCTGACGTACACCTCGGCCCGCTTGCTCTGCGGGCTGCCGATGAACAGCTTGGAGATGTCGTTTTCGCTGATGAATTTCGGGATCTCCTCCTCCATGCGCCCCCGGGCGACGAAGAATTCGACCCTTCGCCCGCCGGAATGGTCCTCGGCCAGGATCGACTCCAACCGCTTCTCGGGCGAGCCGATCCACTCGTCCGCGTCGCCGGTTTCGTCGCCATAGTCCGGGTCGATGACCAGGAGGATGGAGACCCTGGCCGCGATGCGGCGGGTCAGCCCCATCGCGTAATACGCAAGCCAGAGGCTCGACTGGGATGTGTCCACGACGATCAGTACGTTCTTCATGATGCCTTCCGTTGAACAGGCCATAGCAATGGCGGTGCCAGAAGCACGCAGCGGGCTGAACAAGCCAACACGCTATAATTGCTTGTTATTTATTTTCACGGTTGGCGCGCTCCGGCCGGTTTTCGGGAAATTGCGTTTCAATCTGAAAAACTGGCGGCGAAACAGCCGAACCGGCGAAGCGCAGGGGCTGGCAGGGAAGTTTCTTGAATAACATACTTGAATAAATTAATTTTATATAATGCGCATACCGCGCTTTCGCCGAAAACCGCGCTTTTCGTGTTTCAATCTGAACAACGTCCTGCGGACCAAAGGCGGGGAATCGGGTTTTGTGAAAAAAACCGCGTTTCAAAATGAACAACGTCCTCCCCTCCCGCTGCGGAGCGGCCGGACGGGGCGCGAAAAAAGGCGAAAAAAAGACCCGGCCGAGGGGGCCGGGCCTTTGGAAAGCAAGGCGGCGGGAGGGAGGACGCGGGAACGGCGCGCGGGCGCTACGCCTCGTCGTCGGTGGTTTCCAGGCCGTATTTCTTGATCCGCCGCCACAGGGTGGTGCGCGGAATGCCGAGGATGCTGCTGCTCAGCCCCTTGTTGTGGCCCGTGGCCGCCAGGACGCGCTCGATGTGCCGCTTTTCCACCTCCTCCAGGGGGAGCAGGCCTGGGGTGCCGAAGCTGCTGAAGGCCAGGTTGAGCAGGTCGGACGGCAGCTCGCGCACGCCGATGACCTCGCCGTCGGCCAGGGCCACGGCGCGCTGGACGATGTTCTCCAGTTCGCGGACGTTGCCCGGATAGTTGTACTGGTTGAGCACCTCCATGGCCTGGGGCGCGATGGAGCGGACGCTCTTGCCGAACCGGGCGTTGAAGGTCTCCAGGAAGTGGTTGGCGAGCAGCGGGATGTCCTCCTTGCGCTCGGCCAGGGCGGGCAGGCGGATGCGGACCACGTTGAGGCGGTAGAAGAGGTCCTCGCGGAACCGCCCGGCGGCCATGGCCTCCTGAAGATCCCGGTTGGTGGCGGCGATGACCCGGATGTCCAGGTCGATGGGCTGGGTGCCGCCCACGCGCAGGATGCGCCGCTCCTGGAGGACGTGGAGCAGCTTGACCTGCATGTTCAGCGGCATCTCGCCGATCTCGTCCAGGAATACCGTACCGCCGTTGGCGGATTCGAGCAGGCCGATCTTGGTGGCCGTGGCCCCGGTGAAGGCCCCCTTCTCGTGGCCGAAGAGCTCGCTCGAAATGAGCTCCTCGGTGAAGCCGCCGCAGTTGAAGGAGACGAAGGTCCTGTCCTTGCGCGGGCTCAGGTCGTGGATGGCCTTGGCCGCCCGCTCCTTGCCCGTGCCGGTGTCGGCCTGGAGCAGGACGTTGCAGTTGACCCCGGCCACTTTGCGGATCATGGCGAAGACGTCGAGCATGACCCGGCTGGTCCCCAGGAAATCGTTGAGCGGCGGGGCCTCGCGCAGGGCCTCCTTCAGGCGGCGGTTCTCGGCCCGGAGCTCCAGCTTCTCCTGGGCCTCGCGGGCCGAGGTCTTGACCTCCTGGAGCCGGAACGGCTTGACGATGTAGCCCGACGCGCCCTTGGCAGTGGCCTCCACGGCCGAGGGGATGGAGGCGTTGCCGGTGATGATGACGGCCTCGACGCTGTCGTAGCCCATCTTGACCGCCTCCAGGATCTCGATGCCGCCCATGTCGGGCAATTGGAGGTCGATGAACACGAGCTGGAACGGGTCCTCGCTCATGCGCGCCAGGAAGGCGTGGCCCAGGCCGAAGGTCTCGACCTCGAACCCGAGCTTTTCCAGGGCGCGGCCGACCATCCTGGCCGCCTGCGCCTCGTCGTCGATGACCGCCGCGCGGAAGGGACGCATCACGCCTCCCCCCCGCCGTCCTGGATGGGCAGGCACACGGTGAAGGTGGTGCCCCGTCCCGGTTCGCTCCGCACGCCGACGGACCCGCCGTGCTTCCTGACGATGCCGTAGATGATGGACAGGCCGAGCCCGGTGCCCTTGCCCACGGGCTTGGTGGTGAAGAAGGGGTCGAAGACCCGGCTCAGGGTGTCCTTGTCCATGCCGCAGCCGGTGTCGGCCACGTCCACGCACAGCATGTCGCCCTGGCGGCGGCCCGTGATGCGCAGGTGGCCGCCCTTTTCCATGGCCTGGTCCGCGTTGAGGAAGAGGTTGATGAAGACCTGCTGCAGGTAGTGCATGTCGCCCCGGATGTCCGGCAGGTCGACGGGCACGTCGGTCTCCACCTTGACCCCGCCCAAGGCCAGTTGGTTGCCCACCAGCTTGAGGGTCTGGCGGATGACCGCGGCCATGCCCAGGGGCCGGAGCGTGCGCTGCTCCGCCCGCGAGAAGTCGAGGAGGTTGCGCACCACCTCGCTGGCGCGCGCGGTCTCGCCGATGATGTCCTGCAACAGCTCGCGCATCTCGGCCCTGGGCATGGCGTCCAGCTCTTCAAGCAGGGTGTCGGCCGTGAGCGAGACGTTGTTGAGCGGGTTGTTCAGCTCGTGGGCGATGCCCGAGGTCAGGGTGCCGATGGAGACGAGCTTGCGCGCCTCGACCAGTTGCTCCTGGCGCTTGTCCAGCTCGTCGGCCATGTTGGTGAAGGCAGCGCGCATCAGCACGGAGATGGGGTCCTCGCTGCGCAGGTGCTGGATGGCCTCGTAGTCGCCCTTGGCCACGCCCTCGGCCGCGCGCTGCACGTAGTTGAGCCGCTCCAGAATCTTGCGCGCCTGCCAGACGAAGACCACGGTGATGACCACGAGCAGCGTGAGCATGACCAGGATGGGCATGAACTTGATGCGGTCAAGCGCGCTGTGGATGCGCTGCTGCTTTTCCCGCAGCAGGTCCTGGGCGGTCCGGACCAGCCCGGCCCCGTATTCGCGGGTGCGCACGGCCACGGTCTTGTCGCCCCCGGCCAGGGAATGGAGCAGCGTCCGGTATTCGCCGATGCTGGCGCGCAGCTCGGCGTAGCGGGCCTCGCCCTCGATCTCCACGATCTTGGGCCGGAGCACCTCCACGGTCCCCTCGGCGCGGTCGAGGTAGACCAGGGCCTCCTTCAGGCTGTTGGGCTCGGGATAGAACATGAAATTCTTCTCGTAGCGCCGGGTCTCCAGGATGTCGGAGAGGACGTTGTGGAACTCGTCCATGGTGGTCAGCCGGTCGCGGAAGGCGTCGATGTTCCACCAGTACATGCCCATGGTCAGGAGCATGAACAGGACGTAGGCGCCGAACAGCACCAGTCCCTTGATCTTGAGCGCTTGCATACGGACTCCCTTTGCGCGGGCCCGCGACGTGAAAGGCCCCCCGCTCTGTCGGCGGGGGCCTTCCCTCGGACCCGCTCTCTAACATCGCTCCAAACGGGGGAAAAAATCAACTTCCCGCGCACGAGGCCTCCCGAGACCGCGCCCGGCGGCAGACCCTCGGCGAGGCTCGGATCGCGCAACACCGTGAAATGGTTGCGGTCCCCGGCACGACCGGCCCGGCACGGAGGGCGCGGAGTTGCGCCCCCGCCGATCCGCTCCGGGGCGGCGGGCTCCCGGTGACGGGTCAGGCCGCCTCGCCGCCGTCGCCGTCCAGCCTGGCGCGCAGGGTGTGGGTGTAGTCGGTGGTGATGCCGAAGCACCCGGCGTCGATGAGGTCCACGGCCCGGTCCATGTCGTTGACCGTGTAGGGGGTGACGCGGAAGCCCAGGCTGGCCAGGCGGCGCACCAGGGCGAGGTCGGTGACGGCCTCGTCCGGATGGTAGCCGACGCAGCCGAGGGAGCGCAGGTAGTCGGCCAGGTCGTCGGGATGGCGCTCCTCGGTCAGGGCGGCCAGGGGAATGGCCGGGTTCAGGCGGCGCAGCTCGCGCAGGTAGTCGTGATTGAAGGAGGAGACCAGGATCAGGTCCTCGGCCTCCAGCTCATGCACCAGGTCCAGCAGGTCGGCCACGATGGACAGGTCGCCCGGCGTGCGCACCTGGTCCTTGATCTCGATGTTCAGCGGAAAGCCGTTGGCGCGGGTGAAGGCCAGGACCTCGCGCATGGTCGGAATGCGCCGGGCGTCGGCCCGGGCCAGTTCCTCCGGCCCGGCCTCGCCCGAGGCCACGGCGCCGTAGGGATCGGTCCGCGCGAACCAGGAGCCCGCGTCGAGGGAACGCAACTCGGCCAGGGTGAATTCCTGGGTCCACCACGGCCTGCGGGCCGCGAACTCCGGCCGGTCGGCCACGTCCGTGGTCCGCTCCAGGGTGTCGTCATGGACCACCACAAGCCGGCCGTCGGCCGTCTTCTGCACGTCCATCTCCCAGAAATCCGCCCCGAGCTCCAGGCCGCGCCGGGCGGCGGCCAGGGTGTTTTCCGGCGCCAGGGCCCGCGCGCCGCGATGGGCGCAGACGTAGCCCGAGCCGGGCAGCCGATCGAAGAACATCTAGTCCTCCCGCTTGGTGAAGTAGAGATTGACCAGGGCGAGCAGCGAGGTCCCGACCACGAGCAGGAGGGAGACCGCGTTGATGACCGGGGTGCTGCCGTCGCGCACCTGCAGGTAGAGGTTGACCGGCAGGGTCGGTTCCGAGCCCACCAGGAACAGGGTGGTGTTGAAGTTCTCGAAGCTCATCAGGAAGGCCACGGCACCGGCCCCGATGAGGGCGGGCCGCAGAAACTTGAGGGTGACGTGGCGGATGACGCCGAACTGGGTGGCCCCCAGATTCAGGGCCGCCTCCTCCAGCGAGGGGTCGAACTTGCGCAGCCGGGCCGAGACCACCAGGGTGACGAAGGTGGTGATGAACGAGAACTGGCCGAGCACCACCAGCCAGAAGCTGGGGCGGAAGACCGCGAAGTCGAGCCCGAAGGTCTCGTCCAGGAAGGCCCCGGCCGAGTTGGACGCGAGCAGGAGCGAGATGCCCAGGATGACGCCGGGGATGACCAGGGGCGCGAGCATCAGCAGGTAGAGCACGCCCTTGAACCGAAAGTTCTCCTTCTCGAACAGAAAGCTGGCGCAGGTGCCCACCGCCACGCTGAGCAGGGAGACGCAGACCGCCGTCTGCAGGCTGGTCAGGAGCGAACGCAGGATCTGGTCGTCGTGGAACAGGCCGATGCGCTCCGGCCCGCGCGCCGCGAACCAGTCGAGGCTGAACCCCTGCCAGGGCAGGGACGGGAAGTCCGAATTGTTGAAGGCCAGCACGCAGGTGACCACCAGCGGTGCGAACAAAAACATGAAATACAGGATGATGAAGGCGTTGAAGGACCAGGAATAGCCCCGGCCGCGAGGCAGGGAGCGGATCAAGACGCCACCTCCCCGAGCCTCTGGCCCGTGAGCTTGAGGCCCGCCCATATGATGAGCGAGCTGAGGGCCAGCAGCAGGAAGCCGAAGGCCGAGCCCTGGTTCCAGTTGAAGCTGGCGATGAACTGGTTGTAGATCTGCTCGGTGAACCAGAGCGAGTTCTTGCCGCCCATCAGGTTGGGCGTCAGGTAGTTGCCCAGCGCCAGCATGAAGACCACGATGGCCCCGGAGGTTATGCCGGGCTTGCAGTGCGGCAGGATGATGGTCCGCCAGATGGCGATCTTGCCCGCGCCCAGGTCGTGGGCCGCTTCGATGAGCGAGTCGTCCAGGCTCTCCATGACCGAGACCAGGGGCACGATCATGAACAGCATGGAGGTGTAGACCAGCCCCATTATCATGGCCGCGTCGTTGTAGAGCATCTCGACGGGCTTGTCGATGAGCCCGAGCTTCAGCATCACGAAATTGAGCACCCCGGACTCGCGCAGCAGGATCATCCAGCCATAGACCCGGACCAGCTCGCTGACCCAGAACGGCAGCAGGAGCAGGATCATCAGCGCCCCGCGCACCCGCGAGCGGGCGAGCTTCGAGATGTAGAAGGCCACGGGCATGGCCAGCAGGAAGGTGATGAAGGTGGTTATCAGGGCGTAGAGCGCGGTGCGCACGAAGGTCAGCCAGTAGACCGGCTCGGTGAAGAAATTCCGATAGTTCTGGAGGGTCCAGCCCATCTCGCCGTAGTCGTTCTCGCCCCTGAAGCTCATGGTCAGGAGATCGAGGTGGGGCAGGACGATGAGCAGGAGGAGCCAGAGCAGGACCGGGGCGAAGAAGAGCCAGAAGACCAGGCGGGAGCGCGGCATGCCTAGGACTCCGCCTCAAAGCAGATGCCGGACTCTGGGTGCCAGCCCACGCGGATGTCGTTGCCGGGCTCGATGTGGTCGAACCGCCGGTTCTGCGGCAGGGTGACGAGGAGCTCGTGGTCCTCGCGGGTCACGGTGAGCAGCCGGCTGTTGGCCCCGTCGAAGAGGATGCTCTTCACGGTGACGTCGAAGAGATTCAGCCCGTCGGTCTCGCGCGGCTCGATGCGCATGGCCTCGGGCCGCAGGAAGAGGTCCACCACGCTGCCGTCCCCGCAGCATCCCTGGGCCCTGGCGCGGAAGGAGAAGCCCTCGTCCGTGGCCACCAGGACGTCGTCGCCCACCCGCTGGGTGATGCGGCCGCGCCACTTGTTGTTGTCGCCCACGAACCGGGCCACAAAGGGCGTGGCGGGACGGCCGTAGAGCTCCTGGGGCGCGCCCACCTGCTCGAACCGGCCGTCGTGCATCACGGCCACCCGGTCGGACATGACCAGGGCCTCGGACTGGTCGTGGGTGATGTAGATGAAGGTGGTCCCGATCTTGGCCTGGAGCTTCTTGAGCTCCAGCTTCATCTGTTCGCGCAGCTTGAGGTCCAGGGCCCCGAGCGGCTCGTCGAGCAGGAGCACCGAGGGGTCCAGGACCAGGCAGCGGGCGATGGCCACGCGCTGCTTCTGCCCGCCGGAGAGCTGATCGATGCGCTTGCGCCCGTAGCCCGGCAGCCCGACGCGGTCGAGGATGGCGGCGGTCTTGCGGCTGATCTCGTTCCCGGACGCGCCGCGCCGCCGCAGGCCGAAGGCCACGTTCTCGGCCACGTTCATCATCGGGAAGAGGGCCAGGTGCTGGAAGACGAGGTTGACCGGCCGCCGGTTGGGCGGCACGCCGATCACGCTCGCGCCCCGGATGTCGATGTCGCCCGAGGTGGGCGAGTCGAACCCGGCGATCATCCGGAGCAGCGTGGTCTTGCCGCAGCCGGACGGACCGAGGATGGAAAAGAAGGAGCCCGAGGGCACGTCGAAGGAGACGTCGTTCACCGCTGTAAAATCCGCGAACCGTTTCACCACGTTGCGGACGGAGAGGTCGTTGGTCATAGTCCCGGGCCGGTTGAGGGATTGAACAAGGCGGGGGGCCGTTTCGCCGCCCCCCGCCCCCCCTTTCGGATCGTCTGTTGCCGAGCCTACTCGGCGGCCTTGATCTTGTCCAGAACCTTGCCTTCCATGCTCTCAAGCTGGGCGGGCACGGGCGGGTACCACTTGATGTTGTCGATGGTCGCCTGGGGGAAGGAGCGCGCGAAGTTGGCGGCCACGGCCTTGTCGGTGTACTTGAGCGCGTCCGGGGAAGCCGTGGCGCACTTCTCCTGGGAGGAAAAGTAGCCCGCGTTCTCCGGCTTCATGATGAAGTTGATCCACTTGTAGGCGGCGGCCACGTTCTCGGCCTTGGCCGGAATGGCGAAGGTGTCGATCCAGCCCAGCGCGCCCTCCTTGGGGGCCTTGAAGTCGATGGCCTTGTTGTCCGCGTTGAGCTTCCACCCGCCCGCGTCCCAGGCCATGGCCACGAACACCTCGCCGGAGCGCATGGACTCGATCAGGGAGTCGCCGTTGGCCCAGTAGTTCTTGACGATGGGCTTGGCCGCGATGAGGGTGTCGGCGATCTTGTCGAGCATCTCCTTGTAGGCCTTGGGGTCCTTGTACAGGGCGAAGGGATCGTAGCCCAGGGCGAAGCCCATGGCGATCAGGGTCGGCCGCTTCAGGCGGTAGCTCACCCGGCCCTTGTACGTGGGATCGATGAGCGCTTTCCAGGAATCGGCCCCGGCGGCCTTGTCGCTGTTCACGACCAGGCCGGAGGTGCCCCAGCAGAAGGGCGCGGCGTAGGACTTCCCGCCCACCAGGGTGTTCTTCTTCACCGCATCGAGCATGGAGGGGATGAAGAGCTTGGCGTCGATCTTGGCGTAGTCCATGGGCTGGTAAAGATTGTACTTCTCCTGGACCGAGGAGATACGGTCCTGGGAGGGCTGGGCCAGGTCGAAGCCAGCGCCGCGCGTGGCGCGCAGCTTGGCGATCATTTCCTCGTTGTTGGAGAAGGTCACTTCGACCTTGATGCCGGTCTCCTTTTCGAAGGCGTCGATCACCTGCTGGGGGGCGTACCCCTTCCAAGTGAGCAGTTTCAGGGTTTCGGCCCGAGCCGTCCCGGCCAGGGCGAACATCGCCATCAGCACGAATACGAGAACCTTTTTCATGAGCACGCTCCGGATTGAAAAGTTGTGAAGTGAAATGGATAGTACAATTGCTTGCTACAATCAATTGTCGCAGAGCCAGGGACGGCCGCGCAACGCCCACCCGTCACGGCGACGTCAAGTTCTCGTGACAAACCGGCGCGATTCCCTGTTGCGCGGCGGGGCTTACAGGGGCAGAATCCCGGCCATGCAGACAGGGCGCATTCCCTCCGGCCGGACTCCGGCCTCTCCGCTCCGTCCGAAAGGACGGGCGTCGTGAAACTCCCGCGCATGAAACGGCCTCCCCTGCCGCGGGCCATCGTCACCCTGGGCTGGGTCAGCTTCTTCACCGACGTGGCCTCGGAGATGGTCTACCCGGTCATTCCCCTGTTTCTTGTCTCGGTCCTGGGCGCGCCCGCCGTGGTCCTGGGGGCCATGGAAGGCGCCGCCGAGGCCCTGGTCTGCATGATGAAGGGCGTCTCGGGCTGGCACAGCGACCGCATGGGCCGCCGCGCCCCCTACGTCCGGGCCGGGTACGGGCTCTCCGCCCTGTCCAAGCCGCTGCTGGCCCTGGCCTTTTCCTGGCCGCTGGTCTTCGTGGCCCGCTTGGCCGACCGGCTGGGCAAGGGGCTGAGGACCACGGCGCGCGACGCCATGATCGCCGACGCCGCGCCCCCGGCCGGGCTGGGCGGGGCCTTCGGCTTCCACCGCGCCATGGACACCTCCGGGGCCATCGTGGGCGTGCTGGCCGCCATGGGGCTCCTCGCCCTGCTCCCCGGCTCGTACCGGACCATCTTCCTGCTGTCCGCCCTGCCGGGCGTGGCCGCCGTCTGGCTGACCTTCCGTCTGCGCGAGCCCGGCGACCGGCCCGCCGACGCCGACAAGGCTTCCGCCCCGGCCGCGCCCAAGCTCCCGCTGCGCGAGTCCCTGCGCGGCCTGCCCGGCGAATACTGGCGGTCCCTGGCCCTGCTCTCCCTGTTCGCCTTCGCCAACAGCACCGACGCCCTGCTCCTGCTGCGCGCCAAGGACCTCGGTCTCGGCGACCTCCAGGTCATCGCGGCCTACGTCCTCTTCAACCTGACCTACGCTGCCACGGCCTATCCGGCCGGGCTGCTCAGCGACCGCGTGGGCCGCTGGCGGCTCATGCTCGGGGGGTGGACGCTCTACGCCCTGGTCTACTTCGGCTTCGCCCTGACCGGGCCGGCCGGGCTGTGGGCGCTGTTCCCGGTCTACGGCCTGTACATGGGCCTGACCGAGGGCGTGGGCAAGGCGATCATCGCCTCTGGCATTCCCAGGGAGCGCAAGGGCACGGCCATGGGCTTCTTCCTGATGGTCACCGGGCTGACGACCCTGGCCGGGAGCCTGGCGGCCGGGCTGGCCTGGGACCACATCGGCCCGCGCGCGCCTTTCATCATGGGCGGCGCGGCCGCTCTGCTCGCCGTGGCCGCCGGGCTGATCCCCTTCCGCCGGGCCGGCCGGGCTTCATAGGCCTGGCGCATGGTCCGGGAGCCATAGGCGCGGCCGGGCGTCACTCCTTTTCCTCTTCCTTCTTCTCCATCGCGCGAGTGGCGGCGGCCGCCAGGGCGGCCCGCTCCTCGTCGCCGAAGTCCCCGGCCACGGGCATGTGCACCGTGACCCTGGGCTTGGCGAACTCCACGCCCTCCTCGGCGAAATACTTGCGCATCTTGGCCAGCACCAGCTTGCGCAGGGTGAACTGCCCGCCCGGCTTGGTCATGAACTTGACCCGCATGAGCATTCCGTATTCCTCCATGGCCTTGACGCCCTGGCTCTTGATGTCGCTGAGCATCATCTCGTCCAGCTCCGGCACGGCGCGAATCTCCTTGTTGATCCGCTTGATGACCTTCTTGACCTTCTGAAGGTCCGTGTCGAAGGGCACGGTGTACTTGAGCTTCATCACGGCCCAGTCGCGGGAGTTGTTCTTGATGAGCTTCATGGAGCCGAAGGGGATGGTGTAGAGGAAGCCCAGGTGGTGCCGAAGCTTGATCGAGCGCACGGAAATCTCCTCCACCGTGCCCATGGCGCTGCCGGTCTCGATGTAGTCACCCACGCGGAAGGCGTCGTCCATGAGGAAGAAAATGCCGGAGATGATGTCCTTGACCAGGGTCTGGGCCCCGAAGCCGATGGCGATGCCGAACACGGACGCGCCCGCGATGAGCGGCCCGATGTCCACGCCGAGCGAGGAGAGGATGACCAGCACGGAGATGACCGTGATGGCCGCGAAGATGAACTTGCGCACCAGTTGCAGCAGGGTCGAGAAGCGGTCCCCGCCGTGGCCCCCGCCGTCGCCCTCGCCGTGGTCGCGGTCGCCCGCCGGGTGCTTGTCCCGCAGCTTGCGCTCGATGAAGTTGGAGATGAATATCCAGAAGATGTAGGCCAGCACCAGGGTGATGAGGGTGTTGAGGCCCGCGTCCACCATGTTGCGGCCGAACCGGATGTCCGCCCCCCAGGCGCGCAGGAGGGCGAAGACCGCCCCGGCCGCCACCAGGATGCGGAATCCGGCCGAGAGGAAGCGCTCGAACTTCGAGATGGGCGGCCGCGCGCCCTCACCGTCCCCGTCTTCACCCTTTGCCGCCGGGACCCCGGCCATGTTCACGGCGAAGGCTACCAGCCGCTGGGTCATCCAGTCGGCCAGCAGGTAGCCGGGCAGCAGGAGCAGGGTCGCCACCCCGGCCGAGAGCGCCTTCCGGCCGAAGGCCAGCAGGGCCACCACCCAGAACAGCCAGAAGACCATGGCGTAGGCGATGACGCCCGAGGCCCAGGCCCCGGCCAGTTGGTGGCGCAGGGACCCCTCGGGCGTGGCCGCCCGGATGGCCTCGGCCACGCGGCGCTTGTTCCACAGCGCCAGCAGGGAGACCATGGCCGCCGCCGCGAAGCCGGTCAGGGCCAGGACGAGGATATAGGCCAGCTCCGGCCCGTGGGCCATGCTCACCAGACAGCTCAGGAGCGCGCCCAGGACCACCACCCAGGCCAGACGCAGCCCCCAGCGGAAGAGATACCGCGCCGCCTGGTCGGACAGGGGCAGGAAGCGCAGCCCCGGCGCGTCGGGCGAGAGCGCGGCCCGCAGCCCGGCCCGGACCACGGCCATGCCCGCCAGGGCGGCCAGCCAGGCGAAGATGACCGGGCGGCCGTCCGCCGGTTCGTCGAAGACGATCAGGTAGGGCACGAGGGTGATGAGGACGGCGGCCAGGATCGCGGCCAGGTCCAGCCCGGCGCGGGCCAGCAGCCGCCCCGCGCGGACGGGCGCGGCGGTCCCGGCCGGCGCGTCCTCCACCGACAGCCGGACCCCGGCCATCCGCCGGGCCAGCAGCAGGCGGACCGCCAGCCAGACGGCCAGGACCATGGCCACGCCCAGGGCCAGGCGGCCGGGGGGATAGACGCCCCGGCCCGAAAGGGAATCGCGCAACGCCTCGGGCAGGAGCCGGGGCGCGGCGGTGTCGCCGGAAAAGAGCGCGGCCAGCCGGGTCCGGACCGCCTGGGCCACGGCCTTGGACTTGCGCAGGGCCGTCACCAGGCCCGATTCCTCGGGCGCGGCCGGGGCGGGCGCGGCGGCATTCAACTCCCTGATGAGCAGGCGGCGCACCTGTTCGTCGCTCATCCCGGCCAGGACGGCGCGGACCTGCTCCGGCGTGGCGTCGGGCGGGATGGAGACGTCGGCGTCCGCCTTCCCGCCAGGTTTGGGGCTATTCGCCAGAGCCGGTCCGGCAAGGATTCCCGCCGCGAGCAGACCGAGCAGCAACAGGGTCGGGATGGCGAAAAGGGGCCGTGTGCGCATGGCGTCCTCCGGGGGCGAGACAGGAATTGTCGATAGTCCTTCAATTACCGATTTATGCAATCCCTGTAAACCGTTGCGGAAGAATCCCGCCGGATCGTTGCAAAACGCGCCCCGGCGTCGTAAAAAGAAGAGGACGGAACCATCGCCCCGCAGGCCCGGGGCGCGACGCTCAACTCCCGCCGGAGGACCTGATGAAGGAAATGGTGGCCCCGCACCTCTTGGACATACTCTGCCTGCTCATCTCCACAGGCCTTTTCACGACCTACCACTTTTATGCGCGGCGGAAGCTGAAGACCAACCCCATCTACACCCTGTTCGGGGCCAACCAGTTGGCCAAGACCGCCTGGGTGGTGGGCGTCATGGAGGAGCGCAAGGACATCCTCGCGGTCCAGACCCTGCGCAACTCGACCATGGCCGCCACCTTCCTGGCCTCGACCTCCATCCTGCTGGCCGTGGGCCTGCTCACCCTTTCCGGCCAGGGGGAAAAGCTGGGGCAGATCTGGCACACCATGAACATGCTCGGCTCCACGGCGGAGAGCACCATCACCCTCAAGCTGCTGGTCATCCTGGTCAACCTGTTCATCGCCTTCTTCAATTTCTCCTTCGCCATCCGGCTGTTCAGCCACGTGGGCTTCCTCATCAACGCCCCCTCGGAGGAGGCGAGCTACGGCTCCTCCATCACCTTCGTGGCCATGCAACTGAACAAGGCGGGCGACTACTTCCACATGGGGATGCGCGCCTACTACTTCCTGGTGCCGCTCATTTTCTGGCTCTTCGGCCCCCTGCTCATGCTCCTGTCCACCACCGTGGTGGTGGTCCTGATCGCCCGCATCGAGCGCACGCCCAAGCTGGACTGCGAATACCTTTCGTCCTTCTTCCGCCAGTCCTGCACGCTGCCCAAGCGGTAGGGAGCCCGGCCGGGGCTCAGTCGCCGACCTGAAGCGCCCGCCAGTCCGCCTCGGCCACCTGGAAGAGGTCTCGCCCCCGTTGACGCGGACCAGCTCCTCGGGGCCGTAGACGTGGTCCACGGGGAACATCTCCCGTAGACGGCGTAGCAAAGGCGCGCCACTCCCGGCGCGTCCTCGGGCCGGAAGGCGTCCACCGTGAACTTCCGCCCCGGCTCGATGGCGTAGGCCTCCCCGCGCAACCGGGCGAGGTCGCGTTTCCTCACGCCGCTCGCTGCCGTTCTCCCTCCGCGCCGCCAGGGGCGGACGGCGGCGTTGCTCGCGAAATGAACGGGACGCCGCAAACGGCGGCAAAAGGGCCGGGACCGGACCCCGCCCGCAGGCTCACGAGGCAAAGGGCTACTCGAACAGGCTCCGGAAGACCGAGCAGAACTCCCGCAGGACCGGCTCCCGCTCCAGGCTGACGCGAATCCAGTTCGGAAAGCGGAAGCCCGTCATGGTGCGGACCAGGAATCCCCGGCGCAGGAGCTTGCGTTGCAGCAGGGTGTCCGAGATGGGCGTACGGATCATGACGTAGTTGCCCTCGCCGATGATGTGCTCGAACCCGAGGGCCTCGCAGGTCTCGCGGATCAGCTCGCGCCCCCGTCGGACCATGGCCCTCGTCCGCTCGATGAACGGGGACCGGTCCAGCAGGGCGGCCCGCGCGGCCATCTGGGCCGGGGTGTTCACGGAATAGGCCACGTGGGCGCGGCCGATGACGTCCGTGACCGCCTCCCCGGCGCAGAGGTAGCCCACGCGCAAAGCGGCCAGGGCGTACATCTTGGAGAAGGTCCGGAAGACCACCAGGTTCGGGTAGTCGTCCAGCAGCCGGATGCAGTCCGGGTAGTCGGGCCGCTCCACGTATTCGAAATAGGCCTCGTCCGCCACCACGATGCACCGCCCGTCCACGCCGTCCAGGAAACGGCGCATGGTGGCCTCGTCCCAGTACGTCCCGGTCGGGTTGTTGGGGTTGCAGACGAAGGCGAGCTTGGTCCGGTCGTCCACGGCGGCCAGCATGGCGTCGGGGTCGAAGCGCTGGTCCCGGTCCAGCGGGATCAGCCGCGCCTCGACGCCGGAAAAGGTCGCCACCCACTCGTAGACCGCAAAGGTCTTGTCGGCGGTGACGATGTTGTCGCCCGGCTCGCAGAACGCCTTGACCACGCTCGATATCAGCTCGCACGAGCCGTTGCCCACCAGGAACTGCGACCGGTCCGGGCCCAGGGTCCGGGCCAGGGTCTCGCGCAGGTCCTGGCTGTCGCCGTGGGGATAGACGGGAATGACGCCCGCCTCCAGACCGGCCAGCAGCTCGCGCACGGCGGGCGAGGGGCCCAGCGTGTTCTCGTTGTTGTTCAGCCGGTGCAGGCGCTTGAGGCCGTAGAGGCGCATCAGCTCCGCGTCAGGCGGGCTGGGGCGGTACGGATCGAAGAGCCGGATGTGCTCCGGGATGAGATGCTCAAGATTCAGCGGCATGGCGGAAGATCAGGGTGTCGGACTGCCCGCCGAGGGGCAGCAGCAGTTCGGGCCGGAAGCCGCAGCGGATCAGGTGCCCGCCCATGGCGGCGTGCCAGCCCTTGGCCAGGTCGATCTCGAAGAAGATGTTCCGGTAGCCCGCCGAGGCGAGGGTCGAGACGTGCCGGGCGATGTTGTCGCCGATGTCCGCGCCGTTGAGCTCCGGGTGGAGGAAGACCTCGCTCAGGCCGGGAGTCAGGCGCGCCCCGAGCACCGATCCGGCCTGGACGGCCTCGCCCAGGTCGCGCACCGGGCGCAGGTCGCGCAGCAGCTCCAGGGCGTCGTAGCGGTCGCGCAGGAAGTCCGCGAACCCTTCGTGAGTCCAGGCAGCCGCGCCGAAGTCCTCCTGGAGCATCCGGCCCCAGACCGGGTGCACGACCGGCTCCGGCGAGTCCGCGAGGAGGTACGGCAACTCCGCCAGCAGCTCGAAGCCGTGGTCGGCCAGGGGCTGCGTGGCCAGGCTGCTGAACACGTTCCTGGCGCTGGTCCGCCCCACGGCCCGCAGCAGGGCCTCGACCAGCTCACCGGCCATGGAACCGTCCCCGGTGAAGTCGTAGGGGCCGAAAAAGGTGACGCTCCGCTCCGAGCGCATCCGCCAGAAAATGATCCCGCACAGGCGGCCGCCCGCGTCCCGCGCCTCGATGGCCGAAAGCTCCCCGGCCCGGACCAGGTCGGCCGTCCGGCCAGGGCTCAGGCACCACTCGGGCGCGACGTGGGCCGGGTAGAGCCCGGCGATGGCGCTGCACGCCTCGAACAGCGCGCCCGCGTCCCCGGCCTCGGCCAGGACCGGCCGCCCCTGCGGCCGGAGGCGCTCCGCCGGAAGCAGCTCGGGCGCGGGATAGGCCTTGTCCACCCGCAGGACGATCTCCATGCGTCGGCCGTCCAGCCCCACCCGGAACCCGTCGGTCATGCGCGAGGCCAGCAGCAGGGGGAGCGAGGTCCAGTCCCCGTCCTCGCCGCCCGCGCCGGGGTCGGAGGCCAGGTTCAGGGCCGAGAGGTCCACGCCCGCCGAGGCGAAGGAGAACCCGACCTCCACGCCGGTGGCCACGGGCCGGAGGGTCGCCTCGACCTCCCCGGTCTCGGCCGAGGCGAGAAAGAGCAGCAGCTCCTCGGCGCAGTGAACCAGGCGCAGGGACTTGGCGGGGTCCAGACCGAAGACCCGGCCCGCCTGTTCGGCCGAGGCCTGGACGAGCCCGGCCCAGGCGGCGTCGGCGGGCAACTGGAGACGGATGCGCGGCGCGGCGGTGTTCACGGAAATCCTCGCTGACGACGTTGACGACGTTGACGAAAAGGGGGGCGCTCCTGCCGAACGCCTTTACAACAGGCCCGCCGGGGCGGTACTCGCAGGAAGGCCCCGCCCCCGAACCCGAACGAACCATCGGCGACCATTGCCGAACGCCGTAACAATGCTTCTTTTCCGCCGAAATGACAAATCCTTGTTGACCCCTGAGTTCTGCGTGCTCATGGGGATCACCTTCCTGACCTTCTGCAACGTCTCCCTGTTCTACGGGCTGAACGACTACCTGGCGGCGCGCGGCGTCCCCTCGATGTGGCGCGGCGTGCTGCTCGGGCTGGAGCCCTGCACGGCCCTGGTGCTCCGGCCCCTGGTCAGCCCGTTCCTGACCGTGCGCAACAGCGTCACGGTGGCGGCGGGCTCCCTGCTGCTGCTCATGGGCGCGCTGTGCTCCTATTCCCTGGCCGGGTCCATCGGGACCCTGGCCCTGGTGCGCATCGTCCACGGGGCGGGCTTTGTGCTGCTCGCGTCCGCGCTGACCATGCTGCTGGTGGCATCCCTGCCTCCCGGCCGGACCGGACAGGGGTTCGGCGTCTTCGCCATCGCGGGGTTGCTGCCCTACGCGGTCCTGCCCCCGGCGGTGGAGCGGCTCCTGCCGCTGGTGGGCGACGAGACCCGCGTCTACGCCCTGTTCGCCCCGGCCCTGCTCCTCGCCCTGCCCGCGCTCCCGTACCTGCGCCGACGCATCCTGCGGCCCGGCAACGACGGGGCCGCCGCGCTGCGCCGCCCCACCCCCGCCGAAATCCGGGCCGACCTGCGCGCGCCCGGCGTCGGACCGCTGCTGCTGGCCAACGGCCTGGTCTTCACCGCCACCACCGTGGTCTTCTTTTTCATGAAGGACCTGCTGGAGTCCCTCGGCGCGCTCAACGCGGGGCTGTTCTTCAGCGTGTCCACGGCCGCCACCATCGGGGTGCGCGTGCTCTTCGGCAAGCTCCTGGACCGGATGGACCGGTTCGCCATGCTGCTCGTCATGCTGCTGGCGCTGTCGGCGGTCATCGCCCTGTTCAGCCTCGCCGGGGACGCCGGCGCGCTCCTCGCCCTGGCCGGGGCCTACGGGACCTGCCTGGGCTTCGCCCTGCCGCAGTTGAACGCGGCCATGGTCGACGTCTCCCCGGCCCACCTGCGGGGGTTCAACACCAACCTGATGCTCTTCACCATGGACGGGGGGTACGTCTTCGGGCCGCTCCTGGCCGGAGGGCTGCTGGCCGCGGGCGCGACCACGGCGCACCTGTTCGTCTGGGCGGCCGTCTGCCCGCTGCTGGGGGCCGTCCTGGCCCGGACGGCGCGCCCGGCCGCCACCGGAGACGCCGGGACCGGACGGGAATCCTGACGGGGAACCGGCGGGCGACGCCTCAGCCGAGGGCTGCCGGGCCCGCCTTTTCGGCCAGCCGGAGCAGCAGGTTGGCCGCCACCCGCCGCCGGTAGCCGGCGGAGGCGCGGACGTCGTCGATGGGCCGGACCGCGCGCCGGACGCTCTCCCCGGCCGCGCGGAAGGTCTCCAGGGTCGGCGCGCGCCCCGCGAGCAGGGCCTCGGCCTCCGGGCAACGGACCACCGTTGGCCCCACGCTGCCCCAGGCCAACCGCGCCTCGGCGATGACGCCGCCCTCGACCCGGAGCAGGGCCGCCAGGCTGACCACGGCGATGGCCATGGCCTTGCGCCGCCCCACCTTCTCGAAATGCTGGATGGTCCCCCCGCCCGGAACGGGCACGGTCACCGAGCCGAGAAGTTCGCCCGGCTCCAGGGCCGTACGGCCCGGCCCGGTCACGAAATCCGCCACGGGCATACGCCGCGTCCCCGAGGACGAAAGGATCTCCGCCTCCGCGCCCAGGACGCACAGGGGCGGCAGGGTGTCGGCGGCGGGCGACGCCGTGCAGAGGTTGCCGCCCAGGGTGGCCATGTTGCGCACGGGCGGGGACGCGAAGGCCCCGGCCGCGTCGCGCAGCAGGGGCAGACGCTCGCGGATCGCGCCGTTCTCCAGAATCGCGGTCAGGGTCGTGGCCGCCCCGATGCGGATGGCGTCGCCCAGGACCTCGACGCCGTTGAGGTCGGCGACCCGCTCCAGGCAGACCAGGACGCCGGGCGCAACCGCACCGGCGCGCCGCCGGACCAGCAGATCCGTTCCCCCGGCCATGAGCCGGGCGTCCGGATGGGCCCGCAGCGCCTCCAGAACCGCGTCCGCGGTGGCGGGGAAAAGGACGTTCATTTCCGCCCCCCGCGTTCCTTGCGCATCCGCTCGGCCGCGTCCTCCACGGCGTCCACGATCTTGTGGTAGCCGGTGCAGCGGCAGAGGTTGCCGGACAGGGCGTCGCGGATCTCCGCCCGGGTCGGGTCGGGATGGCGCTCCAGGAACGCGGCGGCGGTGACGGCCACGCCCGGCGTGCAGAAGCCGCACTGGACCCCGCCCCGGTCGGCCAGGGCCTCCTGGACCGGGTGCGGGCCGGCCCCGCCCAGCCCCCGCGCCGTGGTCACGGTCCGGCCGTCCAGTTGGGCGGCCAGCATCAGGCAGGAGAGGCGGACCTCGCCGTCCACCAGCACGGCGCAGGCTCCGCATTCGCCGGTGCCGCAGCCCTCCTTGGGCGCGGTGACGCCGCAATGCTCGCGCAGAACGTCCACGGCGCGCAGGCCGGGGTCCAGGTCAAGGGTCCGGGGCTCTCCGTCGAGGGTGAAGGATAGGATCATGAATCGTCTCCGCCGAGCGCGGCCAGGATGCGTTCCGGGGTGAAGGGGGCGCGGGTCATGGGCAGCCCCATGCGCAGCAGGGCCGAGGCCACGGCCGGGAGCGGGCCGTTCATGCCCACCTCGCCGATGCCCTTCATGCCGAAGGGGCCGGACTCCTCCACGGTCTCCACCGCGTGGGACTCGATGTCCGGCAGGTCCCCGGCGCCGGGAATGACGTAGGTGGACAGGTCCGTGGCCAGCAGCCGCCCGCCCTCGGCCGCGCAGTCCTCCCACAGGGCGTAGCCCAGCCCCTGGGCCACGGCTCCCTGGACCTGCTGCTCGTAGGTCTGCGGGTCGAGCACCCGGCCGCCGTCGGTGAAGGCCACGTAGTCGGCCACGGCCACCCGTCCGGTGAGCTCGTCCACCTCCACCCGCGCCAGGTGGGCGGCATAGGGAAAGATGAGATGGGGAAAGCCGAGCCGGAAGGCCTCCCCGCCCTCGGGCACGTCCCGCGTCACGGGCATCATGGCCTCGCTGACGCAGCACCGGTCGTCGGGGTGGAGCTTGCTCCCCAGCAGGGCCAGGGGCAGCGCCCGCCCGGTGGCCGGATGGCGGACCGCGCCGGGCGCGAGCTCCAGGTCGGCGACGTCGTCCACCAGGAGCGCCATGGCCGCCCGGTGCAGCAGCTTGTCGCGCATGGCCTCGCACGCCCGGATCAGCGCCTTGCCGTAGGTATAGGTCGTCCGGCCGGCCGCGGCCGAGCCCGAGGGATGCGAACGGTCCGTGTCGGGCTGGACCAGCTCCATGCCCGACTCGTCCTGGTTCAGGACATGGCAGGCCATGCGCACGAAGGTCGGGCTGTTGCCCTGGCCCATGTCGCTGACGCCGTTGTAGATCCGGAAGCGCCCGTCCACGGTCAGCCGGACCTTGGCGACGGCCATGTCCGCCAGCCCCCGGCCATAGCCCATGCCGTTGAGCACGGCCGCGACGCCGACCCCGCGCCGGGTCAGGGGCGGGGCCTCCCGCACCCACGCGCCGCGGGTCCGCCAGAGCGGGTGTTCGCGCAGCCCGGCCAGGCACTCGGCCATGCCGGTGGAGGCGGTCATGGCCACGCCCACCCCGTTCCGGTCCCCCCGGCGGATGGCGTTTTGGAGCCGAAGCTCCAGGGGGTCCATGCCCAGCCGGTCGGCCAGCCGGTCCATCATGCCCTCGAAGGCGAAGCTGACCTGGGCAACGCCGAAGCCGCGAAACGCACCGGCCACGGGGTTGTTGGTGTAGACGCACCGGCCGTTGGCCTCCAGGGTCTCCACCCGGTAGGGGCCGCTGGCGTGCTCCAGGCCCAGGGCCATGATCTCCACGCCCAGGTGGGCGTAGGCCCCGGTGTCGTAGTCCAGGTCGCAGACCAGGGCGCGCAGGGCCCCGTCGGCTCCGGCCCCGAGGCGGAAACGCATCCGCGCCGCGTGGCGCTTGTATCCCGCGAGCAGGCTCTCCTCGCGGCTCCACCACATCTTGACCGGCCGTCCCCCGGCGTGCATGGCGGCCAGGGCAAGCAGGCACTGGACCGTGACGCCGTCCTTGCCGCCGAACCCGCCGCCCAGGAAGGGGGCGATGACGTGCAGCCGCTCCTGGGGAATCCCCAGGGCCTGGCCGACCTCGTACCGGTCGCGGAACGGGGACTGGGTGGAGACGGTCATGTGGATGATCCCGGCCGCGTCCATGCGGGCCGTGCCGTTTTCCGTCTCCAGGAAGCAGTGGGCCTGCTGGGGGGTGAAAAAGGTCTCCTCGATCACGACGTCGCACCGGTCGAGGGCCGCCCTGGCGTCGCCCTTGCGCACCGTGGCCTGCTTGAGGACGTTGCCGGTTTCGAGGTCGTGCACCCTGGGCGCGTCCGGGGCCAGGGCCGCGTCCAGCCCGTCCACCACGGGGAGCGGCTCGATGTCGGGTTCGATGGCGAGCAGGGCCTCTGCCAGGATTTCCCGCGTCTCGGCGACGACCAGGGCCACGGGATCGCCCGCGTGGCGCACCTTGTCGCCGCACAGGACCGGCATGTCCCAGTAAATGAAGCCCTGCCGGTTTGCGCCCGGCACGTCCCCGGCGGTCAGCACGGCCACCACGCCGGGCATGGCCTCGGCCCGGGCCGTGTCCACGCCGCGCACCAGCCCGTGGGGCGCCCCGGCGCGCAAGGCCCCGGCCCAGAGCAGGTTCTCCGGATATTCGTCGGCGGCGAACCGCTCCCTGCCGAGCGCCTTGTCCGGCGCGTCAAAACGGCGGGAGCGGGAGCCCATGGAAGGCAAAGGCGACATGGAAGCTCCTGGTTTGATTCCGCAAAGATTGATACACCCGCCAGGGATTGTCAACAAACCCGCCGAGCTGGGCCATGGCCCGGCGCCGCTCCTTTCGCCGCGATCCCCGCAAAAGGCCAGCCCTCCAATGTGTTCCGCCCGACAGGCCAGGCCTGCCGGGCGGATGCGGCTTGCGTTGTTTTCGTTTTACGACGCCAGCTTTCGGGTCATGTCGTCGACGACCCGCCGCACTTCCTTCTTGTGGATGTCCGTTTCGAACCGCAGCGTCTCCACGTACTTGCTCTGCGTCTTGACCAGACTGCCCTCGTGCACGGAGATGTCCCGGCTTTCGTTGGTCAGAAATTTCTGTTCGTACACGACCTGTCCCTGCCGCAGGTCCGTGACCTTCACGTCCCGGCACCAGGAATAGGTGTGGGTGTCCGTGTCCGAGGCGACCAGGGCGTCCAGACCGAGGGTCAGGAATCCGCGCAGCGCTTCCGATCCGTGGTGCCCGTCGATCTCCAGGATGGACTTCTGGCCGGGCATGGCCTTCCGGTCGGACGCGAGGATGAAGTAGTCGTACCCGTCCTCGGCCAGCTTCCGCTTGATGACCTTCAACAGGCGTGCGGCTTCGGCCTCCCTCTGCTCCCTGCTCGCCATCCCGCTGAACGCCTCCGGATTGATGAGAACGAGATTCGGGACGGCCCCGCCCTTTTCCAGGGCGGCCGCCAGCATGTACTGGAACTGGTTTTCGGTCTGCATCGAGGACAGAACGGCCTGGCCCGCCGTGCTCTCGTTGAGCTTGGAGCCGTTGTTCGCGGTCCTCGCCAGGATGTCCTTGTACCCGGTGGCGACGTAGGGGTGCTCGGCAAGCGGCTCTTTGGGATAGTCCGGCGCCCAGCGGGCGAATACGGCGACCTTTTTTCCCTGGAAGCAGGGGATGTCGCCGGAGACGCCCGCGTCGGCGGTGAAGGTCTCGGCGGTGTTCTTCATGCCGCAGCCGGAAGCGGCCAGGGCCAGGATCAGCCAGAACAGGATGGTGAACGTGTTTCGCATTGCGGACTCCTTGTGTTGTTTTTTTGCTGGCCCGTTCGGGCCTTTGCACAAGGAGTCGGACATGCGCGGAAAAAGTGACGCGCCCAGGGAGCTTTTGGCGCGGGCCGACGCCGACGCAAGTCTATCGCGCGACTTCTGTCCTTCAGTATCCGTTCGGACTTGCTGTATAAACCTGGAGATGGCAGCGTCAGGCCATGCGGAGATACTGGGAATAAACATGACCGAGCAGCCCGTTGGCGTTTCGCGGAACCGGCGGTCCGGCGTGAATCAGCCGGGCCAGCCATTGCCCCGCCGCAGCGCCCCGAAGGCTTGCAAGGACGAGTGCGCCCGCAAGAAGCCATGCCCAACGCATCAGGGAGCTCCGTAGACAACAAATCCGGCCCAGTAAAAGGGATTGTCCGCACGCCCCGCCTTCCGCTCGGCGGCGAGGCGATCCAGCATCGCCTGATGGAAGGCCTCGTCCACCGGCATGTTTTGCTGGAGAAAACGGTCATACATGTCGACCATGGTCCGCCGCGTTTCCTCGTCGGGAACGCTCCACAGGCTGACGACCAGGTGGCGCGCTCCGGCCAGGAGAAACGAACGCCGCAAACCATACACCCCGTCGGCGTCGGCGATGGCTCCCAGCCCTGTGCCGCAGGCCGACAGCGTCACCAGTTCCGTCCCCGCGAGGTCCAGTCCCAGCACCTCCTCGGCCGTGAGGACGCCCTGCGCGGCCAGGCGGTTCCCGTTCCCTCCCTCGGCCGCGCCGGCCAGGATCAGGCCCGACCGGAGCAGCGGATCGGCGGCGGGGGACAGCCAGGCCTGGACCGAGGCGCTCCCCGTCGTCTCGATGCGGAAGGAGCGCCGCTCGTCGGCGACGGCGGCATCCCCGTCGTCCAGGAAGAACCCGTGGGTGGCCAGGTGCAGCACTCTGGGGCGGCGCACGCCGAACAGGGCGGATTTGCTGGCGGCGGCTCCGGTGATGAGATGGGCGTTGTTCCCGGCCAGTTCCCGAATCGCCTGGCCTTCCGCCTCGGTGCCCGGCAGGGGCGCGAGGGAGAGTCGCACCACCCGGCTGTCGGCCCCTGGTTTCGGAGACTCTTTGACGTTCGCACCCGGCACGGTCGCCGTTCCGAAATCCGGATTGGCCAGGATGACGACCGCGCCATTGATGTCGCCCGGCTTTTTCGGCCGGGCCAGCTCCCTGGCCGTGGCCAGATAGGTGATGCGCCAATGCTCGGCCAGGAAGGAGCCGTCCGCCCGTTGCAGGATCTCCAGCGGCAGCCGCTGAAGCGGACCGTCCGGCACCGCCAGGAGTCGCCGGGCTCCTGCAAGGGCCGGGGCCAGAGGATCGACCAGCAGGGCCCGCAATCGCCCGGCCTGGGCTCCCAGGACGGCGGCGTCGGCCCGGCTTCCCTTGACAATCTCGCCGCGCCAGGCGGCGATGGCGTCATTCACCTCTTCGGCGTCGCCCAGAGGAATCAGGTTGACGCCTTTCTGCGGCCGGACCACGAACGCCCAGTAGCCGCCGGGCCGTTCCGCCGCAGGGGGGAGGTGGACGAAATCCACCAGCGCGGCATTCGCGGGCAGGGAAAGCGTTTCCGGTGAAACTCCCAGCCCGTCGGCCTTCCGGTTCTTTGCGTTCAGTGAACGCAGGAGTTCATCCCTCCTTGCCGTCAACTCGGCGATGACTGAGCGGCCGCTACGGCCTTCGGAGGAGGGGGAATACGCCGCATAGGCGAGTTGGGCGCGTACGGCCGCCAACTCCGCCGCAGCTCCCGTTTCCTCTGCCGGAGCGTTCCCGAGCGCCTGCCGATACCGAGCTTGGGACTCGAAGAAGGCGCCCTTGCGGTTGAGCCACACCGCATAGAGTCGCCCGGGGGCGAGCGAGGCCTCCCCGGCCCGGAGCAGCAGCTCGATGTTGCCCTTGGAAGAGGTGAGATACGCCTTGCGCTGGGCCTCGGACGGCAGGCGCTGGACCATGTCCGCCTGCCGGATGCCGACCTGCTCCGCCCGGAGAAGCGTCGCGTACCCGTCCTTTTTCCTACCCATGGCGAGTTCGGCCCGGCCGAGGGTGGAGAGGGCGGCAAAAGTCAGGGGGTTGTCGTCGCCGCCCAGGTCCCGACAGGCCTCAATGACCTGGCGGGCGGCCTGGGCCGCTTCCCCGGCGCGACCCAGGGCCAGGGCGTCCCGGGCGAACGCCATGCGGTTCGCCCACCGCTCCGGATGGTCGGCGGGAATGACCCGTTCGGAGATTTCCCTGGCGCGGTTCAGCAGTTCCCAGGCCTTTGGCCGGTCTCCGCCCAGGGCCGCGATCCGGGACAGGATCGAATACGCCCGGGCCACCTCGTAGACGAACGGCCCCCGGTTGTCGGTCACCGTCCGAACCACGCTTCGGCAGAGCTCTCCCGCCGCTTCGGACTCGCCTTCGACAAGCAGGGCCTTGGCCAGCCGGATCTGGAGGCCGGTTACGCGCATGTCCGCGGATACGTAGTTCTTCTCGGCCAGGGCCAATCCCTTTTCATATTCCGTGCGGGCGGCCTCCGGGTTGCCGAAGTCCAGGAAGAGATCCCCCAGCAGAGCATGATACTGATACAGGCGATATTCCTTGTCGGGCAGGTCCCGCCAGATGGCGTACGCCCGCTCCAGGTGCTTTTCCATTTTCGGGAGGTCGCCCCGAATCCGGTACTGGATGGCGAGCAGCAGGCGAATCTCGCTCTCGAACCCGAGATCGATCTGATCCGGCTTTTCCAGCAGCCATGATTCCAGGATGGCGGTACGGGCGTCGGAGAGCACGTATCGCTCCCTGTAGGCGTTGTACGCCTGGCCCAGGACCATCCGTTCCACCTTCGGGAAGACCTGCGGCGACAGCGTGGCCCTCAGCGCCTTGAACAGCGGCTCCTGGATGGCCTCGCCCGACGCCAGGTCCCCGGCAAGGAACCGGTCGCGGCAGACATATATCAAGGCGAATGAGACGGTCCGTTGTCCCTGGTTGTCCAGTCGCTGCAACAGGTCGAGGCCTTCCCTCGCCGCCTTGAGGCCCGCACCCGAGTCGCCCATGGAAAAATGCAGCTGGGCATATTCAGCCAGAAGCAGCGCCTGTATCTTGGGCGGCATCGACCGCTTCGCCAGCTCGACGCGCTCCTTCATGAGGGAAAGGGCCTTTTCGCCATCCCAATCGTGGAGCGCCTGGTAGTATTTCCGGTAGAGCCCGGCGTCCCTGGCGGGCAAGCCTTCAGGGGCGACCATGGGAATCTTGGCTTTGACGGCGAAGAAACTCTGCGGGAGCTTGGCGGCCAGGGCCGGGCGGGCGCAGAGCGCCGAGACGAGACAGACAAGCCAAACTGACAAGATCCGATATGCGTTCTTGCCGCGATGCTGCAAAATATTCTCCCCGATTATCTGATGATAATTTGAATTGATATGCGATAACCACTGGTATTCTTGACTGATTAGAAGTACGATACCGTTTCGGCGCTTCGCCATCAAGGTTTCTTCCGCGACGCTCACCGGAGGAGTCGTGACGTTCGGCCGGAAGTGACATCGGCGCACGATTGCAACCTGAGACTCGACCTCCATTGTTGAAGCTCGCATAGATACCGGATTCGACCTGTGGCCCATTTCTGCATTGATTGCCTGACTCGCAGCTCCGGCTGCAAAGACTGCCCCATCGCTCCCAGCGGCCTGACCGAAGCCTTCGGAAAGGCTGTCCGCGGCATTGAAGCCGACATCGCCCGCAAGTATCCCCGCTTCGACTCCCAGGTCCGCGAGGACGTCGTCGCCGACGCCGTGGCGGGCGCCATCCGGAATTTCCCCCAATACGAAGGCCGCCGAGAGGCCAAGCTCGTTTCGTGGGTCAAGAGCATCTATCGAAACAAGGTCACGGACCTCCTGCGCCGAAACTACGACATCACGCTCGTGTCGTATGACGCCGGGGCCGACAACCGCGCCGCCGTGGAGGAACGGGAAGAAGAACCCTTGGACGGCCTGATCGCCATTCTCAAGGAGATGTCCGGCGGCGCCAAGGAGAATTGCGCAAGGCTGTTCCTCTCCCTGCACGAGTATTTCCGCCAGGGCCGGACGCAAAAGGAAATGGCGAGCGACATGGGCATGAAATCCAACTCGCTGAACCAGAAGATCAAGCGGTGCAGGGAATGGATTCGGGAACGGATCGGCAGGGAAGATTTTTGACGAAAGCGTCACCTTTCTTCGGAGCGGCCCGACTCATCGGCCGAACGCTGCCTTGGAACCGGAAGACGGAGAGATGAATGACAACCTCCTTGAACATGCATAGGGCGGAAAACGCCCTCATGAAGGAACAGGCCTTCTCTTCCGCGTTGCGCCGTTTCCTGGAATACGGCAGGGAGTGCCTGCTCAACGCCTCCGGCGATGTTCCGCCGCTGCCGGAAGCAGCGGATTTCGAGCCGCTGGCGAACATGCTGGCGAGGGCCCGAGACGCCTTTGCCGGCGACCTCACCCTCGGCCTCGGCGGCGAGGATTCGGAAATCATCGCTCCCCTGCTGGCGGCGTTCAATCTCGGCGGCTACGCGTGCGAAGCCGCCGACCGCCTCATCGACGCCACGGATCAGGCCCGGGACGCCGCAATGAAAGACGTCTACTCGCTGTCCGACGACGTCGGGGACCTTCCCTTCGGCCGTCTGATCCCCTGCAACGAATTTCGCCGGGCGCTGCTCGGCCAGATTCCGCAAGAGAACCATTTCCTGTTCCCGTGGCTGACCGAATGCGTGCAGTTCGACAGCGACAGCCTGGAGCGCATCATCCAGGCCTGGGACGAACTCTGGGGCAGGACGGCCCCCAGGGACGACGCCGAAACGCTCGTTCCGGTCCTGACCACGATCCAATCCGACACCGCGCTCATGGACCTCCTCAAATCGGAAGCCCGGTTCCACGCCTCCGTCATGCGGGCGGCGGACGAACTGGCCAGGCGGCAGCACATGGCGCGCGCCCGCCGTTCGGCAGCGGACGTCCCCGGCATCATCGACCGCCTCGTTTCCTGGTTCCGCATCCCCGCCGTGTCCGGCGCGGTGGCGTTGGTGCTCATGGCCGGCGTCTACTTCGCCACGCAGACGGACAAGGACGGACGGCCGAGGCCCATAGGCGTGACTGCGGAGATGCTGGTCCACCATGACGGCCTGACGGTCCGCGGCGGGGCGGAGAGCGAGCCGGATGTCCGCAAGCCCGGAGACACGCCGCCGGGAGAGGGCGATGCCATCCAAATCCGGTTCATGCTGGAAAAATCGGCATATGTTTACCTTTACCACCAGGACTCCGCCGGCAGGTTGGAACCGCTTTTCTCGGACAGGCTGGATGAGGGAATCCACATCTTCCCGGATGGGGAAAAACGGATGCGCATTGTGAGATCGGAGGGGAATGAGACCATCATCCTGGTGGCTTCCGAAAAAGCGTTGAGCGAATCCGAATTGGACAAGGCCCTGCATGACGCCATTGATGAGACCACGGCGCAGCTCGTTGTCATCCATTTCCAACTTTAAAAAACTCAAACGACCATGGACAGAAACTTCGACAAAAAGCTTTCGCTCTACGTCATGAGGAACGAGCACAAGTACACCGGCCCGTTCACCAGGTTCGAGAAACTGGGCGGACGCTTTTCGGCCACATGGCACTGGCCCGCCTTCTTCGTCCCGGCGTGGTGGTTTCTGTATCGGAAGATGTACCTGTGGGCGGCAATCGCCTTTATCGTAACGATCATCCCCCAGACCTGGCTCCTCGGCGCCATTGCAGGAGGCGTTTCCGGCAACTGGCTCTATTATCGAAAGATGAAGGAAGATTTCAAAGCCATCGCAAAGGTCAAAGACAAGAAGTTCGCGTTACAGCAAATGGGAGGCGTCCATGGCTGGGTGCCGTGGGTTGCCGCCTTCGTCAATTGCGTTTGGCTCTTTGCCGTCGCATCGGTCTGGTTCATGTTCCTTGGGATGTTCGCAGGCTTCGGCGGATATCCTTGGTAAAAGGCCTGAATGCCGTTCCCGGCCGAATCCCGAACGACGCGGTTGCAGGGGTGGGACATGCCGGGGCGGCGTTTCCGCATTCAGAAGCAGTCACCTTTCCCATTTCTTCTCCGACTCACTGATTGAAGTCGCATAACCACTCAACGCAAGGGGAAATACTCATGAAAATACCCATTCTCGCCGCCCTGCTAACGCTCTTGCTGAGCAGTCCCGCCTTCGCGGGGGATAAAAACGGACTGGGAAATATCTGCATGGATTGCGGCATCTACTACACTTTCGCAAACTCCATGTTCAAAGAACATGATGTCAATCCCTATCTTGTGGGCCTCACAGAGGGGCGAGGCAAGATGCTCCTGGCCTTGGGCTGCAGCCTGCTTGGAAAAAGCCAGGTGAACGAACGGACAAAACAAATCCTGCGCGGGTTCGACGCCCTGAACAAGCAAGGCTCGAAGAAGCTTGCAGATCATTTGTCCGGCAAGCTGCGGGAGTGCAATGAAATGAAGATCGACGAGATCCTCGCTGGCACAAGCCTTCAACAAAGATAATGGAGTTTGACGACATGCGGATCATATTACTGGCGCTGCTATTTGCGCTGCTTACAGGCTGCAACGCAAGCAAGCAAAACGCACAATCTGGCATCATGGAAAAAAATGATTTTGCCGTGACGTTCAGCACTAGCCAAAATCTCGGATTCCACCCCGCATACTACGTTCTGCTTGAAAACGACACGTCATGGAACGTTAAGGGGATATTCACCGACAGGCCAAGCGGCGTCTTGGAGAATCAAGAGCTGATTGCTTTTAGCAGGTCTCTGAAAATGGCTTCTCCTGTCTACGAAAGCTACAAAAAAGTCTTTGTGAGAAAAGGTGAGACGGAAGTCGTCGCGGAGTGCGTACCCGGCATCGTGGACAAAGACGTCTATCATCCGTGCAATAGCGCCTTTTTCAACCTCGATGCAGGCAAATCGGCAGTAGTGTCCGTGTTTATGCTTCCCTTGCAGACAATGCTCCTGGGGACTGCCGGAGTTGGAGTCTCATTTTGCAACGGCGACCCGGAAGAAGTAATCGACGTCTGCAACGAAGCGGGAGCATTCCCACAGTTGCAGGCATTCGCAGACAAGGAAGAACAGAAACGCAACGCCATAGAGGCAGCCGAGGCCCAAAAGCGACTGGAAAAAGAGGCGAAAGAAAAGGCGGAACGAGCTCGGGCCGAAGAGGGACTCAGGCGTCGTCAACAGGAAGCGGCGAACAACCCCCCTGCCGAGGAATTGACCGATGCCGATAAAATAAACATGGCGGTAGGGAATTGGACCCTTGGAGAATTCGAGGCCTGCGCCCCCCTGAATGCCGCTGCAGCTCGCATATACCTTGAGCAACTGATTGTGCTGGAAAACCAGAAAACGGCTCGTCGGCAAGAGATCATGGTAAGCAAACCCGAAGTCGTGGAAGCGAAGATGAAGAATGGAAAGGGCTACTTCATTTATTACACGACAAGGGCCACCTGGAGTACCGGCTGGAAGTATTTTGACGAGTTGCAAAAAAAATCCAGACACGAGGATAAGAGCCTGGTGTCCTATGAAAGGATCGGAGGAAACGGCATCGCCATCATACGAACATGCCGCATGAGGATATCCCAGCATGACGGCTGTAAAATAATATATGACAAGGGTGGACACTCAAAAGAGTGACTATCTTGAATGATTAATGGGAAACGAACCTAAAGAACCACAAAAGGGCATGCAATGAAAAAAACAGGACTGACTTTCATTTTTCTTCTCACGCTGTTCGCCAGCAACTCATATGGGTACATGGGCGTCATTCAAGCCGCGCACAATGCCGGTTTCACGCATTGCGACATAGCCATCAAAAAAGAATTCAGCGATTTTTTCAAGGCGGACGACAGTCGCTACAACATCAGTTGGACCGAGCGCGGATTCAACATAACCTGCACATACGGCTCTCCCGGCGACACTGTCTTCCAGAGCGTCACCTTCATCGACACCGGCAAGAAAGTGACCACATTCTCCACGGCGACCATTCAAAGCCCGATGTCCCCCGCTCAGTACATGCAGAAATATTCCGCCTGGAAATATCAAGCCATCCAGGGAGGGACGACATGGGCCGCCAACGAAGGAGGGGTCATCTGCATCATCACCAGTCTCCCCCAAGGCGGGATCATCGTGCAATTCTATCGTAGTGGCGAATACCAGCGCAATTAGTCCGCCAGGCGCAATCCCACCGGCCATGGGCGATTTCGCGCAGCCGTCCGGCATGGTCCGGGACGGCTCGCGATCTCCGGGGGGATATCGTGAGCCATCTCGCGCCCCCCTGAAGAGGGCTGTCGACGACCGTCGCCTCAGACGTCGCCTCGCCATGACACGCTCAACTCCGCGACTCCTTGCATGTCGCCACACGGCAGACGACACAAACGTGAAAGGCGCTCGACAGAGCGCCTTTTTCGTCACTTTCCCCTGCCGCGTCCGACTGTGGCGGTAGATACGCAAACCATCCACAAGGAGAACGCAATGAACGTCAACAAGATCACCCTGTCCCTCGGCATCGTCGCCTTCATCGCAGCCTTTCTTCCCATGGCTTCCAACGACGTGAGCTTCGTCGGGGTGGAACATATGGGCAACCTGACCAAGCTGCTCTATTTCCTCCCCCTGGGCATCATCGGGATATCCTGCGCCACGACCCGGCTCCCGTTCAAGCTCCTGGGGACGGGCCTGGGCATGGCCGGGGCCATCCTGACGCCGCTCACGGTCTGGTCCGGCATACGGCAGGCGGAACTGATGGCGGGCATGTTCGGGGGACTCGCCACCAAGGCGCTCGGCATGACGGCTGGCGCGACCCTCCCCGGCTACGGCGGCATCATCGCCGGCCTGTCCTACATCGGGGTCGTCATCATGGCCCTGCGTCATCATGATGCAGCGGCGACGAAAAATTAGGGAGGCTCGCGCCGGCACGGAAGGGCCGCACGTTTGCGGTCCTTCTCTCGTCACCTTTTTTCCCCCCGCCCGACTGTGAATGCAGAAAACCGAACCGCATTCACAGGAGAAAGACATGAATCCGCACCTCACCGACAGAATCTGGAGCCTGCTGCTCAAGACCGCTTTCGGGCCGCTCAATTGCAACGCCACGGACGCCATGTCCGCCGACCGGATGGTGATTCCCTACGGCTCCGCCCGCCGCTCGCTCGCCCTGCTCCGGGGCGACATGGAAGAAAGCGCAGACGATTCAGGCACGACACTCGCGGTCAGCAACCCAATGCATGGCAATGCTGGAATCAGAAAGCTCTTGCTGCGCTTCAGCGCCTCCCGCCGACTGACCGGCATCCGCATCACCTGGGCCGCCGAAGGCGACACGTTCGGCAAGCTGAAATCCTGGCTGGACCGGGACATCCGCACCGCCGGATGCCGTCGCGCCGGATACGACCTTGCGTGCCATTACGACTTGGACAACGCCCACATCGAACTGATCGGCAATCCGCTCGGTTTCGGCATGTCCCGCGAGGTGACCCTGTCCTGCCTTCTTGGCTCCGGGGGACAGATGACGGCTTTGTTCCCCAACCTCGGCAAGAGGAGCCGCATCCAAGGCATAGCAGCCTGATTATACAGGGTTTGACAGAGGCCGGGCCGCATCATACTGCACAGGGCACCCTTTCAAAGGGAAAAAACGGAGCCGCGACAACGACCTCTCGCCCCCCCCTCCTTCTGGCGTTCATCACATTCGCTGAAAGGCATTACAGAGCAAGGCGTCTTATCATTGTGCCAGGCCTCAAGGGTCAACATCTGAAATGAGCTTATTTTACAGCATGTTAAAACAAAACAGAAACGTTGACAGAATTTCATTCAGATTAACCCGTTACTGGTCACCATCCTAACAATACATTGTCCCATCTGGGGCACAAAGAAGAAAGACCGGGAGTCCCCGGTCTTCTTATAAATACTGGCAGCAGGTGCAGTCCTGGCCGCTATTTGCCGCTCCAAAGGCCCCGAATGCCCTCAAATTTCTTTTGGTTGAACTTCAGGCGTTCGTATAAGCGCCACACCAACCCATCAATTTCTTCGAGGCGCCGCTCACGCTCAGCCTTATTGGCAGACTCCAACCATTTTAAACGACAGGAGATCATTCGTTCGACTCCCATCGCGCTTCGTTCGTCTTGCCGCCAAGCCGCACCGCATATCCCCAATGCTCGTATTCGGGGAAATCCTTCTTCATCACTGCGGCGACGGACGACTCCGGACGAGCCACGGAGAATCGGGCGTTTTCAGGGCAGCGCCTTGGTTTCCCCGAAGGGGATAGGCGGCGGTCACTCCCCTCCCTTCCGTACGTAAAAGGCCCGCTCCTTTCGAAGCGGGCCTTGATGCCTTCAATCAGGCGCCGATTCAGCGCAGGTCGAACCGATCCAGGTTCATGACCTTGTCCCAGGCCGCCACAAAGTCGGCGACGAACTTCTCTTTGGAGTCCGCGCAGCCATAGACTTCGGCCACGGCCCTGAGCTGGGAGTCGGAACCGAAGACCAGATCGATGCGGGTGGCGGTCCACCGGGGCTTGCCGGTCTTGCGATCAACACCTTCGAACAGGCCGTCCTCCTTGCTGGTCACTTTCCACTCCGTGCCCATGTCGAGCAGGTTGACGAAGAAGTCGTTGGACAGCACCCCCACCCGGTCGGTGAACACGCCGTGCTTCGCCCCGCCGTGGTTGGCCCCCAGCACGCGCAGGCCGCCCACCAGGACGGTCATTTCAGGCGCGGTCAGGGTCAAAAGCTGGGCCTTGTCCACCAGGATCTCTTCGGGCCGGACCGAAAACCGCTGCTTGAGGAAGTTCCGGAAGCCGTCGGCCAGAGGTTCGAGGACGGAGAAGGATTCCGCGTCGGTCTGCTCATCCGTGGCGTCGGTACGGCCGGGAGCAAAGGGCACGGTCACGGCCACTCCCGCGTCCCTGGCCGCCTTTTCCACGGCCGCGCATCCGCCCAGCACGACGAGGTCGGCCAGGGAGATGCGCTTGTTGCCTGGTTGCGCCTTGTTGAAATCGGCGCGGAGCGCTTCCAGCGTGGCCAGGGCCTTGGCCAGCTTCTCGGGTTCGTTGGCCTGCCAGTCCTTCTGGGGAGCGAGCCGGATGCGCGCGCCGTTGGCCCCGCCGCGCATGTCGGACCCGCGGAAGGTGAAGGCCGACGCCCAGGCGGTCTTGACCAGTTCGGACACGGTCAGGCCGCAAGCCAGGAGTTTGGCCTTGAGGTCGGCGACGTCCTTGTCGTTCACGAGGTCGTGATGGACCGGAGGAACCGGGTCCTGCCAGATGAGGTCCTCGGCCGGGACCATCTTGCCCAGGTAACGGGACTTGGGGCCCATGTCGCGGTGGGTCAGCTTGAACCAGGCGCGGGCAAAGGCGTCGGCCAGCTTTTCCGGGTTGGCCAGATAATCGCGGGCAATGGGTTCATAGATGGGGTCGAAGCGCAGCGACAGGTCGGCAGTGGTCATCATGGGCCGCAGCTTCCGATTGGGATTGTGGGCGTCCTCCACCATGTCCTCTTCGTCCACGTCCTTGGCCAGCCACTGGTGCGCGCCGGCAGGGCTCTTGACCAGCTCCCACTCGTACTTGAACAGGACTTTGAGGTAGCCCATGTCCCACGTGGTGGGGTTGGGCTTCCACGCGCCCTCGATGCCCGAACCGATGGTGTCGCCAGCCTTGCCCGAGCCGAAGCCGCTCTTCCAGCCCAGCCCCTGTTCTTCAAGCCCGGCCGCCTCGGGTTCCGGGCCGACATGGGCCGCGTCGCCCGCGCCATGGCATTTGCCGAAGGTGTGGCCGCCCGCCACCAGGGCCACGGTCTCCTCGTCGTTCATGGCCATGCGGGCAAAGGTTTCGCGCACGTCTTTGCCCGAGGCCAGGGGATCGGGGGTGCCGTTCGGGCCTTCGGGGTTGACGTAGATGAGGCCCATCTGCACGGCCGCCAGGGGGTTGTCCAGCTCGCGCTCGCCCTTGTAGCGGGCATCGCCCAGCCATGTGTCCTCGGACCCCCAGTAAATGTCTTCCTCCGGCTCCCAGACGTCCTCGCGTCCGCCGGCAAAGCCGAAGGGCTTCAGCCCCATGGACTCGATGGCGCAGGTCCCGGCCAGGACCAGCAGGTCGGCCCATGAGATGTTGCGCCCGTATTTCTGCTTGATGGGCCAGAGCAACCGCCGCGCCTTGTCGAGGTTGACGTTGTCCGGCCAACTGTTGAGCGGGGCCAGCCGCTGGCTGCCGGAACCGGCGCCGCCCCGGCCGTCGCCCATGCGGTAGGTGCCGGCACTGTGCCAGGCCATGCGGATGAACAGCGGGCCATAGTGGCCCCAGTCGGCGGGCCACCACTCCTGGGAGTCGGTCATCAAGGCGAACAGGTCCTTGCGCACTGCGTCCAGGTCGAGCGACCTGAACGCCTCGGCGTAGTCGAAGTCCGCGCCCAGAGGGTTGGATTTGGCGGAATGCTGATGCAGGATATGCAGGTTGAGCCGGTTGGGCCACCAATCCCGGTTGGACGTGCCGCCGCCCGCCACCTGCTTGCCGGTTCTACCCGTCACTGGGCACTTGCTTCCATCACTCATGAGACTACCTCCTGTCGGGATATGGATCATCCGTTGATGAATTGACTTGGCTTCCCTCTGCCGCCCCCCAAGGAAGCGGCTCGTTCAGCAAAACTTTTCTTATGGATAATCATTATCCATAAGTTTCAATTCCTGTCAACACCGAAGGCGCGCCTTCCGGGTTACTTTTGAGCGCAGTCCGAACAGAGACCGAAGATGTCGAAACGGTGGGTCTTAACGGAGAATTGGTTGGGGAACGCGAGGCTGTCAATGAGTTTGTCCAGATTATCAACCTCGGAATCCAGGATCTGCCCGCATTGGGTGCAGATCAGGTGGGGATGGGGGTACGGCTTGCGGCCGTCGAACCGGCTGCCGTCGTCGCCGAAGCCCAGCTCCAGGATTTCCCCGATATCCTTAAGCAGAGTGATGGTCTTATACACTGTGGCCAGACTGGTCGTAGGAAAATCCCTCAGTATTTCCTTGTGGATGTCCTCGGCCGACGGGTGGCCGTCGTTGTCCACCAAAGCGCGCAGGATCGCCAGCCTCTGGGGGGTAAGCCGGTTGCCGCGTTCCCTGATGACGCGCGAAAGATATTCCAGCCGTTTCTCTGAATCCATGTCTCACCTACAGCGATAAATATAGATAATAATTATCCGCTGAAAAGCGGCCCGTCAACAAGCCGGACGACGACAAC
>NZ_JAQUWN010000013.1 GCF_028692895.1 Pseudodesulfovibrio sp.
ACGAAAAGCTTCTACAAACCGATGGACTGATGATACCTTGAGCTTCGCCATGTCGGCCTCCCTTTCGTTTTGGTTTCACTGGTGTTGTTACCAGCAAAACTCAGGAGTGCCGACATGGTATTTTTGCCGGTTGACTCCGGTCCGGGCTTTGGGCGACTCTGTGCCGACCCATTCATGACGAGCCGACCACTTTATGGCGAGGAAAAAAATGATTGTCCTGACCGAGCTCGAATACGCCTATCCAACGGGCGATCCCGCCCTGGCCGGCCTTTCCCTGGCCGTGCCCGAGGGAGCGCTGGTGGGGCTGGTGGGCGCCAACGGCAGCGGCAAGTCCACGCTGCTCTCGCTGCTGTCCGGGCTGTATACGCCCACCGGCGGCAGCCTGCGCGTGGGCGGCCATGAGAGCCCCGGCCAGGAGAAGGCGATTCGGTCCCATGTCCGGCTGGTCATGCAGGACGCGGACCTGCAAATCCTCGGCGCTACCGTGGAGGAGGACCTGCTCCTGGGCCGCCGCCGCACCGGCGACATGGTGGCCCGCGCTCGCGACATGGCCGCCCGCTTTCACCTGGCGGGCCACTGGGACCGGCCGGTCCAGACCCTGTCCTGGGGCATGAAGCGCAAGCTCTGCCTGGCCGCCGCGTTGCTGGACGGCCCCACGGTGCTGCTTCTGGACGAGCCGTTCAGCGGCCTCGACTTTCCCGGCGCGCGGGAGATGCGCGCCATCCTGCGAGAGAACCGCGCGGCCGGGCTGACCCAGGTGGTCTCGTCCCACGACCTGGACAGCTTCGTGGACATGGCAGACCTGCTGGTGGTCCTGAACCGGGGGCGGCTGGCCGTGGCCGGAGCCGTGGAGGACGTCCTGCCCCATGTGCTGGAAAACGACGTCCGGCCGCCGTTCTCCCGCCATCTCGACCTGCCGGACCGGGGCGAGGCGTGACCCGCTCCGTCGCCGCCCGCGTGCGCGGGCTGGACCCGCGCCTCAAGCTGGGGACGGGGCTGGCCCTGGGCCCGGCCACCTGGCTTCTTGATCCCGCCTGGGTGGGCCTGGGCGCGGCCTGCCTGCTCGTGGTGGTCGGCTCCCTGGCGAGCGACCGGCCCCTCGGACGGACCATGGTCCGCCGCCTGCTTTTCTTCGTGCTGCTGTGGACCGCCGTCAAGATAGGCCTGGACCTCGTCTCGGGTTTGGCCCTGCGCGAGGCGGCCCTGGCCGGGCTGCTCCTGGCGGTCCGGCTGGCCGGGCTGGTCCTGCTCGGGCTGGCCCTGGCCCTGTCCACCTCCACCCGCGCCCTGGGCATGGCCGCCGCCTGGGCGCTGCGCCCCGTGATCGGGCGGGAGCGCGCCTGGCGGACCGCGCTCTCCCTGGCGCTCATGGTCCATTTTCTGCCGCTCTGCCTGGCCACCATGGAGCAGGTCTCGGCCGCCTTCCGCCAGCGCTGCCCGCGCGGCGGGCTGTTCCGGCGGCTGACGGTGGTCCCCCTGGCCGTGATCCGCAACCTTGGGCAGAAGACCTGGAGCCAGACCCTGGCCGTGGCCGGGCGAGGGCTGGACGACGCCTCGGCCTGGGAGCCGGATTTCGCCTGGGCCCTGGCCGACACCCTCTGGCTAGCCGTGCTTGGCGCGCTCCTCCTCGCCGCGTTTTCCGCCTGAGAGCGGCCATTCTCCGCATTGACGCTCCCTTACTCCGTGTCCTATCATTTTGGGAGAGGCCGTTTCGCAATCAAGCAGGGGGGAGCGTATGTCACCGAACATTCGCATGATGAGTGTTGAGGAAATCAAAGCATATATGGACGGGCACGGGCCGGAGAAATACACGCTGCTCGACGTCCGCCAGCCGGCCGAGTACGAGCGGGGCCATCTGCCGGGAGCCCGCCTCGTGCCGTTGTCGGAACTGCCGGACCGGATGGGCGAGGTCCCCACGGACAAGCCCGTCATCGCCTACTGCGCCAGCGGCGGCCGGTCCATGGCCGCGTCATCGCTGCTGGAGGGGCGGGGCTATGGCGACGTGAGCAACATGGTGGGCGGTTTTTCCGCCTGGGAGGGCAGCGCCGCCTTCGGCCCCATGCAACTGGGCATGCACGGCTTCACCGGCCGGGAAACGCCGCGGGAGGTGGTGCGCAAGGCCTTCGCCATGGAGTGCCGCCTCCAGGAGTTTTACGTGCTCCGGGCGGACCTGGCCGAGACGGAGGAGCGCATAGAGCTGTTCATGGAGTTGGCCGGGTACGAGGACCGTCACAAGGACGTGCTCCATACCCTCTACGGCCGGTTGACGGGCGAGCTGCCCGACTACGAGACCTTCGAGGCCGAGATCCTGGACGGAGCCGATGGCATGGTCGAGGGCGGGATCGACATCCAGACCTTCCTGGACAAGCACGCCGAGGCCTTTGACGGCGATCTCGGCATCCTCCAGTTCGCCTCCATGGTGGAGGCTCAGGCCATGGACTACTACCTGCGCTGGGCCGCCCAGGCCGAACAGGGCGAAACCCGCGAGACCCTGGAGCTCCTGGCGCGCGAGGAAAAGGCCCACCTCAAGGTCCTGGCCAGGCACATGGACGAGCTTTCGGAATAGGGATCAGGTCCGGGCGCGCTTGCCGAGCATGGCGAGGCGGGCGTTGGGAATGACGATGCCGAGCACGATCAGGGCCGCGCCGCCCACCTGGAGCGGGACCACGGGCTCTCCCAGGACCAGCGCCGCCAGGATCAGGGTGACCACCGGCTCGATGGACGAGAAGATGCACGCCCAGGAGCTGCCGATCCGCTCGATGGCCAGGTAGAGCAGGCTTACGGCGATGACGCCCGGCACCAGGCCCAGCGCCAGGCCGATGGCCACCGTGGCTTGCGTCGGGCGCAGCCACGCCGTGACGTCCCCCGAGATGGTGAAGGCCACGGCCGCGAAGACCATGACCCAGAAGGTGGCCGTCAGCGGCCTGAGCCCCTTGAGCCAGATCTGGACCAGGATCAGATAGCCCGAGAAGAAGGCCATGGCCCCGAAGGCGTAGAGCAGGCCGCTTGCTTCCACCTCCCGCAGGAAGGCGTCGTAGAAGACCAGGCAGCAGCCGGACATGACCAGCGTGAGTGACAGGACCACGGTCCGGTCGATGCGCATATCAAGGAACAGTCGCGAGAGCAGGGCCACGGCCACGGGATGGCCGTAGAGCACCAG
This sequence comes from Pseudodesulfovibrio sp., assembly GCF_028692895.1. GTDB lineage: Bacteria > Desulfobacterota > Desulfovibrionia > Desulfovibrionales > Desulfovibrionaceae > Pseudodesulfovibrio. Next base: position 3,161 of record NZ_JAQUWN010000013.1, read on the forward strand.
CGCGGTGGTGGAGGCGGGAATGGTGGCCAGCGCCCGGACGAAGCAGGTGGTCTGGAGCCAGTATACCACCAGGCCGAGGATGGCGCAGTGCAGCATCCCCGAGCGCGAGATGCGCAGCAGCGACCGGTCCTTCAGGAACAGGATCGCGCCCAGGATGAGCGCGCCGCAGGTGAAGCGGATCTGCATCATCACCGCCCCGTCCATGCCCGCGTCGTAGCCGAGCTTGACCAGGACGGCCATGGAGCCGAAGGCCGTGGCCGAAATGATGGCGTAGATGAGTCCCTGCAACATGATTGACCTCTAACCGCTTGAAATCCGGGGTGAGATCAATACGACGGCCGCGCCGGTTCAGGCAAGTCTTTTCAGATACGCCAGGTATTCCTGGTTGCCCTTGGGGCCGAGAATCTTGGAGGGCGCCACGCCCTCGACGGAAAGTCCGAGCTCCTCGCGGCAGAAGCGGGTGACCAGGTCCACGGCCTCCTGCCGGAGCGCCTCGTCGCGGACCACGCCCTTGTCGGTCTGGCCGGGGCCCAGCTCGAACTGCGGCTTGATGAGCACCGCCAACTCGCCGCCGGGCCGCAGGAATTGCAGGCAGGCGGGCAGTATCTTGGTCAGGGAGATGAACGAGACGTCGGCCACGATGACGTCCACGGGCTCCGGGATCAGGTCCGGCTCGGCGTGGCGGATGTTGGTCCGCTCCAGGTTGACCACGCGTTCGTCCTTGCGCAGCTTCTCGTGCAACTGGCCGTAGCCCACGTCCGCCGCATAGACGCGGACCGCGCCGTGCTGGAGCAGGCAGTCGGTGAACCCGCCGGTGGACGCGCCCGCGTCCAGGGCCACCTTGCCCGTGAAGTCCAGGGCGAAGGTCTCGATGGCCGTGAGCAGCTTGTAGGCTCCGCGCGACACGAAACGGTCCTCGCCCGCCACCACGAACTCCGTGTCCTCGGCGAACTGCTGGCCCGGCTTGGTCACCGGGGCCTTCTGGCCGCGCTCCAGGAAGTGGACCTTCCCGGCCATTATCAGCCGCTTGGCCTTTTCCCGGCTCTCGACGTACCCTCCTGCGGCCAGGAGCTGGTCGGCACGCTGCTTTTTCGCCACGCGCGCTCCCCGGCTACTTTTTTTCCAGCCCAAGCCTGGCCACCACCTGGTCGGCGGTGGTCCGGGTGTACTCCTCGGGGCTGAGCCGCTCCTTCTCCTCCGGGGAGATGATAAGCTCCGGCTTGTTGGCCAGGGACATGTCCGGCTTGACGCCGAACTCGGGCGGGAAGGCGTTTTCGAAGTACATGGTCTGGAAGTTCACGAACTTGAGCTGGTGCGCCGTGGAGTCGAGGATGCACAGCTCCTCGGGCGAGACCAGCCCCAGCTCCAGAGCGCGCTTGGCTCCGGCGAAGGACTCGCCGCCCTGGGTGCAGGCGATGTGGCCGTTGCGGTTGGCCTGGATCATGGAGTCCATGATCTGCTGCTCCGTGACCTGGATGACCTGGAAGGACTCGCGGCCGCCGATGGCCTCGAACTTTTCGGCGAAATACTTGACGCGCGGGAACGAGACCGGGTTGCCGATCATGGCCGCCTGGGCCACGGAGGCCTGGACCTTGACCGGGTGGTATTCCCGCTCCCTGGGGTCGTCCACCGCGTAGTAGCGGTAGACCGGGTCCGCGTGGTGGGACTGCACGCCGAAGATGCGGGGCAGGGCGGTGATGACGCCCAGGTCGTACAGCTTGAGGAAACCGGCCATGATGGCGGTAATGTTCCCCGCGTTGCCGATGGGCACGAAGATGCACTTGCCGCGCAGGTCCCAGTCGAACCATTGGGCGCATTCGAAGGCGTAGGACTCCTGGCCGAGGATGCGCCAGGCGTTCTTGGAGTTGAGCAGGGCCACTCGGTAGTTGTCGGCCAGGTGCTCCACCACCTTCATGCAGTCGTCGAACACGCCAGGCACCTCCAGGACCACGGCGCCCGAGCCGAGGGGCTGGGAGAGCTGAGCCGGGGTGACCTTGCCGTGGGGCAGGATGACCACGGACTTGATGGCCCCGCCAACGTAGGAGGCGTAGAGCGCGGCCGCGGCCGAGGTGTCGCCGGTGGAGGCGCACACGGTCAGGACCTGGTCCCAGCCGTGGCGGCGGATCAGGGCGCGCAGGTAGGAGAACCCGCAGGCCATGCCCCGGTCCTTGAACGAGGCGGAGGGGTTCTGGCCGTCGTTCTTGTAGGCGGTCCGAAGTCCGGTCTGTCCGTTGAGCGTCGGGCTCGACTCCACCAGCGGGGTGTTGCCCTCGCCGAGGTAGACGATGTCCTCCTCCTCCAGCACGGGGGCCATCAACTCGTAGAAGCGGAAGATGCCGCGCAGGGCAGTGCGCTTGGACGCGGCGCGCGCGTCGAAGAGCTTGCGCCACTCCTCGCCCGGGGTTTCCTTCAGCTTGTCGAAGTCGAGGTTGTCGAGCAGGAACACGCCGCCGCAGTCCGGGCAGGTGTAGTAGAGCTCGTCGGTGGGGAAACGCTTGCCGCAGCCGAGGCAGAAGTACTCCATGCGGCCACGGTAGGAGGGAAAGGTGTCGGCAATCATCGTCGCATCCATGATGGTTGGGTTGCACAAAAAAAACGGTCCGCTCAACGGCCTGACAGATTCGCCCAAAACCGCGCCGGGCGCAACCCAAAAGGGAGGAGGCCCCGGACGGTTTCCATTTTGCGAAATTCCATATTGTAACTTTGTATCCGAACGATAAAATAACCTGAAAATGATTGAATTAATTTCCCGCAGATACGTTGACAATATTGCGAATTTTATTCATGTCTTTCCGCAACGAAAGTCACCGGGGGCCGCAACGGAGATATTCGGTGCGGCGCACCCATAAAAAAATGGATCATCTCATGGAAAACCTTCAAAAAAAATACGGGTTCTGGACAGCGGTGGCCATGGTCGTGGGCATCGTCATCGGCTCCGGCGTCTTCTTCAAGGCGGACAACGTGCTGGCGGCCTCGGGCGGGAGCCTGCCCACGGCCCTGTCCGCCTGGCTCATCGGCGGTGCGATCATGATCGTCACGGCCTACGTCTTTTCCAAGATCGCCACGCGCATCGAGCGGGTCAACGGCGTGGTGGATTATTTCGAGGCGGCCTACGGTGTAAAGGCCGGATACCTGGTGGCCTGGTTTCTGACCTTCATCTACTATCCGACCCTGGTGGCGGTCCTGGCCTGGGTCTCGGGCAACTACACGGCCGGGCTCATCAACATGCCGGGCTCGGTCTGGCCCATGGCCTTCGCCTACCTGACCGTCTTCTTCCTGCTCAACTATTTCTCCCCGGTCCTGGCGGGCCGGTGGCAGGTCACGTCCACCGTGGTCAAGCTCGTTCCCCTCGGCCTGGTGGCCGTGGTGGGCGGCGCGGCCGGGATGATGAGCGGCCAGACCATGGAGAACTTCGCCCGCAGCGCCAGCGCCGTGGCCTCCTCCGGCGGCGGCCTGGCCGTGGCCACCCTGTCCACGGCCTTCGCCTACGAGGGCTGGATCATCGCCACGGTCATCAACGCGGAGCTGAAGGACGCCAAGCGGACCCTGCCCCGCGCGCTGGTGGCGGGCACCTTCGCCGTGGCCGCCATCTACATGCTCTATTACCTGGGCATCTCCGGCGTGCTGACCAACGACGAGGTCCTGGCCGCGGGCGACGCCGCGCCGGTCAAGGTCATGTCCCTGGTCTTCGGCAACGCGGCCGGGACGCTGCTCACGGTCTTCGTCATCATCTCCTGCCTGGGCACCCTCAACGGGCTCATCATGGGCTCGGCGCGCGGCATGTACGCCATGGCCATGCGCGGCCTGGGCCCCCGGCCCGACCTCTTCCGCAAGCTCAACTCCATGACCAACGCCACCACCCACTCGGCGCTGCTCGGCTACACGCTCTCCTGCGCCTGGCTTGTGGTCTGGTACGGCAACTTCGCAGGCTGGTGGGGCGCGTTCATGGACGTCTCCGAACTGCCCATCGCCGTGCTCTACGTCATCTACATCGCCATCTATGCCTGGGTAATGAAGACCTTCACCGACCTTGGCGCGTTCTCCCGCTACGTCTGCCCGCTCCTGGCCGGGGCCGGGTCGCTCTACATCATCTGGGGAGCCATCCAGAAGGACATGTTCCTGACCTTTATGGTCCTCTTCCTGCTCATCATGGGTGCGGGCGTGGCCCTCAAGGGCGGCCGCAAGCGGTCCTGACCGTTTGGCAGCCGGGCCGACCTGTATTAGACTTGCGTCAGCGCGCCGGAGCCGTTCCGGCGCGCGAACGACAAGGAGCGGCGTCATGACGGCGAAGAAGACGGTATCCCTGGCCCTGGGCAGCGGCGGGGCGCGCGGGCTGGCCCACATCGGCATCATCCGCTGGCTGGAGGCGCACGGATGCGAGATCCGCTCCATCGCGGGCTCGTCCATGGGCGCGCTGGTGGGCGGCATCCACGCCATCGGCAAGCTCGACGAGTATGAGGCGTGGGTCCGCACCGTGACCAAGGGCGACATGCTGGCCCTGCTGGACGTCTCCCTGGGGACGGACGGGCTCATCAAGGGCGACAGGATCATCGACACCCTGCGCAACCTCGTGGGCGAGCGGCACATCGAGGACCTGGAAGTCAGCTTCACCGCCGTGGCCGCCAACATCACCCGGCGCAAGGAGGTCTGGTTCCGCCAGGGGCCCATCTTCGACGCCATCAAGGCGTCCATCTCCCTGCCGCTCCTGTTCAAGCCCTTCATCCTGGACGGCGAGGACCTCATCGACGGCGGCATCCTCAACCCGGTGCCCATCGCCCCCACCTTCAGCGACCAGACCGACCTGACCGTGGCCGTGAACCTCTGCGCGCCCCATGAAGACGGGGCCGAGCTGCCCCCCAACCCCAAGCACGGCGCGGGGGCGAACGGCTCCCTGGTCTCCCGCACCATCTCGGATTTCGTCGATGCCGTGGGCGAGCGGATCACCCGCCGCCGCACCGACATCCCGGCCTACAACATCCTCTACCGCTCCTTCGACGCCATGCAGGGGACCATCGCCCGCCAGAAGATCGCGGCCTATCCGCCCGATTGCGTCATCAACGTCCCGGCCAACCTGTGCAGCCTCATGGACTTCGACCGTGCGGCCCAGCTCATCGAGTACGGCTACCGCAAGGCCGACGAGGTTCTTTCCGCCAAGCTCAATGGGTAGTGCCTTCTTCGGCCGCCGCGCAAGAAAAAGGGCTTGTCCTGCCGGACAAGCCCTTTGTTTTCGTTATCGGGAGCGCGCTTCTACTTGCGGCGCATGGCGATGCGCAGACAGACGGTCGCGCCGCCCCAGGTGATGCCCAGGCCGATGAACATGGTCAGCAATGCTGAGAATTCCATGGGTTAACCCCTCCTGTTGGATTGATAGGCGAAGGCCGCGTCCCGGTTGTTGCCGCGCCAGAGCGTGATGCACAGGGAGAGCACCAGGAAGCAGAGCAGCATGGTCCAGCCGAACAGGAAGATGGCCTTGGTGGAGTATCCGCCGTAGTTTTGCGCGAAGTCCTCGATGAAGTTGGAGACCAGGATGGCCCCCAGCATCAGCGGCGTGACGAAGCGCAGGCAGACGTTCCAGGCCGAGCCGACCCGGAAGTCCGAGACGTCGTTGATGTAGTCGCGCAGGGCCTTGAGGTTGCAGAACCATGCCACGAACATGATCTCCACGAAACCGCCGAGGAGGATGCCGAAGTTGTTGACGAAATGGTCCACGATGTCCAGGAGCAGGAGGCCGCCGCCCGTGGTGAAGGCCACGCTGCCCAGGCAGCCGAGTCCGCAGACCAGGACCGCCGCCTTCTTGCGGCTCAGCCCCATCTTGTCCTTGGCGGCCGAGACCACGGCCTCGGTGATGGAGATCATGGAGGTCAGCCCGGCGAACATCAGCGCCAGGAAGAAGAGCGCGCCGAAGAAGATCGGCATGGGCATCAGGTTGATGGCCGTGGGCAGGGTGATGAAGGCCAGGCCCACGCCGCTGGCGACCACATCCTTGACCGCCACGCCCTGCTGCGCGGCCATGTAGCCGAGCACGCTGAAGATCATGATGCCCGCCAGCAGGCTGAACCCGCAGTTGATGAACACCGTCATGCAGGCGTTGTTGCTGACGTCCGAGTCCTCGGGCAGGTAGCTGGAGTAGGCGAGCATGATGGAGAAGCCCACGGACAGGCTGAAGAAGATCTGGCCGAAGGCGTCGGCCCAGACCTTGCCGTTCAGCAGGGCCGAGAAGTCGGGCCGGAACAGCCAGTTCAGCCCTTCGGCAGCGCCCTCTAGCATCAGCCCTCGGCCGATGAAGATCAAGACCAGGAAGAAGAGCAGGGGCATGAAAATTTTGTTGGCACGCTCGATGCCGCCCCGGATGCCCGTGAACACGGCCGTGAAGGCCACCAGCCAGGCGAAGATCGTGGCGCCCAGGATGGGCCAGCGCACGCCGCCGAGGTTGAGGGGCGAATCCGTCAGCCCGAGGAAGGCGCCGAAGAAGAAGCCCTTGGGATCGGTGGTCCAGGCCTGGGTGAAGGAAAGGAGGAAGTAGTTGATGGTCCAGGCGATGACCACCACGTAGTAGCAGGCGATGACGAAGGCCACCAGGACCTGCCACCAGCCGAGCCATTCGGCCTTCCGGGAGATGGACGCGAAGATGCGCGGGGCCGATCCCCGGAATTTGTGCCCGAGCCCGAACTCCAGCATCATGAACGGGATGCCCGCCAGGAGCATGGCGGTGAAGTAGGGCAGCAGGAACGCGCCGCCGCCGTTTTCGAAAACCATGTAGGGAAAGCGCCAGATGTTCCCCAGCCCGATGGCGGAGCCCACGGCGGCCAGGATGAACCCGGTTCTGGAGCCCCATGTCTCACGTTTGTGCATGCGATCAGTCCTTGTCTTGAACGGCGCGCCGGGCGGCGCGTCCGTCATTGAAAACAACACGTTGGTATCTGGGAGAGGGGCATATGACATGGATGCCGTAAGGTCAACCGAACCAAGCGGTCATTGCCTAAATTGGTGGGTATTCTTTTCGGGAAAATGGAAATTTGGCATTAATGTGAAATAAAATTCTGCTTTTGGGGGTCTTGCCGAATTGCCGGGATAGCCGTGGATGAAGTGGAAGAGTCCGGATCGGGGGTGAAAGGGGGTCGGACGTTCATGCCACGTTCGTTGGCAGGAAGGGGCGAACGTGGCGGCGGCCCCGCTCCCGTAACCGGGCAAGATGCGCAGCCCTTTGGCGCGGGAAGGGCGGTCTGGGACAGACGTGAAAAAACGCCCCGGGGGCCGAGGCTTCCGGGGCGTTTCTCCTTGAACTATTCGGGCGCAGGTCAGGGCCAGATGCTCGGGATGGCGGTGACCACGATGGCCGCGCCGATGGCGGTCTTGACGGTGAAGCCCAGGGCCTTGCCCATGAACGCGCCCTTGGCGGCGCGCAGGGCCTCGTCCTTGCTGCGGCCGGGCATCTCGGCCACCAGGCAGCCGAGCCAGGCCCCGCCCAGCGCGCCCAGAAGCGCGCCCAGGCCGAGGAAGAAGGGCGCGCCGAAGATGGCCCCGACGATGGCCCCGACAATGCCGCCGATGTTCCCTCGGGTGGACGCTCCGTAGCGTCCGGCGAACCGGGCCTGGAGGAAGAACTCCAGCGCCTCGGCCACGGCCGCGAGCACGGCCAGGACGAGGACGAAGGTCCAGCTCATGGAGGCGGGGTGCAGCCATTTCCACAGGGCGATGATGATGAGCGCCAGCCAGTTGGCGGGCAGGCTGAAGAGCTGGAGCGCCTGTGCGAGGCACAGCCCCAGGATGCAGAGAATGGCCCAGACGTATTCCATGCTATTTCCGCCGGTTGTCCACCACGCGCACGGCCTTGCCCTCGCTCTTGGGAATGGAGTCGTGCTGGACCAGCTCCACGCGCGGCGTGAGCAGGATCTCGTTGCACAGGGTCTTGGCGATCTTCTTCTGGAGGCCCTGGAGGACGCGCATGTCCTCGACGAAGTATTCGTCCTTGATCTCGACCTTGACCTTGAGCTGGTCGGAGACGCCCTCGGTGAAAAGTTCGATCAGGTAGTTGTGGCCCACCTCGGGCATGGCCATGAGGCACTGCTCGACCTGCATGGGGTAGATGTTCACGCCCTTGAGGATGATCATGTCGTCGGCGCGGCCCGTGATGCGGTCGATGCGCCGGTGGGTGCGGCCGCACTCGCACTGGCCGGGGATGAACCGGGTCAGGTCGCGGGTGCGGTAGCGGATCAGCGGCATGCCCTCGCGGGTGATGGTGGTCATGACCAGTTCGCCGACCTCGCCCTCGGGAACGGGCCTGCCGGTCTCGGGGTCGATGATCTCGGCGATGTAGGCGTCCTCCCAGACGTGCATTCCCTTCTGGTGCTGGCATTCGAAGGCCACGCCCGGCCCGTTGAGCTCGGACATGCCGTAGGAGTTGTAGCACTTGATGTGCATGGTCTCCTCGATCTTGCGCCGGACCTCCTCGGAGTGGGGCTCCGCGCCGATAAGGGCGATGCGCCAGGGCATCTCGGCCGGGTCGAAGCCTTCCTCGCGGACCCGCTGCGCGAAGTAGAGGGCGAAGGAGGGGATGATGTGCAGGACCGTGACGTTGAAGTCGCGGATGAGCTTGATCTGGCGCTTGGTGTTGCCCGCGCCCGCCGGGATGGTCAACATGCCCAGGCGCTCGCTGCCGTAGTGGATGCCGAGGCCGCCGGTGAACAGGCCGTAGCCCGAGGTGTTCTGGAGCACGTCGGAGCGGCGGCAGCCGCAGCAGTACATGGAGCGGGCCATGAGGTCGGCCCAGCGGTCAATGTCGCGCTGGGTGTAGAAAATGGCGGTGGGAGTGCCGGTGGTGCCGCTGGAGGCGTGGAGCCGGACGAACTCGTCCACCGGACGGGTCAGCATGCCGTAGGGATACTGGCTGCGCAGGTCGTCCTTGGTGGTGAAGGGCAGTTTTTCGACGTCGCTCGCGCGGGTGATCTCGTCGAGATCGAAATCCTTGAGCCGCTCCTTGTAGAACGGGGACTTGCGGGCGTTGGCGACGGTCTTTTTCAGGCGTTCCACCTGGAGGGCTTCCAGGGAATCGCGGTCCAGGGCTTCCACGGGATCGTAGTACATGGCGGTGGTCGGGGTAGAGGGTTAGACCCCTGCGGGGAGTTCCGAGGGATAAGGGGTGGCGTCCATGTTCTCGAAGAGGGTGAATTCCTTCTTGAAGAAGAGTTCGCACTTGCCCACCGGGCCGTTACGCTGCTTGGCGATGATGACTTCAGCGATGTTTTTCAGCGGGTTGTCTTCGTTCTTGTTGTAGGCGGCGTCGCGGTAGAGGAAAATGATGATGTCCGCGTCCTGCTCGATGGCGCCGGATTCGCGGAGGTCGGCCATCATCGGACGCTTGTCCGAGCGTTCCTCGACTTTGCGGTTGAGCTGCGACAGGGCGATGACCGGGATGTTGAGCTCCTTGGCCAGGGCCTTGAGGCTGCGCGAAATTTCGGAGATTTCCTGCTCGCGGGAGTCGATGCGGTGGCTGGCCCGCATGAGCTGGAGGTAGTCCACGATGACCAGGCCCAGGTTGTGCTCCGCCTTGAGGCGGCGGCAGCGGGCCTGGAGCTCCAGGGTGGACAGGGCGGGCGTGTCGTCGATGAAGATCGGCGCGCGCGAGAGCACGTCGCCCGCCTCGTAGAGCTTCTGCCAGTCGTCGTCTTCCAGGAATCCGGTGCGCAGGTTCTGGAGCCCCACCTTGGCCTGCACGGCCAGCAGGCGGGTCATGAGCTGCTCCATGCTCATTTCGAGCGAGAAGACCACGGTGGGGACCTCGGACCGGGCCGCCGCGCGCAGCGCCACGTTCAGGGCGAAGGCCGTCTTGCCCATGGAGGGGCGGCCCGCCATGATGATGAGGTCCGAGTTCTGGAGCCCGGCGGTCATGGAGTCGAAGTCGTTGTAGTGGGTGGCGATGCCTGTGATGGCCGACTTGTTCTCGTACTTCTTGGTCAGGTCCTCGAAGACGCGGTCGAGCAGACGCTTGGAGTCGAGCTGGTTGTTGTTGGCCTTGGCCTGGGCGATGCGGAAGATTTCCTTTTCGGACTCGCCGAGGAGCTCCTCTACGTCGGTGGCCTCGTAGCAGTTGGTGATGATGCTGCTCGACGCGCTGATGAGCTGGCGCATGAGCGACTTGTCGCGGACGATCTTCGCGTAGTGCAGGGCGTTGGCGGCGCTGACCACGGAGTCTGCCGTCTCGAAGAGGTAGACCGCGCCCACTGTTTCGAGGAGCCCCTTGGCCTCCAGGTGGTTCTTGACCACGACGAGGTCGATGGGCTGCTGCTGGTTGTACAGGTCGATCAGGGCCTGGAAGATCGTCTTGTGGGCCGGGGAATAGAAATCGTCCGGACCCAGGATGTCGACCAGCTCGTGAAAGATGTTGGGGGACTGGAACACCGCACCGAGAAGTGCTTGTTCCGCTTCAAGATTCTGGGGGGGGAGTTTGCGTAAAAGCTCGGAAGAGGCCCTTTCCAGGGCCCCTTCCGGGTTGTTATCGAACTGGCCTGAGTTAGGCCTCTGCGTTTGCGGCGTCTTCGGACTGGGCATCGGTTGCTTCAGTTTCCTCGGTCGCCTCGGCGGCTGCGGTTGCGGTTTCCTCGACGATCTCTTCCTCGATGGCGCCGCCCTCGCGCAGCACGGAGAGCTTCAGCTCGCCATGCACGTCCGGGTGCAGCTTGATCTCGACCTCATACTCGCCCAGGGAGCGGATGGGCTCGGCCAGGAGAATCTTGCGGCGATCGATCTCGATGCCAGCGGCCTCCATGGCTTCGGCGATGTTGGCGGAGGTGACGGAGCCGTAGAGCTTGTCGCCCTCGCCCACACGCACGCGGATCTCCACCGGGGTGGCGGCGATGCGCTCGGCCAGGCCTTCGGCCTGGGTGCGCAGGGAGTCGGCCTCGGCCTGCAGCTTGCGCCGCTCCAGCTCGAAGGCCTTGAGGTTGGCCTCGGTGGCGGGCTTGGCAAGTCCCTGGGGAATCAGGTAGTTGCGGCCGTAGCCGGGCTTGACGGTAACGATGTCTCCGAGTCGACCCAGAGCGTCGACGTCAGCGCGTAAGATCAGTTTCATGTATCCCTCCCTCTCCTACATGGAGCTCCGTTTCTTCACATCGGTGCTGTGAACGGTGGTGTAGAACAGAAGGGCCATCTGACGGGCGCGCTTGATCTCGTTGGTCAGGGCGCGCTGGTGCTTGGCGCAGGTGCCGGTGATGCGGCGGGCAATGATCTTGCCGCGCTCGGTGATGAAGTCGCGCAGGATGTCCGGGCGCTTGTAGTCCAGGGGCAGGTCCTTGTCCGCGCAGAAGCGGCAGAACTTCTTCCTCGGGGTGAATTTCTTGCGAAATGCCATGGTTGAGACCTCCTAGGCAGCCAGTTTGACGGTCATGAACTTGAAGATGCCGTCGGTGATGCGGATGTTGCGTTCCAGCTCGGCCACCAGGGCGCCGGGGGCCTCGAAGACCAGGCGCACGTAGTATCCGCGGGTCTGTTTCTGCACGGGGTAGGCCAGTTGGCGCATGCCCCAGTCGTCGGTCTCGACCATCTTGCCGCCTTCGCGCTCCACGATGCCGGTCAGGGAACCCAGGATTTCCTTCCTGTTTTCCTCGGCCAGCTCGGGGGAGAGAAGGACAAGCGTCTCGTAGTTGTTAACCATTCGTATAACTCCTTTTGGTCATAGGCCCTCTCCAAACAACAGGAGAGAGCAAGGCAAGAGGAGATTTATTAGTTTCAATCGGCGTGGCTGTCAAGCCCGCCGTCCTCCTCTCGGGTTCCCTAGTCTTTCTTCTTCGTATCCTTGTCCTCGGGCGGCGTCCAGCCGCACTGGCTATTGCCGACGCCTCATCCCCCGCCGCCGAGCTTGCGGCGGATGATGTTGCCGACGACCATGGCCAGGAGGAACAGGCCGATCAGTTGCAGCCATTCCATCATCGCGCGTCTCCTAGATCTTGAGTTCCGAGCCGGTCAGCAGCCGATAGGCCTTCAGGTAGTTGTCCCGGGTGCGGGACGCGATCTCGGCCGGAATCTTCGGCGCGGGCGGCTGCTTGTTGAAGCCGATCTCGACCAGCCAGTCGCGGAAATACTGCTTGTCGAAGCTGGGCTGGGACTGGCCGGGCTTGTACCCCTCCATGGGCCAGAAGCGGGAGGAATCCGGGGTGAGCACCTCGTCGATGAGGATCAGCTCGCCGTCAAGGACGCCGAACTCGAACTTGGTGTCGGCGATGAGGATGCCGCGCTCCTTGGCGTAGTCGCGGGCACGGCGGTAGATGGCGAGCGCCAGGTCCTCGACTTTGCGCATCATCTCCTCGCCGATGAGCTCGGCGGCGCGCTCAAGGGTGATGTTTTCGTCGTGCAGGCCGAGCTCCGCCTTGGTGGACGGGGTGAAGAGCGGGGTCTCAAGCATGTCGGATTCCCGGAGGTCGGCCGGGAGCTTGTGTCCGCAGACCATGCCGGTCTTCTGGTAGTCCGACCAGCCGGAGCCGGTGATGAAGCCCCGGACGATGCACTCGATGGGCAGGGGCTTGGCCTTTTTGGCCAGCACGGAGCGGTCCTTGAGCTCGGCCGCGTATTTGCGCAGGGGCTCGGGGTAGTCGTTCACGTCGGTGGCCACGATGTGGTTGGGGACCAGGTCCTTCATCATGTCCATCCAGAACAGGGTGATCTGGTTGAGGACCTTGCCCTTGTCCTCGATGGGATCGGGCATGACCACGTCGAAGGCGGAGATGCGGTCGGTGGTCACCAGCAGGAGCTGGTCGTCGCCCACGGCGTAGATGTCGCGGACCTTCCCCTGGGAGACCAGGGGATAATCGGTGATTGCGGTTTTGAGCACAGCCATTGGGGTTCCCTCTTTATATAATTGAATGGATGGTTATCTGGTGCGGCATTCCACGCTGCGGGCGTGGGCTTCCAGCCCTTCCAGCCGGGCCAGGCGGGCGATCTTGCCGCCGTGTTCGGCGACGTAGCCCGGCGTAGTGGCGATCACACTGGACTTCTTGCAGAAATTCTGCACCGACAGGGCCGAGGAGAAGCGAACGGTCCGCAGCGTCGGCAGGACGTGGTTGGGACCGGCGAAGTAGTCGCCCACGGGTTCGGGCGAGAAGTGGCCCATGAAGATGGCCCCGGCGTGGCGGACCTGGCTGAGGATGGCCCAGGGATCGGCCACGGCCAGCTCCAGGTGTTCGGGAGCGAGCCGGTTGATCAGGTCGAGGCCGGTGGCCTGGTCGGGCACGGTGACGACCATGCCCCATTTTTCCAGGGAGCTGCCTGCGATCTGGCAGCGGGGCAGGGCGGCGCAGCGGTCTTCGAGCTCCAGGCAGACGTCCTCGGCCAGCGCGGCGTCCGGGGTGACCAGGATGGCCGCCGCCAGGGGGTCGTGCTCGGCCTGGGAGAGCATGTCGGCCGCCAGCCAGGACGGGTTGGCGGAGCCGTCGGCCAAGATGGCGATTTCGCTGGGTCCGGCCACCATGTCGATGCCGACCTGGCCGATGAGCTGGGACTTGGCCGTGGCCACGAAGATGTTGCCCGGACCGGCCAGGACGTCGCACGGGGCGATGGTCTTGGTGCCGTACGCCAAAGCCGCGATGGCCCAGGCCGAGCCGGCCAGGTGGATTTCTTCCAGGCCGAGCAGCGCGGCAGTGGCCAGGATGTACGGGTTCAGGGTGCCGTCCTTGCGCGGGGGCGAGGCCACGGCGATGGAGGAGACCCCGGCCACCTGGGCGGGAACGGCGTTCATGATCAGGCTGGAGATGAGCGGGGTTTCGCCGCCCTGGCCGCCGGGCACGTAGAGGCCCACGCGGTCCACGGGCCGGACCATCTGGCCGAGGATGGTGCCGTCCTCGCCGGTGGTCCACCAGGACTTTTCCTTCTGGTTGGCGTGAAAATCGCGAATGCGGCCGATGGCTTCCGTCAGGATGGCCGCGTCATCGGCCGGGATTTCCTCAAGGGCGCGGGCGATGGCTTCGGCGGGCACCCGGATCATGGCCGGGGTGAAGATGTCGCAGTCGAACTTGCGGGTGTATTCGGCCAGGGCCTCGTCGCCTCGCGCCTTCACGTCGGCGAGGATGTCGCGGACAATGGCGTCCACCTTGGCGTCCGGATTGCGCCGCTCATCCATGCGGGCGGCGATGGGTTCCCAATCCTGTTTGCCGTTGTATGTCAATTTGTTGCAGGGCATGGCCACCTCTGGGTTGGGTCTTGTGGGCAGTGGTGCGCCGCGCCGTTCGCCGGTGCGGCGGGGAGCCAAGGTATAGCCGACCACCGTTCAAAAGTCGAGCCGGGAAACGGCCGGATGGCGGAGGGCCGGGCGCCAAAAGGAAGAGGGCCGGGGTTTGCACTCCCCGGCCCTCTGGGCGTCACTTGGGTTTTGTAGCTGTTAAGCTAAGGTACTCGATCTAAGCAAGCTTAGAAAGCGTACAGGATACCGGTGCTGACCTTCCAAGCATCGCCGCCCTTGTTGTCGGTACCCCAGACGGAGGTCTTGGAGTCGAGGTTCAGGTAGCCCAGATCCAGGGTGAGGGTCAGGCCATCGTAAACCTTGTAGGCGGTGTTGAAGTCAACTTCGATCAGGGTGTCGTCTTCGGTCAGGGTGCGGCCGTAGGCGACGTTGTAGTTGTACTGACCAGTGGCAGCGGAAGCGCCGGTGTAGGCGGTGCCGATGGACTTGTCGTTGGTGCCCTGAGCGTACAACAGGGTGGCGGTGTGGGTCAGACCTTCAGCAAAGGACTGGATGTCCTTGAGGGACAGGCCCAGGGCCCAGAAGCCGAGGTAGGTCGGACGACCGTTGTTGGAACCGGGGAAGGAACCGTCGAGCAGCGTGTCGCCGCCGAAGAAGAAGGAGCCGATGGCCCAGTTCTGGGCGCGCACGATGGGCATACGCTCGGAGGAGCCGTTACCCTTGGAGGCGTTTCCATCTTCACCGGAGGTGTAGACGAAGAAGGCTTCGGGGGTCATGAAGTCAAAGCCCTTGTACTCGAGGGAGGCGTCGAACAGCCAGCCGGACATTTCGTTCTGGGTGCGGCGGGAAGCCAGCTTACCGTAGTTCAGGTCAGCCTTGACGACGAACGGATCGAAGAGATCCATCTGGAAGGCCATGCCGAGCCAGTAGGCGTCGTCCAGAGCGCGGCCGCTGGTGCCCTGGTCGGAAGCGTTCTGCGCGAGCAGACCGGCCATGTTGGCGGTAGCAGCGGCAGTGGTGCCACCGCCGATGGGGGCATACATACCGAACGGGGTGAAGGAGAAACCGTCGAAGGACAGGGGCAGAGCGGCGACCCAAGCGTCCACGTTGGCATCAGAGCTGGTGCCGGTGGAGTAGGGACGGGCGTAGCCGAGCAGGTAGCTGACGTTGTCGGTGATGGCACCGGAAACGACGGCGGAACCCACTTCTTCGTCCAGGATCATGGAGCCGCCACCGATGGCAGCGGGCAGAGACACGGCCTGGTAACCGGCTTTGACATTGATGGTGGTGTCGGGCCAGTTGAAGTCGACGTAAGCGCGGCGCACCTGGATGGTGTTACCGGCGTTGTTGTCGCCCTGACCGATGCCGAAGGAGCCCTGGCCCCAAGACTGGGCGCCGTAACGGGTGTACAGAACGCCCTTCAGGTTCTCGTTGGCGATGAACTCGAAGATGGTGTCGGCGCGCTGCTCGATCTCGAACACGCTGGCGTTGTTGCGGTTGCCGTTGTCCTTGAAGTTCCAGTTGTCTTTCCAGACAGCTTCGATCGCCCACTTACCGGTGGCCTTGATGTCCGCGGCAGAGGCGGCAGCGGCGCTGAGCACGAAGGCGCAGAGCACTGCAAGCACGATCATACGTTTCATAGTAATTCTTCCTTTTTTTGCGGTTGAAACCAAGTAAACGCCTTTACTGTGAACACCTCTAACCCAACCGCAACCCTTTTGGCAAGGGGGGAGGCTCAAAAAAATGTAGTTTGGTAAAAATTTTTTTACCGTTCAAAAAATTGAACTTCATGAGTCGGATTGAAATAAATAAATCATTGAATTCAAGCAAGTTAGTATGCAATTCTGAAAAGAGTGATTTGCGCAGGGAATTGCTGTATGGTCGGTCAAAATGAAAATTTGTCGGAAAAATACAACAGCGCCATGACCCAGGAGTTCAAATTTTTTGCCGCGGACTATCCGGACACCCCGGGCGTCTATCTGATGAAGAATGGACGGGGACGGATCATCTACGTGGGCAAGGCCAAGCGGCTTCGGCGGCGGCTCTCCTCCTATTTCCAGCGCAGCAGCGGGCACACGCCCAAGACGCAGGCCCTGGTGGCCCAGGTGGCCTCGGTGGACATCCTGCTCACGGCCACCGAGAAAGAGGCGCTCCTGCTCGAAAACGGGCTGATCAAGAAGCACCGGCCGCGCTACAACGTCGTGCTCAAGGACGACAAGCAGTACGTCCTGTTCAAGCTCGACAAGCGCTCCGAGTTTCCGCGCCTGACCGTCACCCGCAAGGTGGCGCGGGACGGGGCGGTCTATTTCGGCCCCTTCACCTCGGCCGCGGCCGCGCGCACCACCTGGAAGCTTCTCGGCAAGGTCTTTCCCCTGCGCAAGTGCTCGGACCACGTTTTTCGGAACCGGGTCCGCCCCTGCCTGTACCACGACATCCACCAGTGCTTCGCTCCCTGCGTCAAGGAGGTGGACAAGGCGCTCTACGCCGACCAGGTCCACCGGGTCGAGATGCTGCTCTCCGGCAAGTCCGGCGAGTTGGTGGATCAGCTCGCCCGGCGCATGGCCGAGGCCTCGGCCGCGCTGGAGTTCGAGCGCGCGGCCGGGTATCGCGACCAGATCAGGGCCGTGCGCCAGACCGTGGAGGGCCAGGTGGCCGTGATCCACGACCATCGCGACCGGGACGTGGTCGGCCTGGCCGAAACACCGGCCGGGCTCGGGCTGGGGCTGCTCTTCGTCCGTCAGGGACGGCTTCTGGACCAGCAGTCTTTTTTCTGGCCAGGTCTGACCCTGGACGAGGGGCCAGAGGCCGTGCCCAGCTTCCTGGCCCAGTTCTACGGTCCCGGCCGGTTCATCCCCCCGGTCATCGTCGCGCCGTATGGCGAGGACGACGAGCCCCTGCAACAGGTCCTGGCCGAACGGAGGGAAGGACGGGTGCGCATCGCGCCGCCGCACACCAGCCAGGAGAAGCAGCTCCTGGAGATCGCCCGGTCCGTGGCCCGGCAGGCGGGTGACCGCAAGGAGTCCATCGCCTCGCGCCTGCGGCGGATGCTGCGCCTGGTCGAGGAGCCCCTGCGCATCGAGTGCGTGGACGCCTCCCACCTGGGCGGGCGGGACATGCGCGTGGGACAGGTTGTCTTTGACGAGGGGCGGCGCGACAAGGAGGCCTCGCGGCTCTATGCCTTTCCCGAACTGGAGGGCACGGGCGACGACTATGCGGCCCTGGCCGCCTGGGCGCGGCGGCGGGTGGAGTCCGGCCCGCCCTGGCCGGATCTGGTGCTCCTCGACGGCGGCAAGGGCCAGCTCGCGGCCGTGGAACAGGCCCTGGCCCAGTGCGAAGAGGACGTCTGCTGGGAGCTGGCCTCCATCGCCAAGGGAGAGACGCGCCGGGCGGGCGAGCTGGGGGACGTGATTTTTCGGCCGGGGCGCAAGAATCCGATGAACCTCAAGCCCGGCAGCGCGGAGCTGCTGTTCCTGCAGCGGATGCGCGACGAGGCGCACCGCTTCGTCATCGGGCGGCAGCGGCGGGCGCGCAAGCAGGCGGTGCTGAACAGCGAGGTGACCTCGCTGCCCGGCGTGGGGCCGAAGACCGCCCGAGTGCTCTGGGACCGCTTCGAGTCGCTGGACGCCATGGTCGCGGCCGGCGTGGGGGACATCGAGTCCCTGCCGGGCATCGGCAAAAAGCGCGGGGCCAAGATCCACGCCGCCCTGCGCGCGCTCAAGCCGTCGCGCGGCTAGAATTTCTTCGGTTCGCCCACCCGCAGTTCCACCAGTTCAGTCTCCGGGGCCATGACCGCAAGGTGCTCGGCCAGGGCGTCGAGGTTCTGCGCCAGGACCGGGAAGGTGCCCCAGTGCTGCGGGATGAGCTTGCGGCACTTGAGCAGCTTGCAGGCGTAGGCCGCCTGCCTGGCGTCCATGGTGAAGTGGCCGCCCACGGGCAGGATGGCGATGTCGATGTCGTGGAACTCGGCGAAGAGGGCCATGTCGCCGAACAGGCCGGTGTCGCCCGCATCGTAGACGCAGGTCCCGTCGGGCAGGGTGAGGATGTATCCGGCCGGTGCGCCGTGCACGGACGAGTGCATGGCCTGGACCATCTGGATGTCCATGCCCAGCCGGTTGACCGTGCCGCCGATGTTCATGCCCGTGCCGAGCCGCTCGGGCAGCCCCTGGTCGACGAGGGCGAGGATGATGTCGAACATGGCCACCACCTCGGCGTCGTGGCGCTCGGCCAGCTCCAGGGTCTGGCCCACGTGGTCGCCGTGGTCGTGGGTGAGCAGGATGAGGTCGCAGGCGTCCACTTCTTTATAAGATATGGGCGCGGTCGGGTTGCCCGCGAAGAACGGATCGATGAACACCGTGCCGTTCGGGGTCTTCAGGCTGAAATTCGCGTGGCCGTACCAGGTGATCTCCATGTGCCTTTCTCCTTGCTACTCCCCCCAGCGCGCGAACAGGTCGTGGGGGATGTCCAGTTGATCCAGAATCTTGCCCGCCAACTGGTCGGCCAGGTCGCCGATGTCGTCCGGGTGGTGATAGAAGCCTGGGCAGGCGGGCAGGATGACGGCTCCGGCCCGGTCGGCGGCCAGCATGTTGCGCAGGTGGATGGACGAGAGCGGCGTCTCGCGCGGGACCAGGACGAGCCTGCGCCGCTCCTTGAGGGCCACGTCGGCCGCGCGGTGGATGAGGTTGTCGCCCCGGCCGGTGGCGATGGCCGAAAGGGTGGCCATGGAGCAGGGGCAGACGATCATGCCGTGGTGTCGCCAGGAGCCGCTTGCTGGCGGCGCGGCGATGTCGCCGATGGGGTGGACCGCATCGGCCAGTGCGGCCAGCGCGTCCCCGGAAAAGTCGGTCTCCAGGGCCATGACCTTGCGGGCGGCGTCCGAGACGATGAGATGGAGCTCCACGCCGTCGCACCGCGAGAGGGCGCGGGCCAGGGAGAGGGCATATATGGCGCCGCTGGCGCCGGTCACGGCCAATATGATGCGTTTCTTTTCCATCCTTCAAGTATAGGGTTTAACGGCGCGCGGCCGCAAGCGCTAATCGACGGGCCCGAGCCTTCACGACGGCCTTGACAAACGCGGGGGCGGGGTATAGCTACTTCGTTCCATTCAGTTGAGAAGTGGGCTATTAGCTCAGTTGGATAGAGTGCTTGCCTCCGGAGCAAGAGGTCGCAGGTTCGAATCCTGCATAGCCCACCACGAATGCAAGGGTCCCGCGCGCAGCGATGCGAGCGGGACCTTTTCCGTTATATGCCTTATTTATTCATTCATTATGGGGTGGGGATGTGGTATGCGGGACCATCACCCCAACCGAGCGAGGTCGAAGATGCGAAACGTGCTCATCCTTTCCCTGGTCCTGGCCCTGGCCCTGCTGCGGACGTTGCCCGCCGCGGCCGCCGAGGACGCGGACAAGTTCCGCCAGATCAAGATCCTGGACGACGTCATGGTTTTCGTGGACCTGGACGGCGGCGGGCTCAAGGCCGAAGAGGTCCGCGGCTACGCCATCGACAGCTTTGTGAAGCACATGCGCGGAATGTTGGTCAACAACGACGCTGTGGTCGACAACTATCCGGCCGAGGGGCTCAAGCTGGAGAACGTCGGCTACATCATCATGAAGGTCATGGACATCCGCACCAAGGCCGGACTCAACGTCTACCACCTGAACTTCGAGTTCGGCATCCCGCCCCGCTCGGTGTACTGGGACACGGCCACCATGGGCGTGGCCCCCACCACCCACGACCTGAAGAAGGAAGTGCTGGAGGATGTGGACGAGGTCATGCGGAAGTTCTCGGACGACTTCTACCGCATCCGGGGCGAGTGACCGGTCAGGCGGGCTTTTTCCCGGCCGCGAGGTAGGGAACGTATTCCTTGTCCGCCTCCAGGATGTGCGTGGCCAGCCAGCGGCTGAGGAAGACGAATATTTTTGACAGGTTCATGCCGCCGTACTGCTCGGCGCGGAACTGGGCCACGGACCGGTTGAAGGTCTCGTGCAGCCCCTTGTGCCTGGACAGGCCGGGAAAACCGTCGCGCCGCATGTAGTTCTCCTCGGTTTCAAAGTGGGTGCGGGCGTATTGTTGCATCTTCTCGACGAGTTCGACCATGCGGTGCTCGTCGTGGCTTTGCAGCGCCTCGTAGGCGTCGTTTATCAAATCGATGAGTCGGCGGTGCTGGTCGTCGAGTTCCTCGACGCCCACGGACATGATTTCGTCCCAGGTTATCAGGGGCATGGCGTTGTCTCCTTGGCGGTGTCGGATGTGAACGATTCCTAACACAATCCCGGGCGAAGGCAAAGGGAAGCGGCCCTTCCGACCGGGCCGGGCGAGAGATCCCCGCGCCGCCCGGGAGGGAATGCGGACGCCATGCGCCGCCAAAAAATAATACCGCGCCAGGAAGGGGTGTGCTTACCTCCAGAATTGGGAAACCAGTTTGTCCGGAGGTGGAATGATGCGTAAATTGTCAACCATTTCAAGTCGTTGTAACAAGTGCGTCTTTTATCAGCACCGCTGCGTCCTGGGGCATCGCCGTCCGTGGAACGCCGCCGCCTGTGACGACTACCGGCCTTATTGTCTGATCTGCAATTATCCCCAGGTCTATTGCAATACCTGCCCGAACCTGCTTTCGCGACGGCTCAAGCCGCTCGCCTTCGACCGCGATGCGCGGCTCGAACGGTTCCAGCCGGTGGATTTCGACTGCGTGTGGAACGGGTCCGCCCCGACCGCCTAGCCGTTTTTCGTCCCGGTTCCCGCGCCCGGTCCATTTCTCCCCTTAACTTTTCCTTCCGTTCCGTCTAGATTGACCGGCTGAAACAACCAACGGGAACCGCCATGGGATACAGGAACACCAGGGAATGCCTTGAGGCGCTTGAGGCCAGGGGCGAGCTCGTGCGCATCGAGAAGTGCGTGGACGCACACCTTGAGGCCGGGGCCATCCAGCGCCGCGTCTGCCGCGCCGGGGGCCCGGCGCTGCTTTTCACCAACGTCAAGGGATGCCGTTTCCCCATGGCCGCCAATCTCTACGGCACCATGGACCGGATGCGCTTCCTTTTCCGCGACACCGTGGACACGGTCAGGGCCCTGATGCGGCTCAAGCTCAGCCCCATGGAGGCGTTGAAGAAGCCCCGGCGCTACCTGGGCGCGCCCCTGGCAGCCTGGCACACCCTGCCGAAAAAAGTCGCCACCGGGCCGGTGCTGCAAAACCAGACCGCCATCTCTCAACTGCCGCACCTGGTCTCCTGGCCCATGGACGGCGGCAGCTACGTGACCCTGCCCCAGGTCTACACCGAGAATCCGGCCAAGCCGGGATTCGGCGGGTCCAACCTCGGCATGTACCGGGTGCAGCTCACGGGCAACGATTACGCGCCCGACCGCGAGGTGGGGCTGCACTACCAGATTCACCGGGGCATCGGCCCCCACCACGCCGAAGCCATCCGCCGGGGCGAGCCGCTCCGGGTCAACATCTTCGTGGGCGGCGCGCCCGCCATGACCCTGGCGGCGGTCATGCCCCTGCCCGACGGCTTTCCCGAACTCTTCTTCGCCGGGGCCATGGCCGGGCATCGCATCGCCATGGTCACACCGGGCGGCGGCCTGCCCATCCCGGCCGAGGCGGATTTCTGCATCAGCGGCATCCTGGAGCAGGGTGGGCAGAAGCCCGAGGGGCCCTTCGGCGACCATCTGGGCTACTACAGCCTGGCCCACGATTTTCCTGTGCTGAAGGTGGACAGGGTCTGGCACCGCAACGACGCGATTTGGCCTTTCACCACGGTGGGCCGTCCGCCCCAGGAGGACACGGTCTTCGGCGCGTTCATCCACGAACTGACCGCCGACCTGGTCTCCTCCGTATTCGCCGGGGTGCACGAGGTCCATGCCGTGGACGCGGCCGGGGTGCACCCGCTGCTCCTGGCCGTGGGCAGCGAGCGCTACGTGCCCTATGCGGCCGTGCGCCAGCCGCAGGAACTGCTGACCAACGCCATGGCCCTGCTCGGCACCACCCAGACCTCGCTCTCCAAGTACGTCTTCATCGCGGCGGCCGAGGACCTGCGGCCGGGCGTGACCTGCCACGACGTGCCCGCCTTCTTCCGCCACATGCTGGAGCGGGCGGACCTGACCCGCGACCTGCACTTCATCACCCGGACCACCATCGACACCCTGGACTACTCGGGCATCAGCCTGAACCAGGGGTCCAAGCTCATTTTTGCGGCCGCCGGGGAGCCCAAGCGCGAGCTGGCCTGCGAGTTGCCGGCCGGCATGGACCTGCCGCGCGGCTTCCGCGACCCCGCGGTTTTCGCGCCGGGCGTCCTGGTCCTCAAGGGCCCCAGGCACCAGCGCAAGCGCGACCGGCAGGACCCGGCCATGGACCGGCTGGCCGCCGTCCTGGAGAAGGTGAAGGGCATCGAGGGGTTCCCCCTGATCGTGGTGGCGGACGACGCCGGGTTCACGGCCAAGGACTGGGACAATTTCCTCTGGGTGGCCTTCACCCGGTCGGACCCGGCCACGGACATGTACGGGGTGGAGGGTTTTACCCACGCCAAGCACTGGGGCGCGAAAAAGGCCGTGGTCATCGACGCCCGGCTCAAGACCTATCACGCGCCGCCGCTGACGCCCGATCCCGAGGTGGAGAAGCGGGTGGACGCCCTGGGCGCGCCCGGCGGCGCATTGCACGGAATCATCTAGCAACGGAGAGGATATGGACGAGAAAGTGATCCGCGACCTGAAGCTGGCCTTTGCCTGCGACCTGTACGAGACGGTCAAGGCGGCCCGGAAGAATCGGGACGAGCACGCCTTTCGCCACACCATGGCCGAGGAGGGCGGGAAGATGGTCTTCGCCGCGGTCTTTCCCAAGAAGGACATCCTGGAATTCCCCGACCTGGACGACGATTTCGTCGCCCGGCTCAAGACCTTCAACCTGCTCGGCGTGGTCACGGACGGCGAGAGCGGGCTGGACGTCTTCCACCTGGGCGGCATGAACAAGCCCTTCACCTCGGCCGAGGACGGCCGGGACATCGCCAAGGTCCTGGCCGACGAGCCCCTGGCCGCCTTCCTTCGGCTCTACTTTCAGGCCAAGGGCATCCTTATCGACTTCACGGCCATGAACCATGAGGAATTCCTCCAGGCCGTGGAGGGCGAGGTGTTCAAGAACACCTCCTTCTCCCGCATGCAGGAGGCGGACGAACTGCTCCGCACCCTGGAGAACTAGGCGGCTTCCCGCTTCGGACGGCAAAGGCCGCGTCCTTCCGGGCGCGGCCTTTTCGATGTCGGGCCGGTGGGCGGCGCTGGCGGTCAGGCCCCGTCGCGCCCTTTCCGCACGGCCATTTCGAGCATGGCGGTGTGCAGGCGGATGGAGATGGAGTCGCTGCGCTCGACGTTTCCCACCAGTTCGCGGAGTTTGTCCACGGACTCCAGGCAGGCGGTGATGACCGTCTCGTTGACCAGGAGCCGGCCCTGGCGGATCATCTCCAGGACGTTCTCCAGCTTGTGGGCCAGGGTCTCGATGTTGGCGAGCTTGAGCAGGTTGGCCCCGGCCTTGATGGAGTGGGCGTCGCGAAAGACGGAGTTGATCACGCCGTCGCCGTCGTCCGAGCCGCTCTCCAGGCGCAACAGTCCGGACTCCACGGCGTCGAGGCGTTCCGCGGTTTCTTCGAGAAAAACTTCGAGGACCTGGTCCCCGTGATTGATTTCGGTCAAGCGCTTGTTCCTTCGATCAGGGCGATGGCCTGGGCCGGTATGGTGTACAGGTCGGGCTTGGATATCTGGAGATCGGCTCCGACGGAATCGCCCTTGTGCTTGAGTTCCTTCGTAATGATGGAAGAATACAATATGACCGGGAGCTTTTGCAAGATCGGGTCGGTCTTGATGTTTTTGGTCAGGGAGAAGCCGTCCATGAGGGGCATCTCGATGTCCGAGACCACGATGTTCACGAATTCGGTGATGTCCTTGCCTTCCGCCTCGGCCTGGCGCTTGAGGGCCATGATGGCCTTGAGGGCCTCGTCCCCGTTGTTGGTGACGCGCAGTTTGAAGTTGGCCCTGGTCAGTTGCTGCTCCAGCATCATGCGGATGGTGGCGGAGTCGTCGGCCACCAGGACCTTGTACTCCTTTTCCGAGACCATGATGTCTTCCTTCACGTCGGGCTCGATCTGGGTGAGGATGGTCTCCAGGTCCAGGAGCTGGATGAAGTGGTCGTTCTTGTCCACCAGGCCGACGATGGAGTCCGTGGACTGGGTGATGACGCTGGTGGGCGGGATGACCTCGCCCCAGCCCACCCGGTGGATCTCGGTGACGCCCGAGACCAGGAAGCCGGTGACGGTCTTGCTGAACTCGGTGACGATGACGATGTCCCGGTTGGTCTTGGGCATGTTCAGCTCCAGCCAGACCGAGAGGTCGAGGACGGGCAGGATGATGTCGCGCAACGGGATGGTTCCCATGAACGATGGATGGGGCGCCGATTCCGGCGGCTCCAGGTTCGGGGTCTCGATGACCTGCATGACCTTGGCCACGTTGATGCCGAAGTAGTTTTTCACCTCCCGGCCGTCCTCCATGGTCTCAATGATGTAAAATTCGAGGATTTCCAGCTCATTGGTCCCCGTTTCCAGGAGAATACCGGTATCGATGGCGCTCTTTTGCATGTTTTCCTCTCTTTCCGACTGCGTGCCGTGGGTAAAAAAGGCATACTGGTCTTCGTCTCTGCTCATATCCCGCCCCGAAAAATATGTCCATGCCGTTAGAATGACGGGGGGAACATTTATAATGCCGTTGCGCTGTTCCCGGCGGCCAGGTCCTTGACTCGCCCGGGCGGTACATGCACAGTCATCATCAGGGAAAAAGCCCTTTCGGGCGGGAGGTGAGAATGCCGGAATCCCTGTCGGACGGCGCGGGAATCGCCGGGGAGGTCAAGCGGCGGCTGGGCGACTCCGTGGAGTCGCTGGTCACATGGTTCCACGAGCAGATGCCGGAATACTATTTCCGCACGCACGGCCGGGAGGAGCGCATCCGCCACCTCATGGCCCTGGCCTCGGGCATGGTCCGCGAGGAGCGGCAGTCCGTGGTCCTGCACAGCCCGTGCAACTCCATGGTCACCCACATCACCACGGGCGGCGACATGCGCGCCCTGGCCGGGGTCCTGGCCGGATATCTGGACCGCGAAATCCAGATGGCCCGCATCTATTCCAGCCGGGACGACGAGATCCGGCTCGACACCTTTCTCTTCGGCCCGCAGCCTCGCTGCTCGCGCACGGGCGGGGCCCTGCCCGGCGTCCTCGAACGGGTGCGTCGGGGCGGGACGGCCGTCTCCGGCGACGAGACGGCCCGGTTCGAAACCTTCCTGGCCTCGGCCAGCGAGGACTACGTGGAGAAGTTCGAGGCGGACCGGGCCGTGCGCCATTTCCGCACCTGCGGCTGCCTGAGGGGGCGGGAACGGGTGGAGGTGCTGCTGGAAAAGGACGTTCACCCCGGCTTCGACCGCATCGCCGTGGCCATGGAGAACCCGCCCGCCAGGGGGCTGCTCTACCGGGTGGTCAACGTCTTCGCCCGCGAGGGCGTGCCCGTGGACCGGGCCTATGCCGACCGGTTCGAGCCCGAGGGCGGGGCGACCATGGCCATCATGAGCTTCTACGTGGATCAGGCCCGGCTGAACCTTGAGGAGAACGATCCGCGCTGGCTCCGGCTCCGGCGGCAACTGGAGCTGACCAAGTGGTTCGCCCTGCACGGGCTGGAGACCCTGGCCGACGAGAACGGCTGGGAGCTGGGCAAGGTCATGCTCTTCCAGGCCGCCTGCGAGTTCGCCCATCAGTTCCTCGTCTCGCGCGACATCCATGCCTATACCTCGGCCCGCATCCTCCACGCCGTGCTCCGCCACCGCGACCTGGCCGAGACGCTCTTCGCCTATTTCGAGGCGAGGTTCGACCCGGCGCGTTCCGGGGACCGCCGGGCGGCCATGGCCCTGGCGCGGGCGGCCGTGCGCGCCGGGCTGGCCGACGTGGACGACGAGGTCAGCCGCGACATCCTGACCTACATCTACCGCTTCTTCCGCTACACCCTGCGCACCAACTACTACCTGGCGCACAAGCTGGGCCTGAGCTTTCGCCTGGACCCGATCATCCTGGCGCCCCTGCCGTTCCGGGTGCGGCCCTTCGGCATCTACTGCTTCCACGGCCCGTACTGCTTCGCCTTCCACGTCCGCTATCGCGACATGGCGCGCGGCGGCGTCCGCGTGGTCCGCACCCGCAGCCAGGAGCAGTTCGAAATGGAGTCCAACCGGCTTCTGGACGAGGCCACCAAGCTGGCGCGGGCCCAGCAGTTCAAGAACAAGGACATCCCCGAGGGAGGCTCCAAGGCGGTCATTCTGCTCGGGCCCGAGGCGGAGATCGACCTGGCCGTGCGCTCGGTGGTGGACGCCTTCCTGGACCTGCTGGTCCGGCCCGAGGGGGCCGAGGGGTTCGTGGGGCCGGGCATCGTGGACCACCTGGGCCGCGATGAGGTCATCTTCCTCGGCCCGGACGAGAACATCACCCCGGCCCACATCGAATGGATGGCGGCCCGGGCGGCCCGGCGGGGCTACCGCTGGCCCGCCACCTTCATGAGCTCCAAGCCGGGGGCGGGCATCGCCCACAAGCGGTACGGCGTGACCAGCGAGGGGGTCATCGTATTTGCCGAGGCCCTGCTGCGCACCTTGGGCATCGACCCTCGCGCCCGGCCGTTCTCGGTCAAGCTGACCGGCGGCCCGGCCGGGGACGTGGCCTCCAACGTCATGAAGATCCTCATCCGCGAATACGGCGAGAACGCCCGCATCGTGGCCATGAGCGACGGCCACGGAGCGGTCTTCGACCCCGAGGGCATGGACCACGCGGAGCTGATGCGGCTCATCGAGGGCGGCCTGCGCGCCTCGGACTTCGACCCGGCGCGGCTCAGGGGGGAGGGGGCCCTCGTCGCCTCCACGGCCGATCCCGGCGGCGTCCGGCTGCGCAACACGATTCACAACACGGCGCGCGCGGACCTGTTCATCCCCTCGGGAGGGCGGCCCGAGACCATCAACCGGACCAACTGGAAGCAGTTCCTGGGCCGGGACGGCGTCCCCTCGGCCAGGGGCGTCGTCGAGGGGGCCAACATCTTCATTTCCGTGGACGCGCGCGTCGAGCTGGAGCGGGCGGGCGTTCCGGTGGTGCCCGGACCGTCGGCCAACAAGACCGGGGTCATCTGCTCGTCCTACGAGATCCTGGCCGGGCTGGTCCTGAGCGAGGCGGAGTTCCTGGAGATCAAGGAGCGGTACGTCAGCGAGCTGCTGGACATCCTCCGGGCCAGGGCCGGGGCCGAGGCGAACCTGCTCATGCGCGAGTACCGGCTGGCGGGCGGGAGGCGGACCATCACCGAGCTCTCCTACGCCGTGTCCGAGTCCATCAACGCGCTGGGGGACGCCGTGGCCGAGGTGCTGGCGGCGGAGGACTCCCGTCCGGCCGACGACCCTGTCCTGCGCGAGGTCATCCTGGCCTATTGCCCGGCCGTGCTGGCCGAGCGGTACGGCGACCGCGTCCTGAACGACCTGCCGCGGCCCCACCAGATAGCCCTGGTGGCCGCTTTCGTCGCGGCCCGGATGCTGTACCAGGAGGGGCTGGGCTGGGCCGAGGGGCTCATCGCCGTGCGCGGCGTCAGGGCGGTGGTCTTCGACTACCTGGTGGAAGAGCGGCGGCTTGGCGCGCTCCTGGCCGAGGTCCGCGCGGCCGGGCTGCCGGACGGCGCGGTCGTGGCCGAGATCCTGGAGCGCGAGGGGCGCAAGCGGCTGACTCTGGACCGCCTCGGCCTGGGGTGAGCCGGAAATATATCGAAGAAAGTGCTTGATGTTTCATGGACGCAGTTGTAGTAATAATGATTATCACTTAGTTATTCCTTCCACCGAAAACATAGGAGTTGCATCATGAACGAGAGAAAAGGAGCCGCCGCCTTCGAGGGTAATCCCCTGACCCTGGTGGGGCCTGAACTGAAAGTGGGCGACGCCGCCCCGGATTTCACCGTCACCGCCAACGACCTGGCCCCGGCCTCCCTGGCCGACTACAAGGGCAAGGTGGTCATCGTGGCCTCGGTGCCCTCCCTGGACACCCCTGTCTGCGACATGGAGACCCGCCGCTTCAACACCGAGGCGGCCGCCCTGGGCGACGACGTGGTCATCCTGACCGTGAGCATGGACCTGCCTTTCGCCCAGTCCCGCTGGTGCGGCGCCGCTGGCGTGGAGGCCGTGAAGACCCTGTCCGACCACAAGGACGCGTCCTTCGGTCTGGGCTGGGGCGCGCTCATCAAGGAGCTCCGGCTGCTCACCCGCGCCGTCTTCGTCCTGGACCGGAAGGGGACCATCGCCTACGTCCAGTACCTCAAGGAGATCACCGAGGAGCCGGATTACGCCGCAGCCCTCGACGCCGCCAGAAAACTGGTGGGCTGATCCGCCCTGCATCCGTTCCATCGGCCGCTTCCCGAAAGGGGGCGGCCTTTTTCATGGCTTGACAGAGTGGGCGGTTATATCTATATTTATAACATATGAACATTCAAACAGATGAGGATGACATGACCGGAATGGCCTGTAGCGTGACAAGCGAGCACAACCACAACGTGAAGATGGTACAGGAGCGGATGCTCTCCGAGCGGGAGTTCCTGTTCCTGGCGGAACTGTTCAAGGCCTTCGGCGACTACACCAGGGCGCGCATCCTTTTCGCCCTGTCCATCCACGAGCTGTGCGTCTGCGCGCTGGCCGAGGTGCTCGACATGTCGCAGTCGGCCATCTCGCACCAGCTCCGGCTCCTCCGCGCGGCCAAGCTGGTGCGCTACCGCAAGGAAGGCAAGAACGTGTTTTACGCCCTGGATGACGATCACGTGCGCAACCTCATCGGCCAGGGAATCGACCACATCCGGGAGCAGGGGTAGCTTCCGGTTGCGGGCGGGATGGCGGACTCCTTCTCCCTGGCGGCGCCGCAGGGTACGTCCGGCCGGTCGGCAAACAGAGGATCGACGAAGTTTGCCATGCCGCTTTTCACAGGCGGTCGGTTCCGTTTGCGGTAAACCGGCCCGGGGTGATATATTTTTTTTCTCTATTGCATGAGCAGATACTCAATTATGACGAAAGACAAGGTGTTTCAAGGATGGATGTGATCCCGGCGGTGGCGGTGGAGTCCTGGCGCGTGCTGGTGGAGGCCGCGCCCTACGTCCTGTTCGGATTTTTTGTGGCCGGGCTGCTCAAGGCCTTTGTGCCGGATTCGTTCATGGCCGCGCATCTGGGCGGCAACGGGCTCGGGTCCGTGGTCAAGGCCGCGCTTCTCGGCGTGCCGCTTCCGCTCTGCTCATGCGGCGTGCTGCCCGCGGCCCTGGGGCTGCGCCGCCAGGGGGCGGGCAGGGGAGCGGCCACGGCCTTCATGATCGCCACCCCGGAGACGGGCGTGGATTCCATGGCCGTGACCTGGGCCCTCATCGACCCGTTGATGACCGTCATCCGGCCCGTGGCCGCCCTGGTCACCGCCGTGTCCGCCGGGTGGCTGGTCAACGTCTTTCCGGAAAAGGAGCCAGCGCCCCCGCCCCTGGCCGCGCCGGTCGCGTCCTGCGGCTGCCAGGACTGCGGCTGCGGCGGGAATGACCCTGCGGCCCCGACGTTCGCGGCCAGGTTCCGCTCCGGCATGGCCTTCGCCTTCGGCGAGATGATCGGCGACATCGGGCGCTGGCTGCTCCTGGGCGTGGTGGTGGCGGGCGTCATCGGCGCGGCCGTGCCCGACGACCTGCTCTCCTCCTTTGCCGGGGGGCCGCTCTCCTATCTGGTCATGCTGGGGGTGGCTCTGCCGCTCTACGTCTGCGCCACGGCCTCCACGCCCATCGCCGCCTCGCTCCTGCTCAAGGGCATCTCGCCCGGCGCGGCCCTGGTCTTCCTGCTGGCCGGACCGGCCACCAACGGCGCGACCGTCACGGTCATGCTCAAGACCCTGGGCCGCCGCGCCACCGCGCTCTACCTGGCCTCCATCGTCACCTGCTCCCTGGGGCTGGCCTTCGTGGTGGACCGCCTCTACGCCGCCCTGGGCCTGGACATCCGCGCCGCCGTGGCCGAGGCGGGGGAGACCCTGCCGCACTGGGCGGGCGTGGCCTCGGCCCTGGTCCTTCTCGGCCTGGTGGCGCGCGGGCTGCTGCCGCGCCGGGGCGGCTGAGGGGCGTGATCCGATCCCGGTCGGGATCTGTCCGCTCCGCCTTTTCTTTCCTCTTCGACCGTGGTACATCTCCCGCCACCAAAACCGATGGAGAATCAGGAATGAAGAAACTGCTCATCGCCGTGTGCTGCGTCCTGCTCTGGGCCACTTCCGTCCGGGCGGAGAAGGTGCGCATCCGTTTCGGCGTGCTGCCGGTGCTGGATACCCTGCCCATGGAAGTGGCCGTGCGCGACGGCCTGTTCGCCGCCCATGGGCTGGATGTGG
The DNA here is from genome assembly GCF_028692895.1 of Pseudodesulfovibrio sp. Classification (GTDB taxonomy): domain Bacteria; phylum Desulfobacterota; class Desulfovibrionia; order Desulfovibrionales; family Desulfovibrionaceae; genus Pseudodesulfovibrio. The sequence continues at coordinate 33,743 of NZ_JAQUWN010000013.1, forward strand.
AACTGGTCCGCTTCACCTCGGCCCTGGAGCGCGACACCGCCATGCAGGCGGGCCAGATCGACGGCTATTTCGGCGACCTGGTGGCCACCCACCTGCTCATCGACCGGGGCGTGCCCATGTACATCGCCCTGACCTCCTGGAGGACCTCGCCCGGCCATCCCATGTTCGGCATCGCCCTGTCCCCGGCCAATAAGGACAAGAACACCTCCCAACTGCGCGGCGCCAAGCTGGGCCTCTCCAAGTCCACCATCATGGAATTCCTGGGCGACAGGATGGAGCGCAACCTCGGCGTTGCGCCCGACTATTTCTCCCGCATGGAAGTGAAGAAGATGCCCATCCGCTTCCAAATGCTCATGTCCGACCAGTTGGACGCGGCCCTGCTGCCCGAGCCGCTGCTCTCCCTGGCCCGGCTCCAGGGGGGCGGGGTTCTGGCCATCGCCGACAATCTCGACCTGCCGCTGACCGTGCTCTGCCTGCACCGCCGCTATTTCAGGGACGGCTCCAAGACCTATCTGGCCTTTGTCGCCGCTTACGGCCAGGCCGTGAGCCGGTTGGCCACCACGCCCGAAAGGTACCGTCCGCTCATGGCCGAGACCTGCCGCATTCCCAAACCGCTGGTGGCCAAGTTCCCGGTTTACCCCTATCCGGCCCCGGCCCTGCCCACCCCGGCGGAGCTGGCCGACGTGCAGCAGTGGATGATCGCCAAGGGGCTGCTCAAGGCGCGCATCCCCGACGCACAGATTCTGCCCCCGGTCGTTCCCTAGATGCTGACCGCCGAGAACCTCGGAAAATCCTACGGCGGCCAGGCCGTCCTGGAAGACGTCTCCTTCTCCCTCGGGGAGGAGGAGACGCTGGCCATCGTCGGCCCGTCTGGCTGCGGCAAGACCACGCTGCTCTACCTGCTGAGCGGGCTGGTCAGGCCGGACGCGGGCCGCATCCTGGTGGACGGCGCGCCCGTGGCCGGTCCGGGCCCGGACATTTCCATCATCCTCCAGGACTACGGCCTGCTGCCCTGGCGCACCGTGGTGGACAACGTGGCCCTGGGCCTCAAGGTGCGCGGCGTTGGCCGGGCGGAGCGGCTCGACAGGGCCCGCCGCCAACTGGCCGAGCTGGGCATAGCGGGCCGCGACGCCGACTATCCGGCCAACCTGAGCGGCGGCGAGCAGCAGCGGGTGGCCATCGCCCGCGCTTTTGTCACCCGGCCCCGGCTGATGCTCCTGGACGAGCCCTTTTCCTCTCTCGACGCCCTGACCCGCGAGCGGTTGCAGTACGCGCTGCTCGACGCCTGGAAGCAGCGGCGCGTGCCCTTCGTCCTGGTGACCCACTCCCTGGAGGAGGCCGTGGTTCTGGGCAAGCGGATCATGGTCATGTCCGACCGCCCGGCGCGGCCCGTGCGCGTCTTCGACAACCCCGGCTTCGGCAGCCGCTCCATCCTCGACACCGAGGCGTGCTTCAACCTCCTGCGCGAGCTGCGGAGCACCGTGGAGGACCTTTGGTGAACCTGAAGCCGCTTTTGCGCTACGCCCTGGTGGTCCTGGTCCTGGGCCTGATCTGGAAGGGGGCGGCCACGGCCCTGGGCGGGATCATCCTGCCCGCGCCCGAGGACGCGGCCCGAGCCTTTTTCTCGGCCATGGCCACGGCGGACTTCTGGGCCCATTTCGCCACCAGCGCCTGGCGGGTGGTGGCGGCCATGGCCCTGGCCTGGCTGACCGCCTTTCCCCTCGGCCTGCTCATGGGCAGCGTGCCGCGCGTCGACGCGCTCCTGGCCCCGTTCATCTTCCTGACCTATCCCATCCCGAAGATCGTGCTCCTGCCGGTCTTCCTGCTCCTCTTCGGCCTGGGGGACACGGCCAAGATCGCCATGATCGCCCTGATCCTGGGATATCAGATCCTGGTGACCACCCGCGACGGGGTGAAGTCCATCCATCCCAAGTATTTCGATTCCGTACGCTCCCTGGGCGGCTCGCGGCGGCACGTCCTGCGCGAGGTCCTGCTGCCCGCGGCGTTGCCCCACGGGTTCACGGCGCTGAGGCTGGGCACGGGCGTGTCCGTGGCCGTGCTCTTCTTTGTGGAATCCTTTGCCACCACGAGGGGCCTGGGCTATATGATCATGGACGCCTGGGGGGCCATGGACTACCTGACCATGTTCTCCGGCATCCTGGGCATGTCCCTGCTCGGCGCGGCCCTTTACGAGATCGCCAACTTCCTGGAACGTCGCGCCTGCCGCTGGATGTTCCTGCGCAACAAAGGATAGGAGGGTTCCGCTCTGCCCGTCATCAAGCTCGAATTCAACGACGCCCGGCTGGCCAACCGCCTCTTCGGCCCGCAGAACCAGCACCTCAAGCTCCTGGGCGAGCGCCTCGGCGCGACCGTCGAGAGCCGGGGCAACGCCGTGACCATCTCGGCCCCCGAGGGCGAGGAGGACCGGGCCGACCTGGCCGCCCAGGTACTGGGCCAGCTCTACGCCATGCTCCGCTCGGGCAAGAAGCTCTATCCCCAGGACGTGGATTTCGCCTGCCGCATCCTGGAGCGCCAGCCCACCGCCGACCTGGGCGAGGTCTTCAAGGAGGACGTGTACGCCGCGTCCGGCAAGCGCACGGTCTCGCCCAAGTCCCTGAACCAGCGCCACTACCTGGACGCCATTCGCGAGCACGACCTGACTTTCGGCATCGGCCCGGCGGGCACGGGCAAGACCTACCTGGCCGTGGCCATGGCCGTGGGCGCGCTGATCCGGCGCGAGGTCAAGCGCATCGTGCTGACCCGCCCGGCCGTGGAGGCCGGGGAGAAGCTCGGGTTCCTGCCCGGCGACCTGGCCGAGAAGATCAACCCGTACCTGCGCCCGCTCTACGACGCCCTGCACGACATGCTCGATTTCGCTAAGGTGCAGGAATACCAGGAAAACGGGGTCATCGAGGTGGCCCCGCTGGCCTTCATGCGCGGCCGCACCCTGAACGACGCCTTCATCATCCTGGACGAGGCCCAGAACACCACGCCCGAGCAGATGAAGATGTTCCTGACCCGGCTGGGCTTCGGCTCGCGCGCCGTGGTCACGGGCGACGTCACCCAGGTGGACCTGCCGAGCAACGCCCGCTCCGGCCTGCTCCACGCCCGAGAGATCCTGGCCGGGGTCAAGGGCGTGCGCTTCGTCACCTTCGACGAGCAGGACGTGGTCCGCCACCCCCTGGTGGGTCGGATCGTCCGCGCCTACGACAAATTCGAGAACGGCGAGCGGTAGGCATGGAAAACACGGTCCGCATATTGCGCGAGACGCGGCTCGACCCGCGGTTTCCCCTGTCCCGGCGCGAACTGGCGGGCCTGTGCGCCCTCATCCTGGACTCGCTAGGCCTGGAGGGGATGCCGGTGACGGTCAAGCTGGTGGACGACCGGGAGATCGCCCGGCTGAACCACGAGTTCCTGGGCTGCGAAGGCCCCACCAACGTCCTGAGTTTCCCGGCCGAGGAGCCGGATGAGGAAGAGTTTTTGTCCGAAGAAGCGGGCGACGCCGACGAAGCGGACGACATGGATGGCATGGACGAGGCGGACAACGAGGACGGCGAACCGGCCGGCCTGGGCGAGCTGGCCCTGTCCGTGGACGCCCTGGCCCGCGAGACCGACCTCTACGGCCAGCCGCCGGTGGCGCACCTGGCGCGGCTGCTGGCCCACGGGTTCCTGCACCTGGCCGGGTACGACCACGGCGAGGCCATGTACGACCTGACCGACGCGGCCGTGGACCGAGCCCTGCTGGAATATCCGGAGACCGAGGAGCGCTGATGCCGACCCGCAACGGCCTGGTAGGCAGGCAACTGTACCGCATCCTTTTCTACGGCGTGATATTCACGGTGCTGGCCGTGGGCGTGCTGGCCTTCTGGGGCGTGCGCGAGATTCGCCGCGACGCCGCCGTGCTGGCCGTGGAGAACTCGGCGCGCGGCCTGTCGGGCGCGGTGACCGTCCTGGTCAACGCGGTGACCAGCGCCAACGACGAGATCGACCTCAAGACCCTGCGTTCCCTCAGTCCCGAGTCCCTGCGCCGGACTCTGTCCGCCATGCTCAAGCGATACCCCAACCTGGCCTCGGTCATGGTCTCGGACGGCAAGGGGCTGCGCTACATGCTCACCCGCCAGCCCGACGGGGCCATGGAGGCCTTGCCCGGCCGGGGCGACGACCCCTCCACGCGGTGGAATTTCGTCAAACCGGACGGGGAGCTGGAGCCCCGCGACGCCGCGCCCGACTTCAACCGCAAGGAGATGGACGGGGCCCTGGCCCAGGAGCTGGCGGCGCTCCAGCCCGGCCAGGTCCGCTGGCGCAGCGCCTCCCGCTTCCACAAGGCGGGCGAGTCCTGGCTCACGGCCTCCAGCCTGGTGGAGAGCGACGGCGAGCACTACCTGATGTCCTACGTCTTTCCCATCAACGCCGTGGCCAACCAGTTGGAAGGGGCGGAGAAGGGCGGCGCGGAACGGATTTTCCTTTACTGGACCAACGGCCGGGTCCTGCCCATCTCCGGCCTGGGCGTGACCCCGGAGGACGGCGACGGCATCTCCCGGGCCTACGACGCCGGGGCCGTGCCCGACCCGGTGGTGGCCGAGGCCACCCGGCGGCTCGCCTCGGGCAGGGCGGCCGAGGGCAAACCCTTCGCCTACGCCGTGAACGGCGAGGCGTGGTGGAGCTACGTCCTGCCACTGACCGTGTTCGGCGACACCATGGCGCTGGGCGTGGCCGTGCCCAGGAAGAACATCGTTTCGGCCCTGACCAGCGACAGTTTCCTGATTTTTTTCGGCGGCTTCCTGGCCCTGCTGGCGGCTGCCGCCCTGGTGGTCCTGCATCGCAACAAGGCGCGCATCGAGGCCATGGGCCATCGCCTGCGCGTCGCGCGTACGGCCCAGGACGTGCTCCGCCTCATCGCCGAGGGGGAGGGCGCCGGGCTGGAGTTCAAGCAGACCCTGCGCTTCAACCTCAAGGCCGGGAAGAACGGCCGCGAGATCGAGCACGCCAGCCTCAAGACCGTGGCCGGGTTCATGAACTCCGACGGCGGGACCCTGCTGGTGGGCGTGGCCGACGATGGCGTGGTCACCGGGTTCGAGGAGGACAAATTCGAGAGCCCGGACAAGGCCCTCCTGCATTTCAACAACCTGTTCAACCAGTGCATCGGCACGGAGTTCGCCCGCTATCTGGACACGGCCGTCATCGAGGTCCAGGGCAAGTCCGTGCTGCGCGCCCACTGTCTGCCCGCCAAGGCCCCGGCCTTCCTCCGGGACGGGAAGACCGAGGAATTCTACGTCCGGAGCGGACCGGCCAGCCGCCAGCTCTCGCTCGTCCAGTTCTACGAGTGGCTCAAGAAGCACTAGCCCCCCCCGAGGCGCGCCCCGGGCCGGTTTTCCGGGATTTGGGAACCCAAAGCCCTTTACAATGCCGTCATAATGGGCCAGACTCCATCTCTTTCCATGAATATAGGCAATTGATGATGGAGTAACCGTACGATGCCCAAGCATTTCTTGACCATTCTGGACATCCCCAGGGATGAGGTTCGGCAGGTGCTGCTGCGCGCCAAGGAGATGAAGGACAACAAGGTCCGCACCGATCTCCTGGCCGGAAAGACCCTGCTGCTGATTTTTGAAAAGGCGTCCACCAGGACCCGCGTTTCCTTCGAGGTCGGCGTCCGACAGCTCGGCGGCGACCCGGTGTTCGTCTCCTCGCGCGACTCCCAGCTCGGCCGGAACGAGCCGCTCAGGGACACCGCGCGCGTCCTTTCGCGATACGCGGACGGCCTCATCGTGCGCACCTTCGGCCAGCAGAAGCTCGACACCCTGGTCGAGTTCGGCGACATCCCGGTGGTCAACGCCCTTACCGACGAATACCATCCCTGCCAGGTCATGGCCGACATGCTGACCATGTTCGAGCGCACCCCGGACCTGTCGAAGTGCAAGGTGGCCTGGGTCGGCGACGGCAACAACATGGCCCATTCGTTCATCAACGCCTCGGCCGCCTTCGGCTTCGAGCTGGCCCTGGCCTGCCCCGAGGGGTACGACCCGGACCCGGAAATCCTGGACAAGGCCGTGAACCTGGGCGCCAAGGTGACCCTGACCCGCGACCCGGCCGTGGCCGTGTCCGGCGCGCACTACGTCAACACCGACGTATGGGCGTCCATGGGCCAGGAGGCCGAGCAGAAGAAGCGCGAGGCCGCCTTCGCCGGATTCATGGTGGACGAGGCGCTCATGGCCAAGGGCGCGGACGCGAAGTTCATGCACTGCCTGCCGGTCCACCGGGGCGAGGAAGTGAGCGAGGCCGTCTTCGAGGGCCCGGCCTCCATCGTCTGGGACCAGGCCGAGAACCGGCTCCATGCGCAAAAGGCCATTCTCGAATGGATTTATAAATAATTCAATCGGATATAATTCAGAGGAATTAATCAGATGAGCAAGATAGAAAAAGTCGTTCTCGCCTATTCCGGCGGTCTGGACACGTCCATCATTCTCAAGTGGCTCAAGCTCAACTACGATTGCGAGGTCATCACCATGACGGCCGACCTCGGCCAGGGCGAGGAGATGGACGGCATCGAGGACAAGGCCCTCAAGACCGGCGCTTCCAAGGCCTACGTGGAGGACCTGCGCGAGGAGTTCGTGCGCGACTATGTCTTCCCCATGTTTCGGGCCAACGCCCTGTACGAGGGGCGCTACCTGCTCGGCACGTCCATCGCCCGGCCGCTGATCTCCAAGCGCATGGTCGAGATCGCCGAGATGGAAGGGGCCCAGGCCGTGGCCCACGGCGCGACCGGCAAGGGCAATGACCAGGTCCGGTTCGAGCTGGCCACCATGGCCCTCAACCCGCGCCTCACCACCATCGCCCCCTGGCGCGAGTGGAACCTCAAGTCCCGCACCGACCTGATCAATTTCGCCCAGGAGAACGGCATCCCGGTCCCGGTGAGCCGCAAGAAGCCCTGGTCCATCGACGCCAACCTGCTGCACACCTCCTTTGAGGGCGGCGAGCTGGAGGACCCGTGGAACGCCCCCGGCCCCGACTGCCACCGCACCATCGTCCCGCTGGAGCAGGCCCCGGACGAGGCCGAGGAGATCACCATCGACTTCGAGGCGGGCGATCCCATCGCCGTCAACTCCGTCAAGTATTCCCCGGCCGCGCTGCTGGCCAAGCTCAACGAGCTGGGCGGCAAGCACGGCGTCGGACGTATCGACATGGTCGAGAACCGTTTCGTGGGCATGAAGTCCCGCGGCATGTACGAGACCCCCGGCGGGACCATCCTGGCCGCCGCCCACCGCGACCTGGAAGGGCTGTGCATGGACCGCGAGATGATGCACCTGCGCGACAGCCTCATTCCCCGCTACGCCGAAATGGTGTACAACGGGTACTGGTTCTCCCCGGAGCGGGAGGCGCTCCAGGCCATGATCGACAAGTCCCAGGAGAAGATCACCGGCACCGTGCGCCTCAAGCTGTACAAGGGCAACGCCGTGCCGCTGGGCCGCAAGTCGCCGTTCTCCCTGTACAACCCCGAGCTTGCCACCTTCGAGGAGGACTACGTGTACGACCAGGCCGACGCCGCCGGCTTCATCAAGCTGGTGGGCCTGAGGCTCAAGGGCCGCATGCAGCAGTCCAAGTGGGGCGGCAAGGAAAGCGAAACCAACGAGTAGCTGAAGATGGCCGAGAAGAAGATGTGGGGCGGGCGGTTCGCAGAAGGAACCGCCGCGTCCATGGAGGCGTATTCCGAGTCCGTGTCCTTTGACCGGGCCCTTTACGCCGAGGACATCCGGGGCTCCCAGGCCCATGCGCGCATGCTGGCGAAGCAGGGCTTCCTCACCGACGGGGAGGCCCGCACGCTTTGCGACGGCCTGGACAAGGTCAGGGCCGAGATCGAGGCGGGCGAGTTCGTCTGGAAGGTCGAGCTGGAAGACGTGCACATGAACATCGAGTCCCGGCTCACCGAGCTGGTCGGCCCCATCGGCGGCAAGCTGCACACCGCGCGCAGCCGCAACGACCAGGTGGCCCTGGACTTCCGGCTGCACGTCGCCGCCCGGCTGGCCGACTGGCAGGCGCGCCTGGCCGCCCTCGTCGAGATCTACGTGGACCGGGCGGACGGGCAGCGGGAAACCCTGCTGCCGGGCTGCACCCATTTCCAGCCCGCCCAGCCCGTCAGCCTCGCCCACCATCTCCTGGCCTACTGCCAGATGTTCCGGCGCGACTACGAGCGCGTGGCCGACTGCATGAAGCGGGTGCGCGTCATGCCGCTCGGGGCCGCCGCCCTGGCCGGGACCACCCATCCGGTGAGCCCCCGCGCCGTGGCCGACGACCTGGGCGTGGAGAGGATTTTCGCCAACTCCATGGACGCCGTGTCCGACCGCGACTTCGTGCTGGAGGCGGTCTTCGCGGGCAGCCTGGTCATGACCCACCTCTCGCGGATGTGCGAGGAGATCATCATTTGGGCCAACCCCAATTTCGGCTATGTGAAGCTGCCGGACCACTATTCCACCGGCTCCTCCATCATGCCCCAGAAGAAGAACCCGGACTCCTGCGAGCTGATGCGCGGCAAGACCGGCCGCGTGGTCGGCGACCTGATGTCGCTCCTGGTCCTGCTCAAGGGACTGCCCATGACCTACAACCGCGACCTCCAGGAGGACAAGGAGCCCTTCTTCGACGCGGACCGGACGGTCTGCGCCTCGCTGGGCATCATGGCCGGGCTTCTCTCCGAGCTGACCTTCGTGCCGGAGAAGATGCTGGCCACGGTGCGGCGCGGGTTCCTCAACGCCACCGAGCTGGCCGACTACCTGGCCGCCAAGGGCGTTCCCTTCCGCGAGGCGCACCACATCACCGGCGCGGCCGTGGCCTTTGCCGAGGGCAGGGGCGTCGGCCTGGAGGATTTGAGCCTGGAGGAACTGCGGCGGTTCTCCGCCGGCATCGGCGAGGATGTCTACGCCGTTCTCGACTACGAGGCGTGCGTCCGGCGGCGGACTTCCGCCGGCGGCACCGGGCCCGATTCCGTGGACGGCCAGATCGCCGAACTCAAGGGCTGGCTGGCCTCTGTTCGCGAGGCGTGAGCCGGTTTGGCGAGGCATCGGCTGTTTTTTGCCGTGCATGACTTGATTTTTCGCGGAAGCGCATTAGGTTAGCATATCGGACGGGTTGAAAATTCATCCGCCGCCATTCCCGTCGCGCGGCGCCTTCAAGAGGGAATCCGGGTCCACAGCCCGGACGCCCGGAGGACTATTCTTTGAACAACCATATGAAAAATCTTGTGATCTGGGCGATCATCTTCATCCTGATGGTCGTTCTCTTCAATCTTTTCAACCAACCCCCCATGCCGCAGGACCAGCCGTCCTACAGCCAGTTCCTGTCCATGGTGGACAGCGGCGGCGTGGCCCAGGTGAAGATCCAGGGACAGAGGATCACCGGCGTGAAGAGCTCGGGCGAGCGCTTCCAGGTCTACGCCCCGGACGATCCCAAGCTCATCGACACGCTCATCAAGAAGGGCGTGGAGGTCAAGGCCGAGCCGCCGGACGAGTCGCCGTGGTACATGACCCTGCTCCTGTCCTGGTTCCCCATGCTCCTGCTCATCGGCGTGTGGATTTTCTTCATGCGCCAGATGCAGGGCGGCGGCAGCGGCGGGCGCGGAGCCATGAGCTTCGGCCGGTCCAAGGCGCGCCTCATCAGCGAGGAGACCGCCAAGGTCACCTTTGACGACGTGGCGGGCGTGGACGAGGCCAAGGAGGAGCTCTCCGAGGTCGTGGACTTCCTGCGCGAGCCGCGCAAGTTCACCCGGCTGGGCGGCCGCATCCCCAAGGGCGTGCTCCTGGTGGGCAGCCCCGGCACCGGCAAGACCCTGCTGGCCCGAGCCGTGGCCGGCGAGGCCGGGGTGCCGTTCTACACCATTTCCGGTTCGGACTTCGTGGAGATGTTCGTGGGCGTGGGCGCTTCCCGCGTGCGCGATCTCTTCGCCCAGGGCAAGAAGAACGCGCCCTGCCTGATCTTCATCGACGAGATCGACGCCGTGGGCCGCCAGCGCGGCGCGGGCCTGGGCGGCGGGCATGACGAGCGCGAGCAGACCCTGAACCAGCTCCTGGTGGAGATGGACGGTTTCGAGTCCAACGAGGGCGTCATCCTGGTGGCGGCCACCAACCGGCCCGACGTGCTCGACCCGGCCCTGCTCCGGCCCGGCCGCTTCGACCGCCAGGTGGTGGTGCCCGTTCCCGACCTGCGCGGCCGCGAGCGCATCCTCAAGGTGCACAGCCGCAAGACCCCGCTGGCCGCCGAGGTTGACATGGAAACCCTCGCGCGCGGCACGCCCGGATTCTCGGGCGCCGACCTGGAGAACCTGGTCAACGAGGCCGCGCTCCAGGCCGCCAAGGCGGGCAAGGACCAGGTGGACATGTCCGACTTCGAGGAAGCCAAGGACAAACTGATGATGGGCGGCCGCGAGCGGCGCAGCCTCATCCTCTCCGACGACGAGAAGAAGACCACTGCCTACCACGAGGCGGGACACGCCCTGGTGGCCAAGCTCCTGCCCGGCACCGACCCGGTGCACAAGGTCTCCATCATCCCGCGCGGCCGCGCCCTGGGCGTGACCATGCAGCTTCCCGGCGAGGACCGGCACAACTATTCCAAGGATTATCTGCTCAACAACATGGCCGTGCTCATGGGTGGGCGCTGCGCCGAGGAGCTCGTGCTGAACCAGCTCACCACCGGGGCCAGCAACGACATCGAGCGCGCCACCAAGACCGCCCGCAACATGGTCTGCATGTGGGGCATGAGCGACAAGCTCGGGCCCATGAGCTTCGGCGACAACCAGGAGCAGGTCTTCCTGGGCAAGGAACTCATCCATAACCGCGACTTCGGCGAAGAGACGGCCAAGCTCATCGACGCCGAGGTGCGCCGGTTCGTGGAGGAGGCCTACGAGCAGGCCACCGCGCTGCTCAAGGACAATCTGGACGCGCTCGAAGCCATCGCCCAGGCCCTGCTGGACCGCGAGACCATCACCGGTGACGACATCACCCTGCTCATGGAGGGCAAGGAACTGCCGCCCATGCCGTCCGGCAACGGCGGCAAGCCCGGCTCCTCCGCGCCGTCCTCCGGCCAGGAAACCGCCCCGGCCGCGCCCACGGGCTACACGGCCGAGGGACGCCCCGCCGGACCGGGCTACACGCCCAAGAGCGAGGCCAGGGGGGATGACGACTTCATCCTCGAAGAGGACGACGGCCGGGGTTCGGAAGAAAAGGACGACTCCGGCGGCCGGGACGGCTCCGGGGACGACGGCAACTCCAAAATCCAGTAGTACGGCATCCATGGAAAAATCCGTTTGGACAGTGAAAGGGGGGAGGGTCCTTGGACCCGCCCCCTTCCTTATTGCCGGGATCGTCAACGTGACCCCGGACTCCTTCTTCGACGGCGGCGCGCATCCCGACCGCGAAAGCGGGACGGCCCACGCCCTCGCCCTGGCCGCGCAGGGGGCGGACATCCTGGACGTGGGCGGCGAGTCCACGCGGCCCTATGCCCCGCCCGTGTCCGAGGCCGAGGAGCTGGCCCGGGTCGTGCCGGTCATCCGCGAACTGGCCGGGGCGGCCACCGGCTGCGCCCTGTCCGTGGACACCTACAAGGCCGGAGTGGCGGCCGCCGCCCTGGAGGCCGGGGCCGACATCGTCAACGACGTCTCGGCCTTCGCCTTCGAGCCGGAGCTGCTGGACGTGGTGGCCCAGTACAAGCCGGGCTATGTGCTCATGCACAGCCTGGGACGGCCGGAGGAGATGCAGAATGCCCCGTGCTACGGCGACGTGGTCGGGGAAATCATGGCTTTTTTCGAAGAAAGGATTACTGTGCTCATCAAGGCGGGATTGCCCGAGGACCGCATCGTCCTGGACCCCGGCGTGGGGTTTGGCAAGCTCCTGAAGCACAACCTGGAGATTCTCCGGGGCATTGAGAGGTTCCGTTCCCTGGGGCTGCCCGTGTACATGGGGCTCTCCAACAAGACGGTCTGGCAGGGGCTCCTCGGACTGGCCGTGAGCGAGCGCGGCAACGCCACCCAGATCGGCACGGCGCTGACAGCGGCCAGGGGCGCGTTCATTCATCGCGTCCATGATGTGAAACTTACGCGGCAGACATTGACCATTGTTCAGGAAATAGCGTAAGATAAAGGCATGTTCGAACTTTTCGGCATACAGGTCACCTGGCGGGTGCTGCTCGACATCGGGCTGGTCGCCGTCATTTACTACAACATCATCGTCCTGGTCCGGGGGACCCGCGCCGCGGCCGTGCTCTACGGGATGGTGGTGGTCGTGGTCATCTACTATCTCTCCAGCCTGTTCAACCTGTATACCCTGAACGCCCTGCTGGGCGAGTTCCTGACCTCCATCTTCCTGGTGGTGGTCATCCTGTTCAAGAACGACATCCGAAAGGGACTGGCCAGCGTCGGCACCAAACGGTTCTGGAACAAGTCCCAGGTGCGGGACGACACTCTGGACCAGATGGTCCGGGCGGTCATGGACATGTCCGCCTCCCACACCGGGGCCATCATCGTCATCGAGAAGAACATGCCGCTCGGCGACATCATCGAGCGCGGCATCATCCTGGACGCCAAGGTCAACAAGGAGCTCCTGGAGACCATCTTCTTCACCGACACGCCGCTGCACGACGGCGCGGTCATCGTCCGGCGCGACCGGCTGGTGGCCGCGGCCTGCATCCTGCCGCTCTCCAGCAAGTTGCGCGGCCAGCCCATGTACGGCACCCGGCACCGGGCGGCGCTCGGCATCTCCGAGGGCTCGGACGCCATCACCGTGGTCGTCTCCGAGGAGCGCGGCGAGGTGTCCGTGGCCATGAACGGCAGGCTGACCACCAGTCTGGACGAAACCCGCTTGCGCCGCGTGCTGCGCAACGCCCTGGGGCGCTGACATGGCGAAGAACTGGCAGACCATACTCCTGGCCGTGGCCATGGCCGTCTTCACCTGGTTCCTGGTCACCGGCAGGGAAGTGGTGGAGACCTGGGTGGACATGCCCGTGGTCATGACCAACCCTCCCGAGGGCATGATCATCGAGGACGGGCTGGTGGACAAGATCCAGGTCCGGCTGCGCGGCCCCAAGGGGCTGGTGGGCAACCTGACCAACCAGCAGATCTCCTATTCCCTGGACGTGAGCCACCTCCGCCTGGGCCAGCAGGTGGTGGACATCGACGCCGACAAGCTGCCGCTGCCGCCCACCTACGAGATCATCGAGGTCAAGCCCAACCGGCTCAAGCTCTTCGTCGACCGCCGCACCTCCAAGACCGTGCCCCTGACCCCGGCCTGGTCGGGCAAGCTCAATCCCGACTACAAGCTTCTCGACGTGGTGGCCTCGCCCGACACCGTGGACCTGCGCGGGCCCGAGACGCGGATCAGCAAGATCACCCAGGCCCAGGCCGTGCTCAAGGAGGATTTCCCCGACGACGTGCCCAAGAGCTTCGCCCTGGATGTGGCCGTGGGCGTGCCGGACGAGATCGAGGCCGCGCCCGGGCAGGTGCGGGTGGAGGCGTTCTTCGGTCCCAAGACCCGCGAGATATGGGTCAAGATGCCCCTTGAAGTGCCCGCGCTGGAAGGCTATACGGCCACGGCGTCCCAGGATTACGTCCGGCTGCTCATCGAGGGCCCGGTCTCCCTGTTCCGCAACAACGAATATCGCAACGACATGGGCGTGAAGCTCGTCTTCGGGAGCCACCTCGCTCCCGGCACCGTCGAGCTCGACTACGACGCGGTCCTGCCGGAAGGCTGCCGCATCGTGAAGAAGAACCCCGAGACCATCACAACCGTCCTGAAGAAGAAATAGGCCGCATCCGGCGGTTTTTTGGAGTTTTGTTCATGAAGCAGAGGCTTTTCGGCACCGACGGCCTGCGCGGGCAGGGCAACGTCTTCCCCATGACCCCCGAAATCGCGCTCAGGCTGGGCCTGGCCGCCGGTCAGTATTTCCGCAACGGTTCCGGCCGCCACCGCGTGGTCATCGGCAAGGACACCCGGCTCTCCGGCTACGTGTTCGAGACCGCGCTCACCTCCGGGCTGTGCGCCAACGGCATGGATGTATTCCTGGTGGGGCCCATGCCCACCCCGGCCATCTCGTTTCTGACCCGCAACATGCGGGCGGACCTGGGCGTGGTCATCTCCGCCAGCCACAACCCGTTCATGGACAACGGCATCAAGTTCTTCGACCGCGACGGCTTCAAGCTCCCGGACGAGGTGGAGGACGAGATCAGCGCCCTGGTCCTTAACCAGGACACCGAGTGGAACTATCCCGCGCCCGAGAAGATCGGCCGGGCACACCGCATCAACGACGCGCGCGGCCGCTACATCGTCTACCTGAAGAACAGCTTTTCGCCGAAGCTCACCCTGGACGGTTTGAAGATCGTGCTCGACTGCGCCAACGGCGCGGCCTACGGCGTGGCCCCGTACGTCCTGGAGGAGCTGGGGGCCAAGGTCATCAAGGTCGGCGTGGACCCGGACGGCCTGAACATCAACGAATACTGCGGCTCGCTCCATCCGGAGGTCATCTCCCATATCGTCAAGGAGCAGGGGGCCGACATGGGCATCGCCCTGGACGGCGACGCGGACCGGCTCATCGTCTGCGACGAGAACGGCCGCATCCTGGACGGCGACCAGATCATGGCCCTGTGCGCCCTGGAGCTTATGGAAAAGGACCGGCTGCCTGGCAACCTGCTGGTGGCCACGGTCATGAGCAACATGGCGCTCGAGCTGTTCATGCGCGAGCATGGCGGGCGGCTCCTGCGCACCGTGGTGGGCGACCGCTACGTGGTGGAGGCCATGCGCCGCGAGGGCGCGGTCCTGGGCGGCGAGCAGTCGGGCCACCTCATCTTCATGGAGCATTCCACCACGGGCGACGGCCTCCTGGCCGCGCTGCAACTCCTGCGCATCATGTGCGAGAAGGAAAAGCCGCTCTCGGAACTGGCCGGGCTGCTGGAGCCGTTCCCCCAGGTGCTCAAGAACGTGCGCGTGGAACGCAAGGTGCCGTTCGACGACGTGCCCGAGGTGCGGGAGGCGGTGAGCCGGGCGGAGTCCGCCCTCACCGGCAAGGGCCGCGTGCTGCTGCGCTATTCGGGCACGGAGTCGGTGTGCCGGGTCATGGTCGAGGGGCCGGACCTGAGCCTGGTGGAGTGTTGCACCGAGGATCTGGTCGAGACCTGCGAGAAATTTCTGCGTTAGGCCACGGTTGCAAATGGCCTGCGCCGCGAGCCGGAATCCTGACCTGGCGCGGCGTGGGCGACGGGCCTGAAGCTCAACTCACGGGAGGAAAGGCATGGAGATCAAGAAGGCTGTCATTCCCGTGGCCGGCTGGGGCACCCGCTCCCTGCCCGCCACCAAGAACGTGCCCAAGGAGATGCTGCCCATCTTCCGCAAGCCCATCGTCCAGTACATCGTGGAGGAGGGCATTGACGCGGGACTGACCGACGTGGTCTTTGTCACCAACCAGAACAAGACCATCATCGAGGACCATTTCGACCGCAACTTCCTGCTGGAGCAGCTCCTGGCCCGCGCGGCCAAGACCCAGCTCCTGGAGGAGGTCAGGCGGGTGGCCAACCTGGTCAACGTCATCGCCGTGCGCCAGAAGGAACAGCTCGGCCTGGGCCACGCCGTGCTCACCGCGCGCGAGGTCTGCAAGAACGAGCCGTTCGCCGTCATGCTCGGCGACGACCTGCTCTTCGGCCGGGGCACGGGCATCGGCGAGCTGATCCGCGCCTCGGAGGAGACGGGCAAGGCCGTGGTCGGCGTCATCGAGGTCCCGGACGAGAAGGTCAGCAAGTACGGTGTCATCGCCGGGACCAGGCAGGCCGACCGGACCTACCGCGTCACCAGCCTGGTGGAGAAGCCCTCGGCCGCCGAGGCCCCCTCCAACCTGGCCATCATCGGCCGCTACGTGCTGCTGCCGGAGATTTTCGATATCCTCCAGAGCCAGAAGCCCGGCGTGGGCGGCGAGATTCAGCTCACCGACGCCTTGCAGGGGTTGGCGGACCGCGACAAGCTTATCGCGGTCAAGCTGGGCGGCCAGCGTTTCGACGCGGGCGACTGGGTGGAATATCTTACCGCAAACATCTATTTTGCCTTGCAGGACGAGGAGTTGCGAGACGAACTCGTGCGCAGGCTTCAGGAGCTCATGCCTTGTTCCAGTTGATTCGATGGGGGGCGGCCCTGGCCTTGTGCCTGATCCTGGCCGCTCCCGGCCTCGCCTTCACGCCCGACGACGGCGAGCTGGCGCAGGCCGTCCACTCCAGCTACGGCCCGCTTTCCTCCTGGGAGGCGGAGATGTCCTTTCCCGGCTATCCCGGCGTGACCGCGCACCTCTGGTATGCGCGCGGCAAGTGGCGCCAGGAGTGGAAATCCGAGGCGGGCAAGGCCGTGGCCGTGGGCTACCTCGGCAACGTCTTGGCCCGGTGCACGGCAGGGGAGTTCCCCCTGTCGCCGCTCTTCGTCTGGATGACGCCCGCCCCGGTGCAGACCTGGAAGTCCTGGGGCGTGGACAACGCCACGGCCGGGTACGGGTTCTGCGAAGATTCGCCGTGCTACCTCTTCGGGGTGGACACCACGGGGACGGGCGACAAGCCCGCCGTGTTTCTGGACAACGAATCCCAGGCCCCGTTGCTGATCCGCTACGGCTCGGGCAGCGGCCTGACCACCATCGCCTACGGCGACTATCGCGTCCTGGGCGGGTTCGGCCTGCCCCAGGCGGTCGCCGTGACCCGCGACGGCGCGACGCTCAAGGCTGCGGTCCGCTGGATCGCGGTCAACCGGGCCGACGGCGAGGAGCTTTACGCCCGCGACGCGCTCGACCCGGCCCCGTGCTTGGATCCGCCCGAGCCCTTCGCCCTGCTGCGCGGGCTGTTCCGGTACCCGGCGGCCAAGTAGGGCAGCCATGGCCGATCTCTGGCAGGTCACGCTCGTCAGTCCGCCCTACCAGGCGCTGACCTACGAGCGCCCTTCGCACGTGCCCGCTCCCGAACCGGGGCAGCGGGTCATCGTGCCGCTGGGCCGCTCCCACCGCATGGGCGTGGTCATGGGCCCGGCCGAGGCCGCTCCGGACGGGGTGGCGCTCAAGTCCATCCTCTGGCCGCTGGAGCGGCGGCCGCTGCTTTCGGCCGAATACCTGGACCTGGCGGCCAACCTCGCGGCCAGGCAGATGACCAGCGTGGGCCGCATCCTCGAAATCCTCCTGCCGCGAGGGCTCCGCACCGCCTCGGTCACCTTCCGGGTGGACCGGCACATGGCGGCCCGCGACCTGCCGACGACCCTCAAGCCCGCCGGGCTGAACAAGCTGTGCGCCGAGGACCTGGACGTCCTGGGCGAGCTGTGGCGCGCCGGGCGCATGTGGGTCCGTCTCAGCCAGCGGCGCGAGGCCGAGGAGCGGTTCGCCTCCCTGACCTCGGACCCGCCGTGGCCCGTGCGGCCCAACGCCAAACGGCAGTTGCGCCTCCTGGAGTACCTGCTGGACAACGGGCCGCGCAGTCTTTTTTCCCTCCGCTTCGCCCTGGGCGACGGGGTGGCCGAAACCCTGATACAGTTGGAGAAGGCCGGGCTGGTCACCCTGGGCCGGGTGGGGGCGGACACCGTGGACGAGGTGGATCGGGAACCGGCCTGCGCCGGTCCGGCCGAGCTCGGGGTGGAGCCCACGCCCGAGCAGCGGACCGTGCTGGCCGAACTGACCGCCACCCTGGACGGCGGGGGAGGGCCGCACCTGGTCCACGGGGTGACCGGCAGCGGCAAGACCCTTCTGTATTTGGAGATGGCCCGCACCTGCCTGGCGCGCGGCCGCTCGGTCATGCTCCTCGCGCCCGAGGTGGCCCTGGCCTGCTCGCTCTATCGCGAGGCGGCGGCCCGTTTCCCGGACGAAACGGTAGTGCTTTACCACGGCTACCAGAGCCCCGGAAAGCGCGAGGCGACCTTCGCGAAGATCGCGCGGGAGGAGAGGCCGGTGATCGTGGTCGGCACGCGCTCCTCGCTGTTCCTGCCCGTGACCCGGCCCGGCATGATCGTGCTGGACGAGGAGCACGACGAGTCCTTCAAGCAGGAGGAGCGGCTGTCCTATCACGCCAAGGAGGTGGCCTGGTTCCTGGCCGAGAAGGCCGGGGCACTGCTTGTCCTCGGTTCGGCCACGCCGGACGTCAAGACCTTTCAGGCCGCGCGCAGCGGGGCCATCCCCGTGTCCACGCTGCGCGAGCGCGTGGGCGGCAGCGAACTGCCCGAGGTCCGGCTGGTGGACATCGCCGGGCTGACCGGCGACAACTTTTTCGCGCCCGAGACCCTGGCGGCCGTCACCGAGACGGTCAAGGCCGGGGAGCAGGTCATCGTCATGCTCAACCGGCGGGGCTACGCGCCGGTCATGTACTGCCTGGACTGCGGCGAGGCCGTGCGCTGCCCGGAGTGCGAGGTCGGCATGACCTACCACAAGGGGCGAGAGCGCGTGGTCTGCCACTACTGCGGGCTGTCCTATCCCTATCCGCTGCTCTGCGCCAAGTGCGGCGGCGGCAACTTCGTGCCCATGGGCGAGGGCACCGAGCGGTTGGAGGAGCGACTGGAGGCGGCCCTGCCCGAGGGCGCTGGCGTGCTCCGCCTGGACCGCGACGCCACACGCCGCCAGGAGCGCATGGAGGAGATTCTCGACGCCTTCGGCCGGGGCGAGGCCCAGGTCCTGGTGGGCACGCAGATGATCTCCAAGGGGCACCATTTCCCGCGCGTCACCCTGGTGGTGGTGGCCGACGGCGACCTCGGGCTCAACCTGCCGGACTACCGGTCCGGCGAGCGGACCTTCCAGCTCCTGGTCCAGGTGGCGGGCCGGGCCGGGCGCGGCGAAACGCCGGGCCGCGTCCTCATCCAGACGCGCAACCCGAGCCATCCCATCTGGAACGAGGTCCTGAGCGGCGACTACGCGGGCTTTTTCGAGCGCGAGATCGGGCGGCGCAAGCTCTTCGGCTATCCGCCGTTCTCCAAGCTGGCCCTGGTGCGCATCAGCCACCCGGCCAAGTTCGCGGGTGGCCCGGACGCCGTGGCCCGCATCGGCGAGACCCTGCGGGCGCGGGCGGCCGAGCTGGGCGTCACCGCCTTGGGCCCGGCCCCGGCCCCCCTGAGCATGCTGCGGGGCCGCCGCCGCTTCAACTGCCTGCTCAAGAGCGCGGACTGGGGGCGGCTACGCACCCTCTACGCCCACCTGGCCCAGGCCAACCCCGCGCCGGGCGAGGTTCGCCTCTCCCTGGACCTGGACCCGCTGTCCACCTTGTGAACCGCCTCGACAAGCCGCGCCGTTTGCGGCTACAGTGCCGTATCCCTTCGTAAGATCAAGAGAGTCTTTCGTATGAAATCATTGAAGATCGTGTTGGCCGGCTGCCTGTTTTTCCTGCTGTGCGCCCCGGCGGCCGCCGACCAGTTGTCCCGGGTGGGGTTCGTCAATCCCCAGCGCATCATCAACGAGTCCAAGATCGGCCGCATCGCCCAGGAGGACCTGGCGCGCCTCGGCAAGGAGAAGGACCGGCGGGTGGGCGAGCTGCTTTCGCAGATCGACGGGCTCAAGGCCGAGCTGGAGAAGAGCACGCTCTCGGTGTCCGAGCAGCAGTTCAAGGAAAAGGAGCTGCGCCTCAATGCGCGCGACTACGAGGAGCTGGTGCAGAACAGCAACCTGGACATTCAGGGCGAGGAGCGGCGGCTTATCCAGTTCATCATGCGCCGGGCCGACTCCATCCTGCGGCGCGTCGCCGAGGAGCGCGGCTTCACCATGATCCTGACCGACCCCGAAATCATCGGCTACGTGTCCCCCGCCATGGACATCACCGACCGGGTCATCCAAGAACTCAACGCCATGCTGTAGGTGATCCCATGCGCATGAAAATCCTCTTTCTGACGGTCGCCTGCCTGCTCCTTGCGTCCACATCGGCCCTGGCCTTCGGCCGGATCGTCTATCCGGACCGCCCCCTCAACCTGCGTTCCGCGCGCTCCCCCAAGGCCAAGTGGGTGGGCTCGCTCCACCCCGGCCAGAAGGTGCGCGTCGGGTTCGAAAAGGACGGCTGGGTGGCCGTGTTCGAGCCCGGCGAGACCCGCGCCGACGAGCGCTTCGCCGCGGGCTTCTCCAACGCCAAATACCTCCTGGACAAGCGGACGCGCTACGAGCCCGAGCCCTGGGGCGAATACGTCTCCGTGGCGCGCAACCTGAACATCCGCGAAAAACCGAGCGTCAAGGGGCGGCGGCTCGACATGCTCAAGGCGGGCGAGGTGGTCAAGATCGACTTCCCGGACGGGGACTGGACCCTGGTCTTCCGGCCCGACGCCACCATCCGCTCCGACATGAACGGCATCGGCTACGCCAGCGCCAAGTATTTCAAGCCCGCCAAGGGGCCGGCCCCCGAACCGGCTCCGGCCACGGAACAGGCCAAGGTCTCCCCGGTGGTGGAGGCGGGCAGCGGCCAGGGCCAGGTGTCGAGCAAGGTTTCGCCGCCTCCGGCCCCCGCTCCGGTGGTGGTTCCGGACCTGCCCGAGGCCGCAACCGCGCCCGCCGCGCCCCTTGCCAAGGCCGAGCCAGAACCGGCTGCCGGGCCCAAGGAGCCGGTGCGGGCCCCGGAACCCGCCAAGCCCGCGCCCGCGCCGGTCCCCGCGTCCGCCGGAAAGCCCCAGGCCCCGGACGTGGTGACCGAGACCGGGCGCAAGACCATCGTCATCGACCGCTCCCGGTTCGCCGGGGCCAAGCGGGCCGATCCCGCGCCCGACCAGACGGCCCATGGCTACCGGTATCGGCTGCTGGAGAAGTCCGAAACCCGGAAGTACGGGGTGACCTGGATCACGCTCAAGGTCTTCCTGTCCACCAAGGTCCTGCCCAAGGGCGACGCGCTCAAGGATTTCGCCACCACGCTGTGGAAGGACAGCCGCCGGGCCGGCAAGAACCTGGCCGTGCTCATCTACCTGCCGGGCATGGACACCGGCGACCTGTCCTACGCCGTCATCCAGTTCGACGACTCGCGGCTGATCGAATACTGGGTCCGTCGGACCACGCTGTTCGGGACGGAGTTCATGTAGAAGGCGCAAGCGGAAAAGCAAAAGCGCGGCCGGAAGGCCGCGCTTTTTTTGCTATCCCATCTCGCGTTCGAGGAAGAGGGGAATGGTCTTTTTCGAGCTCCCGCGCGGGTGCGCCCGTTTTGCGGCGAGCTGTTCCGCCTCGTTTCGGGGCATCATGTACAGCCCCCGGCAGTTCTGGCATTCCCAGTGCTTGCCGTGCTCCTGCAAGTGGACGAGCAGGCCGTCGCGGTCGTAGCAGACCTGGCAGAACGGGCCCTTTTTCTCGTTTTCCTCCACCAGCCAGTACTTCTGTCCGTCGAACTGGACCTTTTCCGCCAGGTCCAGCACGTTGGCCACCTCGGTCAACTGCGCCTTGAGCGCCTCGTTCTCTTCGCAAACCGCCAGGAACTCGTCCTGGAGGCTTTTGAGGATCGCTTCCGCCTCGCTGTATTTTCCCTCTTTGCAGAGGAGGATGGCGCGCTTGAAACCGGTGGCCTGATACAAGGTTGAGAACATGAGGCTACTCCCCCTTTAGAGTTCGGTCACGGAAAACATATCGGCAGGGTGGGCGCAAAACTTTAGTGTTTTCAAATCATCCGGGGAAAAAGCCGGACGCGGGGCGGCGGCGATGGGACGCGGCGTCCGGTGAGCAGCTTCATCCCGCTGAAATAATGGAGGATAAAATTCAGTCACCGTTCCTTTACAAGCGCGCGTGATTGGCATACGTTGCAAAAAGCTAGGGGGGCCCTACGGGGCTGAGATGGGTTTTTTCAACCCGACCCTTTGAACCTGATGCGGGTAATACTGCCGTAGGGAAGCTGCACAACGTCTGTTTTTTCATGTCGTATGCGCTTGCCAGTCCCGGCGAGCGCATTTTTTTTTGCAAGGAGCCGACCATGATCGTTGTCGTCAACGGAAAGGAGACCGAACTGCGGGACGGGCAGACCCTGCTCGAACTGCTGGAGGCCAGGGACATTCCGGCCGACGGGGTGGTGGCCGAACTGAACCGGTCCATCGTGCCGGGCGCGGATTTCGGGAAGACCGTCCTGAACGACGGCGACCACCTGGAAGTTTTGCGCTTCGTCGGCGGCGGGTAGGCGGAGGAAATCATGACCAAGGATATTTTGACCATCGGCGGGCTGGAACTGACCAGCCGACTCTTCACCGGCACGGGCAAGTACCGTGACGACTCCCTCATCCCCGGCGTCTGCGAGGCGTCGGGCTCCCAGGTCATCACCGTGGCCCTGCGTCGGGTGGACCTGGAGTCCGGCACGGGCAACGTCATGGACTTCATCCCCAGGCACATGCGGCTCCTGCCCAACACCTCGGGCGCGCGGACGGCGGACGAGGCCGTGCGCATCGCCCGGCTGGCCCGGGCCATGGGCTGCGGCGACTGGATCAAGATCGAGGTCATCTCGGACAACCGGTATCTGCTGCCCGACGGCTACGAGACCGCAAAAGCCACGGAAATCCTGGCCAACGAAGGGTTCGTGGTCCTGCCCTACATCAACCCCGACCTGTACGTGGCCCGCTCCCTGGTGGACGCCGGGGCCGCCGCCGTCATGCCGCTGGGCGCGCCCATCGGCACCAACCGGGGCATCAGGACCCGCGAGATGGTCCGCATCCTCATCGAGGAGATCGACCTGCCCATCGTTGTCGACGCGGGCATCGGCCGCCCGAGCGAGGCCTGCGAGGCCATGGAGATGGGCGCGGACGCCTGCCTGGTCAACACGGCCATCGCCACGGCCGACGACCCGGCGATGATGGCCCGCGCCTTCGGCCGGGCGGTCCGGGCCGGGCGCGAGGCTTTCCTCTCGGGCCCCGGCGCGCGTGCGGGCATGGCCGTGGCGTCCTCGCCGCTGACCGGGTTCCTGGATGCGGGGACGGCGGCATGAGCTTTTACGCCACCTGCACGGAGTGGATGAACGCGGGCCTGGACGAGCGCCTGGCGGCCATGACCGAGACCGACGTGCGGCGCGCCCTTGGCGCGTCGAATCCCGGCCCGCTGGACCTGCTGGCCATGCTCAGCCCGGCGGCCACGCCGCACCTGGAGACCATGGCCCGCAAGGCGAGCGGCCTGACCCTCCGGCATTTCGGCCGGACCATCCACCTGTTCACCCCTCTCTACCTCTCCAATTTCTGCACCAACCACTGCGTCTACTGCGGGTTCAACTCCAACAACCGCATCCCGCGCAGCCAACTGACCATGGAGCAGGTGGAGGCCGAGGCCAGGGCCATCGCCGCCACCGGGCTCAAGAACCTGCTCATCCTCACCGGCGACTGCCGGGCCAAGGCCGGGCCGGACTATCTGCGCGACTGCGTGGCCGTCCTGCGCCGCCATTTCCCCTCGGTGTGCATCGAGATCTACGCCATGGAGGAGGCGGAATACGCCGCCCTGGCGGCCGAGGGCGTGGACGGCATGACCATGTTCCAGGAGACCTACGACGAGAAGCTTTATCCCTCGCTGCACCCGCGCGGTCCCAAGAGCGACTTCCGCTTCCGCCTGGACGCCCCGGAGCGGGCCTGCCGTGCGGGGATGCGCGTGGTCAACATCGGGGCGCTCCTCGGCCTGTCCGACTGGCGTCATGACGCCTTCCTGACCGGCCTGCACGCCGCCTGGCTCATGGAGCGCCACCCCGAGGCGGACATCGCCACCTCCCTGCCGCGCATGCGGCCCCATGTCGGGGCCTACCAGCCCGCCACCGTGGTCTCGGACCGCGATCTGGTCCAGGTGCTGCTGGCCCTGCGCATCTTCCGGCCGCGCCTGGGCATCACCATCTCCACGCGCGAGGCCCCGGCCTTTCGCGAGAACCTTCTGCCCCTGGGCGTGACCCGCATGTCCGCCGGGGTCTCCACGGCCGTGGGCGGCCATGCGAAGAGCGACGGCGACGGGGAGAGCGTGGGCCAGTTCGAGATCAGCGACGGCCGCAGTGTGGACGAGATGTGCGCCGTGCTCCGCAAGCACGGGTACCAGCCCGTGTTCAAGGACTGGGAACCCATCTTCGCCGACCGGGGGGCTGCGTGAACCTGGCCGAGCGGGGTATGGCCGAGCACCTCGGCCCGGAGCGGCTCGCCCGGCTCCAGGCTCTGACCGTGGGCGTCGCCGGGGCGGGCGGCCTGGGCTCCAACTGCGCCATGCACCTGGTGCGCAGCGGATTCAGGCGGTTCGTCATTGCGGATTTCGACGTGGTGGAACCGTCCAACCTGAACCGCCAGGCCTATCGGCTGGATCAGGTGGGGCTGCCCAAGGTGGACGCCCTGGCCGCCAACCTGCGCCAGGTCAATCCCGACGCCGAGGTGGAGGTCCACCGTCTCCGGCTGGCCCCGGAGAACCTGCGCGACCTCTTCGCCGGGTGCGACGCCGTGGTCGAGGCCCTGGACGATCCGGCGGCCAAGGCCATGGTGGCGGAAACCTTCTGGTCCGGCGAGGTCCTCCTGGTCCTGGCCTCGGGCATGGGCGGGGCGGGCGACGCCGACGCCCTGGTCACCCGCCGGGTGCGCGAGGGCGTCTGGCTGGTCGGCGACGGCGAGACCCCGTGCGACGCGGGCCATCCGCCGCTTTCGCCCCGCGTGGGCGTGGCTGCGGCCAAGCAGGCGGACGTGGTCCTGAGCCATTTCCTCAACCGGATCGACAACGAAGGAGGCGCTTGATGCAGCGGCGCGAAATCACGCGGCGGAACATCCTGGACACCGACCTCTACTGCCTGACCGCCGAGAAGTTTTCGAACGGGCGGAGCAACGTCGAGGTGGTCCGGGCCATGCTCGACGCGGGCGTCAAGCTGGTCCAGTACCGCGAAAAGGAAAAGAAGACCGGGGCCAAGTACGAGGAGTGCCTGGCCATCCGCCGGATGACCCGCGAGGCCGGGGCCGCCTTCATCGTCAACGACGACATCGACCTGGCCCTGATGGTCGGGGCGGACGGCGTGCACATCGGCCAGGAGGACTTTCCGGTCCATGCCGTCAGGCGGCTGGTGGGCGGGAATATGGCCATCGGCCTGTCCACCCACAGCCCGGCCCAGGCGCGGGCCGCCGTGGAGAGCGGGGCGGACTACATCGGCGTGGGGCCGATCTTCCGCACCTTCACCAAGGACGACGTTGTGGACCCGGTCGGGTACGAATATCTCGAATTTGTGGTGGCCAACCTGGACATTCCGTTCGTGGCCATCGGCGGCGTCAAGGAACACAATGTGGCTGAGGTGGTCCGCCGCGGCGCGCGCTGCGTGGCCCTGGTCACCGAAATAGTCGGCGCGGACGACATCGGCGGGACCATCGCCGCGTTGCGCCGGGAAATGCAATCCGCAAAGGAGTAAGACATGCAGTATACCACGCAGATGGACGCGGCCCGGAAAGGGATCGTCACCCCCCAGATGGAGGCGGTGGCCCGCAAGGAGAACATGCCCGTCGCAACGCTGATGGAGCGCATGGCCAAAGGCACGGTGATCATCCCGGCCAACAAGAACCACAAGAACCTCGACCCCGAGGGCGTGGGCGAGGGGATGCGCATCAAAATCAACGTCAACCTCGGCATCTCCAAGGATTGCTGCAACCTGGACGCGGAGCTGGAAAAGGTCCAGGCCGCCCTGGACATGAAGGCCGAGGCCATCATGGACCTGAGCTGCTACGGCAAGACCCGCGAGTTTCGCCAGCGGCTGGTGGCCATGTCCCCGGCCATGATCGGCACCGTGCCCATCTATGACGCCGTGGGCTTCTACGACAAGAACCTCCAGGACATCACGGCCGACGAGTTCTTCGACGTGGTGCGCAAGCATGTGGAGGACGGCGTGGACTTCCTGACCATCCACGCTGGCCTCAACCGGCACGCGGCCGAGAAGGTCAAGCTGGGCGGCCGGATCACCAACATCGTCTCGCGCGGCGGCTCCCTGCTCTTCACCTGGATGGAGATCAACAAGAAGGAAAACCCGTTTTACGAGCATTTCGACCGGCTGCTGGACATCTGCGAGGAGTACGACGTGACCCTGAGCCTGGGCGACGGCTGCCGTCCCGGCTGCCTGCACGACGCTACCGACGCCTGCCAGGTGGAGGAGCTGGTCAACCTGGGCGAGCTGACCAAGCGCGCCTGGGCGCGCAACGTCCAGGTCATGATCGAGGGGCCGGGGCACATGTCCATGAACGAGATTGCGGGCAACATGATGATGGAGAAGCGGCTGTGCCACAACGCGCCGTTCTACGTCCTCGGCCCGCTGGTCACGGACGTGGCCCCCGGTTACGACCACATCACCTCGGCCATCGGCGGGGCCATCGCGGGCGCGGCGGGCGCGGATTTCCTGTGCTACGTCACCCCGGCCGAGCACCTGCGGCTGCCCACCCTGGAGGACATGAAGGAGGGCATTGTGGCCACGCGCATCGCGGCCCACGCGGCGGACATCGCCAAGGGCTACCCCGGCGCGCGCGACTGGGACGACGACATGGCCCGGGCCCGCGCGGCCCTGGACTGGGACGCCCAGTTCAAGCTGGCCATGGACCCGGTCAAGCCAGTGGCCTACCGCGAGTCCTCCAAGCCGGAGCACAGCGACTCCTGCACCATGTGCGGCAAGATGTGCGCCGTGCGCAACATGAACCGCGTCCTGGAGGGCAAGGACATCCAGCTCGACGACTAGGAGCGGTCCACTCAGAAATGAAGCAAAGGCCCGGCGGACGCGCGTCCGCCGGGCCTCTTGCGCTTCGGAGCCGGGGGCGTCACAGGCCGGGCGCGCCGCCCTGGCAGAAGGGACATTTGCGCTGGAATACGTCAGTCCCGTTGGCTTTGTACCGCTTGCGGCACTTGAGGCATTCCAGCTCATATGCCAGGGCGTTGTGGTCGGTTCCGCTTTCTCCGGTTGCCCCGTGGTTCAACTGGTTGTTTCGGTTGATGTATCCGGCGCGGGTGGTCCGTCCTTCGCCCGTGCGGTAGCGGCTGGCCTTGGTGAAGAGCCGCCGGTCCTGGCGCACCGGGATGTTCTGCGAGTCCAGTTGGAAACCGTTGGCCTCCATGATCTGGCGGATCATGTGTCCGATCATCTGCTTGACGCGGTCGGGCCGCACGTCGTCGCCGAAGCTTTCCACGAGGACGCGCGCCACCGCCTCGGCGGCGGGCTTGCCCAGGTCGACAGCCGTCTCCATGCGGATGACGTTTTCCCTGTCGCAGAGAAACGCCCACAGCCGTTTTCCCAGGGGCGTCCCCGCGATGTCCGCAAATTTCCAGGCTTGATACTCCATCGTTTTTTTCTCATATACCGGTTTAATATAACCTGTCATAACCGGCACGGATGTGAGTGTCAATGCTTTAACAGGTATTATTATACCTGTCTAAAATGCGAGTAAGCTAATGTGGCATGGCGTGGATGGTGTCCGGTGAAGCGGCCGTATGCTGCGGGTGGGGTTTCGAGAAACGGCGGATGGCGCGCCAGGAGGCAGCGGATGAGGTGCCGAGGATGCGGCGAATGATGTGCCGAGGTGCGGCGGGTGGATTGCCGAGGTGCGGCGGGTGGATTGCCGAGGTGCGGCGGGTGGAGTGCCGAGGTGCGGCGGGTGGGGTGTTGTGTCTGGGCCGATTCGGGGAGGCGGTCAGCGCTTGCGGCCGCAGACCGCGAATACCGGGTCGCTGACGCCGCGCGTCTCCAGGAAGCGGGGATCGTCACGGTCGCGCCAGTCGTTGCGGATGCTGACGGTCCGGGCGTCGCGGTCCAGCCCGGCGCGGTGCAGGTATTCCAGGACTAGGCCCATTCGTTCGAAGGCGTGCAGGTCGGTCCAGCCGTGGATGACCTGGGCGGGGTCCCAGCGGTCTGTGAAGAAGACGGCCACCGGAGCGCCGGACGGCAGACGGTCGGCCACTGTGCGGAGCAGGGCGTCGGGCTCGGCGGCGTATTCCAGGACCTGGACGGCTGCGGCCGCCTCGAAGTCCCCGGACGGGACAGGCCCGCAGGGGGAGACGTCGAGCACGCGTATGCCGGGCTGGAGGAAGCGGGCGCGCAAGGCGGCGATGTTCTCCCGAGCCCTGGCGTCCGGCGCGGGAGGGGCCGGGGGCGCGTCGTCCGCGCACTGGCGGTCAAAGAAGCCGGGCAGGAAGAAGTCGGTCGGTCGGCCCTCGTGCCGGGCCTGCATGCCCGGTCCCCAGTCGCAGGTGGCCTCGCGCCAGTGGGTGATGGAGCCGTAGGTCCCGACGTCCCGCTTTTCCAGGTACTGGATGCGCGCCTCGAAGGTGACGGGGATCAGGGCCAGGGGGTGGTTCAGGTCGGCTGTGAACCCGTCGGCCGCGAGCTCGGTGAGGCGGAAGGGCGTCAGGGTGTCGGGATAGACGTCGAGCAGGCCGTCGATGTGCCCCTGGGGATAGAACCGGCCCACGCGCGGGACGATGGGCTCGGCGCGGATGGTCTTCTTGCGCAGCCGGTCCATGGGCAGGCGGAGGACCTTGCTCTCGCGGAAGCGGGGAATGCACAGCCTCGGCTCGTAGGTCAGGGTGACGGATTCGCCCGCCGTCTTGCCTTCCAGGGCCTCGCGCATGCCGCGCGGAAAGATGTCGTTGACCGGGTTGAACCGCCGTCCGATGAACCGCTCCTCGTGGCGCGCGCCGTTCTTCTCCCAGGTGACGGAGAACTCCAGGGCGCCGATGGTGTCGTTGCCGAAGCGAAGCATGGGGAGAGCTCGGGCGGTCCCTAGTAGAGGGTCATGTCCGGGCAGGCGTATCCCCACTTGGTGTAGATGGGCTGGAGCCTCCCTTCCCTAAAGAGGCGGAGCATGCCTTCCTCGTACATCTTTTTGATTCGCTGCGCCCTCAGGGTGGAGCTGAAGAGGGGAAAGTAGGCCCGGCGTCCCACCTGCCGGGTCGTGAATTCGCTTTCTACATAAGGAATGGTGTTTTCGCCGAGGGCTTCCCGGATCAGGGCGAGGTCGTCCACGTAGAAGTCCGCGCGGTCCAGCAGGATCATGGACACGGCCTGGGCGCCGGTCATCATCTCGCGGAGATTGACCGGGACGGGGAAATTGGCGGACGAGTAGTAGCCGGGCTGGACCAGAATCTCCTTTCCCCACAGGCTTTGCAACCCCTTCCAACGGCCGATGCGCTTTTTGTTGAAAAAGGCGTAGAAGTCGTTGCTGTACAGGGGGTAGCGGGCCAGCACCAGCGGGGGGCGGACCACGTCGTCGCAGGTCATCATGTCGGTCGCGCCCGCCTTGACCAGTTCCACGGCCCGTGCGGAGGTGGCGTATTCGTGGCGGACGGTGACGTGGTAGAGGGCGAAGACCTCGCGCAGGACCTCGTGATAGAGGCCTGTGCCGTCCTGGTTGGTGAAGGTGTCCCAGGCCGGACTGGTGGTGATGACTTCCGCAATATCCGCCGCCGATGCCGCCGAGGGGAGCAGCAACAGCAGAACAATAGGATACCATTGGCGAAATCTCATCGGATGTCCTTTGGGCGGGATAAGAGGTCCCAGGGCGATGACGGGGCTTTTAAAACAAATCGGATGGAGCGTCCAGAAAGTTTACGTAATTATAACCATTGTGCTGTAACGGGAGCGGTCGGTTTTGCGAAGGTGCGGGAAACGACGCCCGCCCGGGCGGGCGTCGTTTCGGTGTGGCGGGTCAGTGGGCCAGGGCGGCCGCGTAGGGATCGGCTCCGGCCGAGGCAACGTTGTCGGCCAGGGCGGCTGGGCCGGAGAAACGGCGCAGGTCCTTGATGCAGGCCAGCTTGTCTCTCAACGGCATCTGCGCGAGCTTCCAAGACATTTTTACGCGCGAGATGAAGAAGAGCGGATTCTTCTTCCCACCGGGCGGAGTGCGGTCCGCGTTGCTCACGCCGGTGAAGGATTCGGATTTATCCCAGTCGAAGCCGAGGAACACGCCGTCGCAGACGTCCTTCTTCTTGTTGACGCGCATGGCGATGAGGGTGGGGGCCACACCGTCCTTGGCCATCTTCTCCGCCTTGTCGGGCACGAGCATGGCGTAAGCGCCGTGCTTGCCCATGGTGGCGCCGTAGGCGGACTGGAGGGCGTCCATGGCGCAGATGGGCGGCGCGCCCACGAAGACGTAGCCGTCACCGGGACCCAGCGGCAGGTGTTGGTCGAGGTAGGCCTTGGCCAGGAACCCGGCGTTCAGGCCGGGGCAGAAGTGGTCGTGCAGTTCCGCACCCTTGAGCATGGGCCAGGGCGCGCCCGCCGCCCAGGAAAGGGAGATGGAGGCCACGGAGAACAGGCGGGAGCCGATGAGTCCCTTGGCCGCCGAGGCCCAGGCCTCGGGGACGAAGAGGCTGTCGGGCGAGAGGTTCAGCGCCTGGCTGGCGAATCCGTCCCGGCCGAGCTTGAGAAAGACGGCCCGCTGATCGTCCTGCCGAACCAGGGCGAACCACAGCGGCTCGAAGCAGGGGGTGTTGACCAGGAGCAGGGTGCGGGTGCCGGGCGTCCGGCCGGTGGTTTCGGCGGCGACGTCCAGGAACGGTTCGGTGGACGCCCTGTCGGCCTGGCCGTATCCCGCATTGGTCAGGACCATGAAGCCGGGTTGGCCGGGGTCCACGCCGAGGTCGGCCATGGCCGTTTTCAGCGCCGCGTCCGCTTCCTTCATGCGCGGGGTCCACGGCTCTCCCGGCTGTGCGGCCGACGCCAGGTTCGACGCAAGCAGGACCACAAGGACCGCAATGGCGACAATACTTTTTTTCATACTTTAAACCTCCATATTGTTTTAAAAAACATACTCTATTAGAGTATATCTTTTTGAAATTGGTAGCAACATTGAAGGCGACGTCGCATGGCGTCCGGTGGGCGGTCCGTCCGGCAGGGGAAAAGGTCGGGGCATGGCCGGCGGCGGAAGAGCGCTACAGGGCGGGGTTGCGGGGGAGGCGTCGATCCCTGGCAGCCGACGGTGTGGTCGGGGATGGGAAGGCATGGGCGGCAGCGGTGGGGGCGTGCCGCCGGAGAATCCGGGCAGGTGCGAGGGTGCGGCGCCGAGAGAGCGTCACCCAGGGGCGGATGGGGTGAAACGCCGCGTTGCGCCAAGCTGTTTTGGCCTCGTCCGAAAAACTTTGGCCGACCCCCGCATTTTTCTGTTTACGCTGGGTGCGGATGGGATTATTTGCCTTGCCACAATTTCGCGAGATGCTGTATTTTGTGCAGAACGTTATTACTATGCCGGAGGCCTTTTCATGTGCCCCAAACCCGGGACGGATCCCGTCCCCCCTGAGCCCCTTCATTTTCGTAGAGCCGTACCCGCCGACCTCGGATTCCTTCTCGACCTGGAACGTTCGAGCTTCGGCAAGACCCGCCAGAGTTCGCGCGAGAGCCTGCGCAACAGCATCCTGAGCCACAGCCAGATGGTGGTCGTGGTGGAGAGCCGTGGCCGGAGGCGGTGCCAGTGCCCCGTGGGCGCGGCCGTGGTCTTCCAGTACCGCCGCTCCCTGCGCATCTATTCCCTGGCCGTGGACGGGTCCCACCGCATGATGGGCGTGGGCGAGGCGCTCATGCAGCACCTCCTCGACTTCGCCCTGAGCCACGGCTACGAGCGCATCACCCTGGAGGCGGACGCCACCAACATCCGTCTGGTGGAGTGGTACCAGAAGCTCGGCTTCGAGGCCCAGCGGACCCTGCCCGACTATTACGGCCCCGGCGAGCCCGCCCTGCGCATGGTCCAGATGCTGGGCAGCAAGGGCGGCATTTCCGAGCGCATCGTCGTGGTCGTGGACGATCCGGCCCTGGCCAAGCGAGTCGTGCCGGAGATCAATTTCTGCTCGGCCACGGACTACCTGTCCGACACCAACTACGCCACCTCGAACCGGTTCCACGTCCTGAACCTGTGCGGCTCGCACAAGACGCACTCCATCGGGTACTATGTCTCCCTGCTGGCCTCGGCCCGCAATCACAGGGTCACGCCGTCGGTCATGGCCGTCAAGGACGCGACCACGCCCATGCTGGCCCAGAGCCTGCTGGACGAGATTCGGGACAACCTGCTGGACAAGCTCCCGGCCACGGCCGGCAGCCATTTCGAGATGACCTGTATCCTGGGACAGACCCCGGACACCAAGTTCAACGACCTGGCCCGGAAGCTCTTCTCCATGTTCTCCATTCCCTTCTTCACCATCACGCTGGAGAAGAACGGCACCTGGAAGATCAAGAAGATCAAGCTCCTCAAGCTCAAGCAGGTGGTCAAGAACCACCCGGACCTGCTCAAGGACGCCCTGACCCGCTACTTCGTCAAGAAACGCTACAACCGGCAGCGGCTTCGAAGTTACAAGTACGACCTGGCCATCCTGGTCAATCCGCACGAGGCCACGCCTCCCTCCTGCCCCGACGCCCTGGAGAAGTTCCGAAGCGCGGCCGAGCGGGTCGGGTTCTTCGTGGAGTTCATCACCAAGGCCGACCACCGGCGCATCTGCGAGTTCGACGCGCTCTTCATTCGCGAGACCACGGCCATGGAGAACCACACCTACGCCATGGCCCGCCACGCCTACACCGAGGGGCTGGTGGTCATCGACGACCCCTGGTCCATCATGCTCTGCTCCAACAAGGTCTACCTCCAGGAACGGCTGACCAGCGCGGGCATCAACCAGCCGAGGGGCTGGCTGCTGACGCACAAGGCCTGCCCGCCGGAGTACCTGCGGACCCTGCCCGTGCCCCTGGTCCTCAAGCTGCCCGAGAGCTCGTTTTCCCTCGGCGTCTTCCTGGTGCATACCCACGAGGAGCTCCAGGCCAAGCTGGAGGAGATGTTCGCCAAGACCGAGCTGGTCATCGCCCAGGAGTTCCTGGTCTCGGACTACGACTGGCGCATCGGACTGCTCGACAACACGCCGCTTTACGCCTGCAAGTACTACATGGCCCGCAACCACTGGCAGATTTACAACTGGCAGGAGCGCGGCTCGGCCGAGGAGTTCGTCGGGCGGTCCGAGACCCTGCCCGTCCAGCAGGTGCCCGCCAACGTCATCAAGGCGGCGGTCAACGCCTCCTCCCTGATCGGCAACGGGCTCTACGGGGTGGACCTCAAGATGATAAACGGCAAGGCCTACGTCATCGAGGTCAACGACAACCCGAGCATCGAGCAGGGCATCGAGGACGAGCTGCTCGGCGACGAGCTCTACGAACGCATCATGCGCTCCATCTACAACCGCATCGAGACCGAGCGGCATCAGGTCCGCTACCTCTATTGATCGGGGGAAAACCGTGATCCATCCGAACACCGTCGTGCGCAACGTCTCCCCGGAGATCGGGGTGGGCGTCTTCGCCACCGCGCCCATCGCGCGCGGCACCATCGTCGTGGTCCGCGACCAGTACGACATCTGCCTCACCCAGGGGCAGTATTGCGGACTGCCCGGCCCGGTCCGCGAGTCCATGGAGACCCACATGTACCATGACCGTTGCGGCAACCTGGTCCTGAGCTGGGACCACGCGCGGTACATGAACCACAACTGCCACAGCAACACCATGATGACCGGCTACAACCTGGAGATCGCCGTGCGCGACATCGCGGCGGGCGAGGAAGTTACCACGGAATACGGCCTGCTCAACATCCAGGAGCCCTACGAGATCCACTGCGGCTGCGAGAACTGCCGGGGCCGTCTGCGCCTCGATGACATCGAGGTCTACGGGGGGCAGTGGGACCTGGCCATCCGCGAGAGCCTGCTGCGCATCCCTGCCGTGGACCAGCCGTTGCTTCCAGTGTTCTCCGGCCCGGACAGGGAGCGGCTCGACGCCTTCCTGCAAGGCCGGGCCGAGTACGTCTCGATCAAGGGGCTGGCCTGGCGCGCCTGCGCGGGCGAGCTGTAGGCGCACCCTCCGTTTTCCCGCCCCGGCCAGGCCGGGAGCGCACACGGCCGGTCGTCCCCGAGGGGCGATCGGCCGTTCGTGTTTTCGCGAGGGGAGTGCGGATCAGACGAAGACGATGTCGTCGGCCTGGACTGCGTCGCCCGTGACCTGGGCGATCTGCACGGCGGCCTGGGCATCCGCGCCGTCGGCGTCGTACCAGAGGGCGTCGGACTCGAAATAAAAGCAGGCCTCATGCACGTTCATCTGGGACGCGGCCTCGAAGAAGTGGTCCGCATTCAGGGCGCCGACGGCCGACTGCCCGAATTCCGAATAGGTGAAGTGGAAGGCGTCGTCGGCGTGGCTGAAGTCGGCGATGGCGTCGCCTCCCTCGTCGGAGGCTCCGTAGGTGAAAATGTCGCTGCCCGCGCCGCCGGACAGGGTGTCGCCTCCCGCGTCGCCGAAGAGCATCTTCCTTGTTCTATATAGCTACCACCTGTGTTTTCATTGTTTTTCTCCAAAGCTTCGTAAATTTCGGCGATACTAACATTCATCGAAGCCAATTTGT